>NZ_LOVM01000059.1:0-219599 GCF_001523445.1 Burkholderia sp. ABCPW 11 | reverse complement strand
AGGAGAAACTCATCCCCCATTGATGACTCGTTCTTTGTCGGCCCGACTACCTGTCAGATCAAGTCCCGGCTAATACAGATTAGTTAATGGGGTAAGCATCCCGATTCACGAGCCCGATGGCAACATCTTGCTCGTCAATCTCGCAAGCCCTTCACCGGAGATCAAGACAGAGGTCAATTTGCGGCTCGCAAGCCTCATTAGCGCATTGTTTCATCAAGAACTGAATCGATTGGCTCGCCCGCGCTGTGTCGGCCCCTTGCCCAAGCTATCCCCGCGCCAAAAAGAATGTCTTGCGTGGGTCGCGCGCGGCAAATCATCATGGGAGATCGCAGGCATTCTCGGTATATCGCCCCATACGGTTGACTACCACATCGACGAGGCAAAGAGGAGCCTGCGCATCAATAGCCGAACCGCCGCGGCCGTGTATGCGGCCGCCCGCGGATTGATTCTGGTCTGATCGGCAGTTCATTCGCCCGGCGCGCCGTATCATCTCACGCGCCATCTCGCGCATGCCTTACGCTGTCGGAATACCCGATGCCTCTCGCGCACACACGTCGCCGCGACACCTAACGTTCGCAATCCCGTGTGCGCACCCGCACGCGCATTTTGCGACCTGCACCCTCCCTATATCACTAGTTCCGTTCAGACTGCCTGCTTGCTAGCGTGACACGGTTTCTTGAGTGCGAGGGAAAAACCGTGCAATCGATCTTTGCAGGCAGGCTTGTCGATATACCCGCCCCGTTGCGCCATGGCCTTGGCGAGTTCCGATATGAAGTCTTCGTTAAGCGTCTCGGTTGGCAGTTGCCCAATGCCGATGCCCTCAGCGCCACCGAGTGGGACCACTTCGACCGAGGAGATACGATTCACGTCGTGTTACTGGATCCGATGGAACAAGTCTGCGGCTGCGCGAGGCTGATGCCAACGACCAAACCGTATTTGCTCCAGACGCTGCACGCACATTCACCGAATTGCGTATTGCCCGTCTCCCCGACCGTATGGGAGCTATCTCGGTTTGCCGCCAGCATCCGGCCCGTTCGGTCAATGGGTCGCTCGAACGGGATGCAGTTCTTCCCACCGGTCCTTGCGATCGCGGCTTCATTAGGAGCAACGCGCATTATCGGCGCGCTCTCTTACGCGATAGCGCGCCTTTACCGACGCGCCGGGCTTGAACTCGAAACCCTGCCAATCGCCGAACGTACGAATGCGGCGAACTATCTCGTCTGCGCCATCAATCTCCGCGCTTCGACGTTCGAGCGTTTGGGCTGCGATGCCAGCGCGTTGCTACGCCATGTGACCTGGCTCAGCCCGTGCTCTGTCGCCTCGTTTGCGAGCTCGGTCGGTCATACCCCATCCCCTGATCATTGAGCGTACAACCGTTCGCAAAGCGGCCAAACCCGTTGAACGTGGTGCTCGGTGTCGGCCTTAGCTTGTGCGGCCATTTTGCATCCGGAACGCGAGTCCGTGGCCGGCTCAGTGTCGCTGCCCGTGACGATGATGTCGGCGATCCGCGTCTTTGACCCAATCGGGACGAATTGCCGACGCGTATGCCTGGCCGCTTCGAGACGCTTCACCGTTAGTTTGAGCGGCCAGCCCCAGGCGCGCATCGATCGCATGCGCGACAGCAGAGGATTTGGGTAAGCGCTGAGGATCACAGTCAGCCCAGAATTCGAACATGCTATCGAACAACACGGACAGAATACTGGTTATATATGGCAGCTTTACAGTGATGAGACTATCCGACGAATCAACATTGACGAAGGCGTTGGAATTCGCTATTGCGCTGCCGCACACGCCTGTGCGCGCCGCGTCGAGCTCGCGTTGCAACCTTGTCTCAACATCACAATGAACAATCGAGAAATTGACGATAACCCGAGTCAACCTGTCAAGCTCCTGGGTCTTGAGCCCCAGGCAGTTTTGCAACCGGCCGATTTCCAGTTCCGCAAGCCGCAGCCGCTCGCGCAACACCGCGCATTCGTCAGTCGGCAGCGTGCACGCCACCTGCTCGTCGGATTGACACGTATTCTCACGTTGCTCCATGGATTTACCTCAATCTGAATGCGAACATTCTCGAGTCGGATCGGCACTCGCTCATCGCGTACCATTTCGCTCGAGACGGCCCGCGTGCGCCACATGCCCATTTGACTCTACTGCCGCCCGTCCATATCGCAGTCACCATCGAAAGTCGGGGGCTTGCCTCGGCATTGTTGGTTCGTGTATTGCGGATCGTCAACTACCAAACTCGGGAGGATAGAGGCGTTAGATCTTCGTGACAAAATGTCATTCGCACGTATCACACATCATTCTTGAAAACTTATTACAAAAATTTCGCTTGATATTTCTTAAATTGAAACGATTTCTTGATATTTTACGATGCCGTTGCAAATTTTTCATGTAGCACCGGCCGATACCGACTAATTCATGTGGGCAATTGAAATTTAAACTTATGTAGCCACATCGTATTGCTCGCGCTTCACGTTTTTGAGTGTGACATTACCGTCTATAGTCGCAGTACATCCAACAGGAGGAACTTCGATGGCAACGTATCTCGAGCTGAAAGCCCAAGCGGAACGACTGATGCAGCAAGCGGAGCAAGCACGACAAGCGGAGCTTGAAGCCGTCCTTCAGGAAGTGCGCGCCCGCGTGGCCGAATATGGGATAACGCCTGAGCAAGTCTTTGGGCGTCGCCGGGCGGCATCTGGCACACGTGCAGCTCAAAACAGCGTGTCACCCAAATATCGCGATCCAAAGACAGGCGCAACGTGGAGCGGTCGCGGACGCGAACCGGGCTGGATTAAGGGTAAAAGGCGTGAGCGGTTTCTGATCGAGCAGGAGTAAGCACGCGATGCATGCGTACGGTTCGCGCGGGTTGCCGACCACGTTGTTCCCCAACGCGAAAGGAGAACTCGGCGAATCGCATATGGGCGAGCTGACCGTCGCACGGCTGAAGGAGACCGTCACGCAACGTTTCGGGCCGTAACGTCCGCAACGGCGGAATCAGACTCGTCCGATAGGCTCTGCGATACACGGTCCGTACACTCGGGCGCATGATTTCGCTGATCCGGTCCTCCTTCGATACGGCGCGCGATGCCGTCGCACATGTCGCACGCCGCCCTTCGTTCCTGCGCAAGCTCGACATCGCGGTGCTCGCGCTCATCGTCGCGAGCGTGCTCGTCGTGATGGCCGACAGCGTGCACGACCTGCACGAACGATACGGCCACGCGCTCTACGCGGCCGAATGGGCGTTCACGCTGCTGTTTTCCGCCGAGTATCTGCTGCGCCTTTGCACCGCGAAGAAACCGGCCGCTTATGCGCGCAGCTTCTTCGGCATCGTCGATCTCGTCTCGGTGCTGCCCACCTATCTCGCGTTCTTCTTCCCCGGCCTGCACGCGCTGATCGACGTGCGGTTACTGCGTCTGCTGCGCGTGTTCCGCATCCTCGGGCTGTCGATCTATCTCGAGGAAGGGCAGATGCTGATCCGGGCGCTCACGCGTGCACGGCGCAAGATCTTCGTGTTCATCGGCGGGATGTTCGTGCTCGTCGTGATTCTCGGCACCGTGATCTTTCTGGTCGAAGGGCCGGAGCACGGGATCACGAGCATTCCGGTGGGCGTCTACTGGGCGGCGGTGACGATGAGCACGACCGGCTACGGGGACCTAACGCCCGTCACGCCGCTCGGCCGGTTGATCACGTCGTGCGCGATCCTGCTCGGCTACGGGATCATCGCGTTCCCGACCGGGATCATGGGCGCGGAACTGGTTGCATCGGCGCTGGAGCGCACCCGGGCGAACACGCGGCCCGCCGACGGCGACGGGCCGTGCTGCCCGCATTGCGGCGTCGCGCTCCCCGTGCAAGCGGCGCCGGATACCGACGCGCGCGGCCGCGTGCCCGCCGAAGGCCGACGCGACGCGCGATAGGCGCCGCAAGAATAAGCCCCGTCCTATTCAGCTTCCCTCCCGACTCGCCGACACTTGACGCATCGAGCAGTTCGGCCGCGACCGACCGCCTGGGCCGTCACCGCCCGCGCATCGGTCGCGATCGTCGGCGGTTTTCATGAAAGCTCGCATGAAGCCGCACGTGCGATGCCCCGCTCGCATCCCGTCATTTCATTGAGGAGTTCACATGATCATTCGCGCTACCCTGGCGACGCTCGTCGCCGCCACGCTGACGACCGCCGCTTCCGCGCAGGTGCTTCAGGAAAAAAACCTGCCGCTGAATCTCGCCACCGACATCGCGCAGCAGACGATCCAGGCCTGCTCGGCCAGCGGCTACAACGTGACGGTCACCGTGGTTGACCGCAGCGGTATCGAACGCGCGGTGCTGCGCGGCGACAACGCGGGGCTTCATACGGTGGACGCATCGAAGCGCAAGGCCTATACCGCGCTGTCGACGAAAACGCCGACCGCCACGCTGGCCGCGAACCTGCAGAAGAACCCGGCCGCCGCGCAGATGACGGCCATCGACGGCTTCCTGGTGCTCGGCGGCGGTGTGCCGATCAAGGTCGGCGACGAGGTGATCGGCGCCGTGGGTGTCGGCGGGGCGCCGGGCGGGCATCTCGACGAAGCCTGTGCGCTGCAGGGGATTGCGCGGGTACAGGCGAAGCTGCTGTAACGCGACGGGCCGCTCCTTGATGGAGCGGCTTTTTATCGAGCGCCGGCACGGGCCGCGACACGCCCGCCTGTCACCCCGCCTGCCCGCCCAGCATCTGCACGAACGCGGCCAATCCCGTCAGCATGATCTGCACGCCCACGCACAGCAGCAGGAACGCGGACACGCGCATCGCGACCTTGGTCCCTTCGCTGCCGAGATAGCGCGCGAGCGTGGTCGCGCGGCTGTAGATCTGCCAGATCGCGAACGCGACGAGCGCCGCAACCGCCACCGACACGACACCGGACAACAGGTAATCGCCCGCCGTATGCGCGCGATTGGCATGCAGCGCGATGCCGGCCGCGATCGAGCCGAGGCCGATCGTCAGCGGCACCGTCAGCGGAAAGAACGCGCGCGACATCAGCTTGTGCAGGCCGTCGCCGTGCACGGCGGCGTCGCCGCCGGCCGGTACGTCCGGCGCATTCAGCATCGACCAGCCGGCCACCGCCACCGCGAAGCCGCCGCCGATCCGTAGCGCTTCCATTGAGATCCCGAAGAAATTCAGCACCGGCGCGCCGGCGAAGAAAATCACGATCAGCGTGAAGAACACGTTCGTCGCGAGCCGTTTCGACAGGATCGCGCGTTCGGCTTCGGTCAGCGACTGCGTGCGCTCGAGGAACACGAACGCCATGCCGAACGGGTTGATGATGCCGATCAGGCCCGTGAAGCCGAACAGGATTTCAGGGATCAGGCGATCGATCTGCATCGCGGTCGTACTCTCCGGTAACGAACGGGAACAAAAAAGCGGCCAGTCGAGAAGACCGGCCGCGAAAAGGAGATATCTCCATGATCCGGCACGCGTTCGCGTACCGGGTCGCAGAAATCCCATTGTCACGAAAACGAATGGCGCTGAAAATCAGTCGCGTCCGATTCTGCGTGCCTGGTGTGCGCGGCATGCGGCGAGCGCCGTCGACCCTGCGCGGCGACCTGGCGCGACGTCGCGATTGCGTGCCGTCGGCCACACGATGCAGGCAAAAAAATGCGGCCGGTCTGAAGGAGCGGCCGCTCAAGCGAGGAGAATTTTTCGCACGTGATTCCGGCGCCGTCGCGCGCATGCGCGGCCTGCCGGGAATCGACGCGTCACTGCCCGGTCAACCGCGTATGACTCGGCAGCTCGACCGAGAGATCGGGGCCGCCCGCGACTGACCGCGACGTATCGCGCGTCGCGGCGAGCCATTGCGCGAACTCGGCGGCCGTCATGCCGACGGCCTGGGCGGAGCTGGATACCGGCGCGGCCGGCGGCGTATCGGCCGCTCGGGCGGCCGGCTGCGCATGCGGCGTCGCGGTCGACGCACGTTGCGCGACCGACGCATCCGCCAGGGCGCGACGCGCCGCCTTGCCGCGCGATGTCGCGATGGATTTCGCCGCCGGGCGCGCGGTCTCCGCAACCGGATCGCGCGCCGACGATCCACGCTCGACGCGCGGCGCGGCAGCTTCCGCGACGATGGCATTCGACGCGACGGCCATCGCGACCGCCACCGGTTCCTCCGCCGCCCCGCTACCCGCGACGCGCAACGCGCGCGCTTCCGCGGACGCGGTTTCCGCCACCACCGTCGCGGCAGCCGTCATCTGCGCCTGCGAGGGTGCCGCACGATCCGCCCGTACGATCGCGACTTGCGCCGGGTGGCCGGTCGCCCGCGCGACTTCCGTCGCCGCGACGGCCGCCGTCGGCGCGGCCGCGATCGCCGTCGAATGAGCTGCGTCGTGCTCCGCCGCGTGCTGGCGCTCGTCGACCAGATGCGTCGCGACGATGCACGTCGTGCCGAACAGCGCGCAGGCCATCAGCGTGAGCCGCCAGCGGCGGCGCAGCGGATGCGGGCGCACCCATGCGCGGTTGTCGGAACCGAAATCGGCAGCGCGAACGACCTTGACGGACCGTGCGGCCCTGGCGACGTTGCCGCCGTCCGCCGCGGGCGCCGGCACGCGGGGTGCGCCGTGGATATCGAACACGAGTTGCCGCGCCCGCCGGCTCGCCACGAACGGCCGGCGTCGCCGGCCGTACGGCGGCGGCACATCCGAGAACGGATGCGCGAGCGGAATCGCGTAATGCCCGGTGATGTCCTGCATGCTCATGATGTCGACGACGCATTGCGCGACATCCGCCGCAGCAATCCGTGCTCCCGTAGTTGAACGAATGACTTCGAGTATCGCCGCCGTACCCGTTCCGGTAAATCGGACGGCGTCACCTTTAGTCCGACCCGGCGGTCAGCCTGGTCCTATTGCTGACCGAGCGATCGAGCGGACGGCGCCCGCCGCGCGAGCGCTCTGTCGCCCCCGCGCCCCCGCGTCGCCCGTCGACCGTTCAACTGCCGCGATACGTCGATACGTACCACGGCGAACACAGCAGCGGCACGTGGTAGTGCTGCGCAGGGTGGGTCACCATGAAGCGCACCGGCACGACGTCCAGCAACGCATCTGCCTGCATGAAATACTCGCCGAGATGAAACCGCAGCTCGAAGTCGCCGCTGCGCGCGAGATCGCCATCGAGCATCGGCGCGTCGTTGCGGCCGTCCGCGTTGCTGGTCGCGCGCGCGACGAGCAGCGGCGGCGTCTCGCCCATGTCGTAAAGCTCGATGCGCACGCCGGTCAACGGTTTGCCGCTCGCGATATCGAGCACGTGCGTGCTGATGCCTGTCATGTCGTGTCGTGTCCTGTCGCGGTGGCGCGATCGCATGCGTCACGTGCCGCGATACACCGTGTAATTCCACGGCCCGAACTGCACCGGAAGATGCAGCCGTTCGTCGCCGCGCGCGATCCGGAAGCGGATCGGCACGACCGTGAGAAACGGCGACTGCACATTACGTGCGCGGAAGTACTCGCCGACATGCAGCATCAGCGTGTACGTGCCCGCGCGATAGGCGTCGCCGGCCAGCAGCGGCGCGCCGGTGCCGCCGCGCGCATCGACGACGGCGGTGCGCAGCGGCACGTCGTGCGCGCCGTCGGCGCGCGACAGCTCGACGCGCATCCCCTCGGCCGCGACGCCGTGCAGCATGTCGACGATCCGCACCGTCAGGTCGGGCGACGTCTCGCACCGCACGCCGGGCGCGCTGCCCGGCGCGGGTTGCGCGTCAGCCGCCCACGCGGGCACGGCGGCCAGCGCGGCCGTCGCCAGCACGAGCCTGCGCCGCCGCGAATCGATCGCATCCTTCATGCCATCAGCCTCCTCGCGCGAGCCGGCCGACGGCCCGCCCGTTCGCGCGTCCATCAGAACCGGCCACGCAGGCCGATGAACACTTCGTTCGACGACAGCTTCGACTTCAACTGTTCGTCGCGCGCGTTGATGCGGTTCGCGAACGTGTTGAAACCCGTCTCGATATTGCCCATGTCGACATAGCGATACCCGAGGTCGATCGAGAAGCGCTTGTTGATCGCGTAGCTGACGCCCGCGCCGGCCGAGTACGCGAGGTTGGTCTGCGTCTTCGACGCGAAGCGGCGCGTATCGTTGGTCTGCCAGCCGTCGGCCGACACGATCGCGACGCCGATGCCCAGCGTGCCGTATACGGAGAAGCCGCGGCCGAGGTCGAAGTCCTTGTAGCCGTTCAGCATCAGGCGCTGCGCGGACACGTGGAATTCGTTCGCGTTCGCGTCGAACGGCGCCCAGTAGCTGGTGAAGTTGTTGGTGCGCTTGAACACGTATTCGCCTTCCGCGCGCCAGCCGTTGCCGAACTGGTAGCCGAGGCCGAGCGAGCCGGTGACGTTCGAGCCGGTCTCCGGGCCGCCGACGCGGCTCGCGACGCGCGGGCTCGTCAGCTCCATGTTCACCGCGTTGTCGAAGGCGCCGATGACGCGGCCCGTCGCGTAGTAGCCGGCGTCACTCGCGTCGGCGGCCTTCTTCGTCTCCGGCACGGCGACGGTATCGGCAAAGGCGGCGCCCGAGAACAGCAGGGCAAGCGTGGACGGCAGGGCAAAGCGCTTGATCATGATGAATCGAATCCTTGACGATGAATGACTTGTCGGAGAAGCCGTCATCGTAGGAATCGCGCCGCGATCGTTGAACCCGTTCGGCTACGGGTTGCGCCTCCGTAGCGCTACGGAGGCGAGCCGCCCGCGAGCGCCGCGTAGTCGCGCACGAGCTCGACCAGCGACGCGGCCTGCAGCTTGTCGAACACGTTCGCGCGATAGGTCTCGACGGTGCGCGGCGACAACCCGAGTTCGCGCGCGATCGCCTTGTTGCTCCCGCCGCGCACGATCCCGTCCAGCACCTCGCGTTCGCGTGCGCTGAGCGTCGCGAGGCGGGCCGCGCGGGTCTGGTCGGCGTCGTCCTGGCCGCGCTGCGCGGCGTGCCGGCGCAGCGCCTGCTGCACCGCGGCGATCAGTTCGTCGTCGTCCACCGGCTTGCGCAGGAAATCGAGCGCGCCGCGCTTGAACGCGCGCCGGCACGCGTCGACGTTGCCGTGACCCGTCATCACGATCACCGGCAGCTCGCGCCGCGCACGCAGCACGTCGAGCGCATCGAGGCCGCTCATTCCCGGCATCCGGATGTCGAGCAGCACGCAGCCGAGCGCCGTGTCGTCCGTATCGGCGAGAAACGCCGACGCGTCCGCATAGCAGCGCGTCGCCACACCGACCGTGCGCAGCAGCAATGCGAGCCCGTCGCGCACGGCTTCGTCGTCGTCGACGATCGCGACAACGGACGCGTCGCAAGCCGCACGCGGTCGAAGCGAATCGTTCATGCGCCCTCCCCGGCCAGCGGCAGCAGCAACGTGGCCTCCACACCGCCCGACGGCAGATTGCGCACCGCCAGCGTGCCGTCCTGCCGCTGCGCGAGCGTGTCGCACAGCGGCAGCCCGAGACCGAGACCGCGCTCACGCGTCGTGAAGAACGGCTCGAACAGGCGCGGCAGCACGTCGTCCGGCACGCCGGGGCCGTTGTCGGTCACGGTGAATCGGTAATGCCGGCCGACGCGCACGCCGCTGATGCGGATCTCGCCGCGCGATGCGACCGTGCCGACTCCCGCGCCGGCCAGCGCGTCGCGCGCGTTCTGGATCAGGTTGTGCAGGATCTGCTCGACCGCGATCGGCTCGGCGAACGGCCGCTCGCGCGCCGCCGCGTTGTGCCAGCCGAGCGCGATGTGCTCGCGCGCGCAGTCGTCGCGATACAGGAACAGCAACGTGTTCACGATCGCATCGGGATCGAGTGGGCGACGCTCACCGCCATGCGCGGTGGTCACCGCTTCGCGCATGCGCTCCAGGATCGCCGCCGCGCGTTTCGCCTGCACGACGCTCGTCTGCAGCGCGCGGCGCACGCTGTCGCGCTCGGCCGGTTGATCGAGCATGCGTTCGGCCGCCCGCGTATGGCTGACGATCGCGGCCAGCGGCTGATTCAACTCGTGCGCGAGGCCGGCCGCCATTTCGCCGAAGGTGTCGAGCCGGCCGAAGCGATCCAGGCGCGCACGCGTATCCGCGCGCCGCCGCACCTCGCGCAGCCGCCACGCGCCCAGCGCGCCCGCCGCAAGGAGTGCTGCCACCGCGTTCCACAGCGCGATCGGCAGCCACGGCAAATCGGCGGCCGTCAGCGTGCGCGTGGTGCGCAGCACGAACGCTTGCGGCTGCGCGGGCAGATGTTTCTCGAGATGCATCGTCCACAACGGCGTCGCGCCGTCGGTCGCGCGCTGCAGCAGCTCGACGCGGCGGTCGCGCAATTCGAGCGCCGCCGACGAAATCGCCGTGGACCAGTCGCCCGGCTGCAGCATCTGGCCCGGATCGACGCGCACGGCCCAGCCGGTCCCGGCGATGAGCCAGTACGCGGCGGGCCCGTCGAACGCGAGCATGAACGGCTTGCCGGGCCGCTGCTGCGGCAACGCGTCGGGAACCGGCCCGCCGTCGGTCTGCCACCCTGCGCCGGGCCGCCAGTAAGCGAGCCCGCCGAGCTGCGGCATCCGCTCGCGCAGGTTGTCGAGCATGTGCGCGGGCGGCGCGGCCAGCGACGACGCGCCGAGCGTCGCGAGAATCGCCTCGTGCTGCGCGGCCTTCTGCGCGAGCAGCCGGATCGTGATGCTCGAATCCTGGAAGAAGCGGCCGTACGCGTCGGACACGGCGCGCGAGACGACGAACGCGGTGCCGGCGAGGCTCAGCGCGAGCCAGGCGGTCAGTGCGGCGATTCGGAAGGATGGTTTCATGTTCGATGGCAAGCCGGAAAGCGCGCCGGCGCACGACACGAAACGATTGCCGCACCCGGAGCGGGTTGCCGTCATTGTCGGCAAATCGACACGGCTCGTGGTCCGAATCCGGTCATGCCGGACGTCAGCCCAGTCCCAAACCGCTGCGGCTTCGATTGCGCGGCGCGAATTTCAGACTGGGCTGATGTTCTTCATGCTCCGAACCGCCCAGAATCGGCTTGCTTGTTCTCCGTTGCCTCCTGGAGTACAGGCTCCATAGTCGATACTTTTCCCGCCCTCCCCGGCGGGACTTTTTTTGGACGGCGTCACGCCGCTAGCTGCCCGGAACCTGTCCGGCCATGATCCCGCCTCATTTCGCCCGACCGCGTACGCACGCCGCACCCGCGCCGCACCGGCTTCGCCCGCCCGTATCGTGACCGACGCCCCTTCCACCGCCATCGCGATCCTGACGATCGACCATCCGAGCCGCGGCACGTTCGACGACCGGCTGCGTCGCGCCGGATACGGCTACGACCGGCTGCGCATCGACGACATCCTGCGCCGCGCCGGCTACCGGCCGTCGCGCTTCGAGTACCTGCCCGACCTGCTCGCGGCGTGCGACACGCGCGCGTTCGATCTGTTCGTCGTCCAGTGCGAAACGGCCTGCCGGCGCACGACGGACGCGATCCGTGCGCTGCGCGCGCGTTTCGCCGGCACCGTGGCGATCGTGTCGATCAGCCAGCGCGATACGGAGCTCGCGCGATCCGCGTGTTTCGTCGCCGGCGCGAACGAGCATCATCCGTACGTCGTGCCGCCGGACACGCTGATCGCCAGCATCGCGACCTGGCTGCGCTGGTCGCATCATCGTGCCACCCATCATCGCCACTGGCGCATCGGCGCGTTCGAATTCGATACGGCGACGCGCTGCGTGAACGTGGCCGGCCGCGAGCACGTGCTGACCGAGAAGCACTTCCAGATCGCGACCGCATTCTTCCTGAACATGGGCCGCGCGCTCGACCGCGCCCATGTGAGCCAGCTCGTGTGGGGCTCGCTCGTCGCCGCGTCCAGCCGGCGGCTCGACACGCACGTCGCGTATCTGCGCGACCGGCTCGAGCTCGACGGCCGGCATGGCGTGAAGATGATGACGATGTACGGCTTCGGCTATCGGCTCGTCACGTGCGAGCCGGGTGCGCCGCCCGACGACGACGAAGCGGCGCCGCGATAGCCGGCCCGATGGCGTGATCGCCGTGCCGCCGGACAGCCCGCCGGCACCCGGCAACCCTGACAGGCCCCATTGCGCGCCGATCGGACTCCATTATCATGGGGGCACCCTGGCCGACCGCCCCGCTCCCGATGGACCACCGCGCCGCACCCGATCCCTCCCGCTCCGTCGCCGCGCACGCGTCCGTCGCGCCGACCCGCGTCGGCCGTCGCCAGCGCGCGCTGCTGTATGCCGGCGGCGCGGCCGTGACGGTCGCGATCCTGCTCGCGAGCGGGCTGATGCTCTATACGATGGTGCGCGAGGCGATCCAGGCGCGCTATACGACCTTCGCGGTACGCCAGTTCCTCGTCCAGATCGAATTCAAGATGCGCACCGCGGGCATGGACACGCTCGTCACGCACGACGAAGCCGTGTGGAACACCCGTGCGACCGATCCGGCTCGCGTGGCCGCTCTCGCGGCCGGCCGCGGCCGGCTGATCATCCAGGGCAGCCCGGCCTTTCCGCCGACGCTCGTGCTGGCCGACCTGTCGCCCGCGCACCCGGCCGACAGCTACGCGCACGACTTGGCGATGGCGAGCGACATGAGCTATCGCGTCGGCGCGTACGTCGCGAAGCACGATGCCGATCGCGCGATCGCCGGCTATGCGTATCGCCCCGACCGCAGCTTTGCGGTCGTCATCCCGGAACCGGTGCCGGCCGATCCGCTCACCGCGTCGCCCGCCACTGATGCGGCCACGCTCGTCGCCCAGGTCGCCGCTGGCATCGCGACGCCGCCGCCCGGGCAATACGAATGGCATCCGCCCGTCTACGATCCCGTGCAGCGGCGCGACGTGTTCCGCATCGCCGGCGCCGTCTACGACATGCAGGTGCCGCGCGCGGTGTTCCTGTCGACGCTGCCCGTCGACGTGCTGCGCACGCGCCTGTCGACGGGCGACACGTCCGACGCCGCGATCGTCGTCGACTCGCATGGGCGCACGCTGCTGCGCGCGGACACCGCGGCCGGCGACGATGCCACCCGCGCGGCCGTCGAGCGGCTCGGCGCGCGCACGCGCGACGCCGTCCGCGGCGGCGGCCCGCGCACCGCGTTCGGCGACGGGCTGTTCTCGCTGAGCCAGCCGATTCCCGAAACCGGCTGGACGCTCGTGCAGGCGTTCACGCTGCGCTCGCTGCTCGCGACGATCGGCCTGCGTGCAGGCTGGTACGTCGCGATCATGCTCGCGGTGATCGCGCTCGTGTGGTGGCTGCTCGTGCGCTTCGACCGCCGCGTGCTGAAGCCTGACGACGCACGCACGCGCCGCGTGATCGACAGCGAGAACCTGAACCGGACGATCGTCGAAGCCGCGCCGTCCGGCATCGCGCTGCTGTCGCTCGCCGATGGCGCGGTGCTGCTGCAGAACGACACGATGCGCGACTACGATGCGCGCCGCGCGGGCGAACCTTCGTTGCCGGCGAGATTGCTCGAACGCTTCGACCGCTCGCCTGCCGCTGCCGCGTGGCAACCCGATCTGCACGTGACACTGCCCACCGCCGGCGGCGAAGCCGTCGACCTGCTCGTCAATCTGGTCCGAACGCGCTTTCGCGACACCGACGTCGTGCTGTGCAACTTCTCCGACATCACGTCGCAGAAGAACGTCGAGCGCCGGCTCGACGAAGCCGCGCGCGCGGCCGATGCGGCGAACAACGCGAAATCGGCGTTCCTGGCCACGATGAGCCACGAGATCCGCACGCCGCTGAACGCGATCCTCGGCAACCTCGAGCTGATCGGCCGCGAGCCGCTGGCCGACACGCAGCGCCAACGGCTGCACACCGTCGAAGGCGCGTCGTCGGTGCTGCTCGACCTGATCAACGACATCCTCGACCTGTCGAAGATCGAGGCCGGCCAGATGACGATCGAGGCGATTCCGTTCGACCTCGCGGACACGATCCGGCAGACCGGCGCGATGTTCGAACCGCTGGCCGCCGCCAAGGGCCTGCAGTTCGACGTGTTCGTCGACGATGCGCTGCCCGCGCGCCATCTCGGCGACCCGACGCGCATCCGGCAGATCGCCGCGAACCTGCTCGGCAACGCGATCAAGTTCACCAACCATGGCGAAGTCACGCTCGAGGTGTATCTGCGCGACGACACGAACCCCGATTCGCCGATCGCGATCGGCGTGAGCGATACCGGCATCGGGATGACCGACACGCAGCGTGCGGCGCTGTTCCGCCCGTTCACGCAGGCCGACACGTCGATCACGCGCCGCTACGGCGGCACGGGCCTCGGGCTCGCGCTGACGAAGCAGCTCACGCAGATGATGCACGGCACGGTCGACGTGAAGAGCGAGCCGGGCAAGGGCAGCACCTTCGTCGTCACGCTGCCGCTGCCGGCGGCCACCGACGCGCAGGTGGCCGAACACGCCGCCACGCAGGCCGACGATGCCGCGCTGCTGCCGGCCGTCACCGCGCGCGTGCTGGTGGTCGACGATCATCCGGTGAACCGCACGCTGCTGCAGGGGCAGCTCGTCACGCTCGGCTACGCGGCGGACGCGGCCGAGGAAGGCGCGGCGGCGCTGCGACGTTGCACGGATACGCGCTATGACCTCGTGATGACCGACCTGAACATGCCGGGGATGGACGGCTACACGCTCGCGCGGGTGCTGCGTGCGCAGTATCCGGCGCTGCCGGTCGTCGCCGTCACCGCGCACGCGAGCGCGGCCGAGCATGCGCGGTGCGCGGAAGCGGGAATCGTCGCGGTGCTGGTGAAGCCGGTGCTGCTCGACACGATCGACCGGACCGTGCGGCGGTATGCGCATGCCGTCGCCGGGCGGGCACCGGCGCGGCGCGCGCTCGTCGATCTCGCGGAAGGGCCGCTGCCGGCCGACGTGCATGCGCTGCTCGAAGCGAGCCTCGTGCAATCGATCGCGGCCACGCGCGACGCGATTGCGCACAACGACATCCCCGCGCTGCGTCACGAATTGCATTCGCTGCGCGGTGCATTCGCGACGATCCACGAGCAAGCGGTGGCCGACGCGGTCGGGGAACTGCAGGCCGTCGTGCACGGCGGCGACCTGACGTTGTTCGATGCGCGATTCGCCGAGGCGATCGCCCTCGCGCGCGCGGCGCTTCAACGACGCGCGACGCAGGCGCCGGCTGCCTGAATGCGATACGGTCGGCGCACTGCCGGCCAGCCTTCCCGACTCGTTTCGTTCTCCCTGCGGAGCATGCCCGCAGCGCGTCTTCGCGCGAGTAGGACTGGGCCTACACGTGCGCCATCTCGAATCAGTCCAGGACGACTGATTAGGACGAGGCCGATCCCTACCATCGGTTTGTGAACTGACAAACTGAAAGGAGTAGGACCATGAACAAGACTTATCGCAACGTTTGGAATGCGGCCACCAACACATGGGGGGCCGCATCGGAGTTGGCCAAGGGACGCAAGAAGAGCAGCAAAAGCGCAGTGACACTCGCTGTGGTCGCGCTGTTGGCACTCCCGGCAAGCGCAGTGTTTGCAGCCGATGATGCCGAAGAAGACAACTCTTTCGAGCCCAATATAGTCGTTCTTGATGCCGCCGGTGCAATTCGAACAATGGGCGTGATGAGTAGCGGCACAGCGGTCACGTCGGGCCCCGGCGACTATGTCGCGGGAGGAGGGTCGATCGACGGCAACGTCACTGGCGGCAACAACACCGCGATTGGCGCCAATTCGGTTATCACGCGGGGCGGCTACACCGGGGACGTTACCAACTCCGTCGCCATTGGCGGCGCTACGGTCAACAACGGCGGCGGCGCCGCGCCGATTTCGGGAACCATTGGCATCGGTGCCGGTGCAACCGCGTGGGGCAGTGGCACGATTGCCATTGGTCGGGGAGCGTCCAATAACAATAACAACGCAGTGGCCATCGGTACAAACAGCTACTCAGGTGGGGGTACGGGAACCGTCGCATTGGGTACCAACGCAAGCACAACCGCCAGCGGCGCAGTCGCGATCGGCATGTATAGCCGTACCACCGGCGCCAATTCCGCCTCGCTCGGTGCGAATACCGGGACGAGCCGGGTCAATGCATTCTCTGTTGGTAACGACATCACGACGGCGAACGCGGACGGATCAGCTCGCACGGCCTTCACGCGCCAGATCGTCAACGTGACCGCCGGTACAGCAGACAACGACGCGGTGAACGTGGCGCAGATGAACGCCGGCCTGTCGACCACGAATGCCGCAATCGCCGCGACGAATCTCAACGTCTCGAGCCTGAGCACCGGCTTGTCGACGACGAGCAGCACGGTTGCCGGTCTGAGCACCGGCCTCTCGTCGACCAACAGCACCGTTGCCGGCCTAAGCACCGGCCTGTCGTCGACCAAAAGCACCGTCGCTGGCCTGAGCACCGGTCTGTCCACGACCAACAGCACGGTTGCCGGCCTGAGTACCGGCTTGTCGTCGACGACCAGCACCGTCGCTGGCCATACCAAGCAGATCGGGGACCTCGACGACAAGCTGAGCAAGCTCGAGAGCGGAACCAGCGGTCTCGTCCAGCAAGCCAATCCGGGCGACGACATCACGGTCGGCGCAAACACCGGCGGTAACGCGGTGAACTTCACCGGCACGGCCGGTGCGCGCACGCTCACAGGTGTCGCGGCCGGCGACATTTCCGCCGCCAGTACCGACGCCGTCAACGGCGCGCAACTGCATGGCGTGTCGGACAGCGTCGCGTCGGCGATCGGCGGCGGCTCGACCGTGAATCCGGACGGCTCGATCTCCGCGCCTTCCTTCACCGTCGGCGACGGCAGCGGCGGCACGAAGATCGTCAACTCGGTCGGCGACGTCGTCACCAACCTCGACGGGCGCGTGACGACCAACGAAGGCGACATCAAGAAGCTGGCCGACGACATCGGCAGCGGCACGCTCGGCCTCGTCCAGCAAGCGACTCCCAACGACGACATCACGGTCGGCGCGAACACCGGCGGTAACGCGGTGAACTTCAGCAGCAAGACCGGTGCACGCAAGCTCACGGGTGTCGCGGCTGGCGACGTCTCGGATGCCAGCACCGATGCCGTCAACGGCTCTCAGTTGCACGGCGTCGCTGACAGTGTCGCGTCCGCGATCGGCGGCGGCTCGACCGTCAACCCCGACGGCTCGATCTCCGCGCCTTCCTTCACCGTCGGCGACGGCAGCGGCGGCACGAAGATCGTCAACTCGGTCGGCGACGTCGTCACCAACCTCGACGGGCGCGTGACGACCAACGAAGGCGACATCAAGAAGCTGGCCGACGACATCGGCAGCGGCACGCTCGGCCTCGTCCAGCAAGCGACTCCCAACGACGACATCACGGTCGGCGCGAACACCGGCGGTAACGCGGTGAACTTCAGCAGCAAGACCGGTGCACGCAAGCTCACGGGTGTCGCGGCTGGCGACGTCTCGGTTGCCAGCACCGATGCCGTCAACGGCTCTCAGTTGCACGGCGTCGCTGGCAGTGTCGCTTCCGCGATCGGCGGCGGCTCGACCGTCAACCTCGACGGCTCGATCTCCGCGCCTTCCTTCACCGTCGGGGACGGCAGCGGCGGCACGAAGATCGTCAACTCGGTCGGCGACGCCGTCACCAATCTCGACGGCCGCACGACGGCCAACGAAGGCGACATCAAGAAGCTTGCCAGCGACATCGGCAGCGGCACGCTCGGCCTCGTCCAGCAAACGAGCCCGGGCGGCGACATCACGGTCGGCGCAAACACCGGCGGCGCAGCCGTCGACTTCGGCGGCACCGCAGGCACGCGCAAGCTGACCGGCATCGCCAACGGCAGCGTGACCGCGGGCAGCACCGACGCGGTGACCGGCGACCAGTTGCATGCGACGAACCAGGACGTCGCAAAGAACGCGTCCGACCTCGCGAGCCTGGGCACGCAGGTCACGAGCATCGACGGCCGCGTGACGAGCATCGATGGCCGCGTGACGAGCAACGAAACGTCGATCACGCAGATCCGCAACGACATGAGCAGCGGCTCCATCGGTCTCGTCCGACAAGATCCGAGCTCGGGCGCGATCACGGTTGCCGCAGCGTCGGGCGGCGCATCGGTGAACTTCGCCGGCACCGGCGGCGCGCGCACGCTGTCCGGCATCGCGAACGGCGTGAACAACGATGACGCCGTGACGATCGCCCAGTTGAAGGCTACTGGCCTGATCGACTACACCGGCAAGGAAATCGGCGCCGTCACTTACGACGACGGCATCGAACTCGACTCCGTGACGTTCGGCGGGAAGTCGGGCACGACGCTGCACAACATCGCGCCGGGCCTGATTGCGGCCGGCAGCATGGACGGCGTCAACGGCGGTCAGTTGTATGCGATGCAACAGGAGTTCGCGAAGCAGTATGGCGACCTGAACAACCGGGTCGGCGATCTCAGCGGCCGTATCGGCGAACTCGAAGCGGGCGCCGGCGGCCCCGGCGACGGTGGCGGCACGCCGGGCTATGGGCCGGGCACCGGAACGGGCGGCGAAGGCTCGCTCGTCGTCGGTGGCGGCGCGGACGCATCCGGTTCGAACGGCACGGCGATCGGTCAGGGTGCGGGCGCGTCCGGCTCGAACGGCACGGCGCTCGGCCAGGGTTCGGTCGCGTCCGGCTCGAACGGCACGGCGCTCGGCCAGGGCGCGATCGCGTCGGGCGAGAACAGCACGGCGCTCGGTCAAGGCGCATCGGCCACCGGCAGCGGCTCGGTCGCGATCGGCCAAGGCTCGGTGGCGACGGAAGCCAACACGGTGTCGTTCGGCAACGGCACGGAAGAAGGCAACCGCCGGCTCGTCAACATCGCGGACGGCATCAACGCGTCCGACGCGGCGACGAAGGGCCAGCTCGACCGCGCGATGGAATCGGTCGACGCACGCTTCAACGACACGAACCGCGCGATCAACGACGTCGCGAAGAACGCGTACGCCGGTATCGCGGCGGCGATGGCGATGCCGAACATGACGCCGTCGCAGCCGGGCAAGACGGTGGTGGCCGTCGGCGCCGCGAACTTCAAGAGCGGCTCGGCGATTGCCGCCGGCGCCACCTACCGGTCGCGCAGCGGCAACTGGCTCGTTAACGGCGCGACGTCGATCACGTCGGTCGGCGACGTGGGCGTGCGCGCCCAGGTCGGCTACGAGTTCTGACCGGCGGCTCCGCGCAAGCGGAACATCGCCCGGAAGCGGGGGGAACACCCCCGCTTTTCGGCCGACGGTCAGTGGCAATTCGTGCGAGTTGCCACCGGCCGTCGGCGCGACAGGATCGCGCCTGCCACGCGTACCGCACGCGATCGTGCCCTTGCGCCGACTCCAATCCAGCCTCGAAGACGCGTACCGCGGCATGCCTCATCACTGCGCGACGCGCACCATCAACATGACCAGAACCTTCCCCATTCGCATCGCCATCGCCGACGACCATCCGGCGGTCGTCATCGGCGCCCGCTACGAGCTGGCGGCAACGAACACCGTGTCGGTCGTCGCGACCGCGCACAACTCGACGGAATTGATGGCAGCGCTCGCGAACCATCCGTGCGACGTGCTCGTGTCGGACTACGCGATGCCCGGCAACGAATACGGCGACGGCCTCGCGCTGTTTGCAGGCATCCTGAAGCGCTATCCCGGCCTGAAGATCGTCGTGATGACGATGATGGAGAACGCGGTGGCGCTACGCGCGCTGATCGATATCGGCATCGCATGCATCGTCAGCAAATCGGACATGCCGAATCATCTGACGATGGCGATCCACGCGGCTTACACGAACGGCCGCTATCTGTCGCCGTCGATGGACCGGATCCTGCGCAACACGGGCAGCGTCGGCGGCAAGGCGCCCACGCTGTCGGTGCGCGAAGTCGAGGTGATTCGCCTGTTTGCATCGGGGCTGTCGGTCAACGAGATCGCGGAGAAGCTGAATCGCAGCAAGAAGACGATCAGCACGCAGAAGAGCTCGGCGATGCAGAAGCTCGGCATCGAGCGCGACGTCGATCTGGTGCGCTACGCGATCGCGTGCGGGCTCGTGACCGACTACGGCTATGCGCCGCCCGCGCGTGGCGACGAAGCGGGCGAATGAAGCCGCGACCGTGAGCTGAAAGCAAAAAACCCCGGCAGCCGCGGGGCGCCGGGGTTTCGATGCGTCGGCATGGGCCGGCGCGCGCCCTTGCGTGATTGCCGCCATCCGGCGCGGCCGGCGCCGTCGCGCCTGCCTTCAGGCCGGATCGACGCTGCCTTGCGCCGATGCGTCGCCGCCGCGCCCTTCGCTGGCCGACGCGGCGACGATCCCGTGCTCGATCGCGTAGCGCAGCAGGTCGATGTCCTTCTCGATCCCAAGCTTTTCCATCGCGCGCGCCTTCTGCGTGCTGATCGTCTTCTTGCTGCGGCTCAGCTTGTCCGCGATCTCGTTGACCGTGAGGCCCGACGCATAGAGCCGCACGACCTCGAGCTCGCGGTCGCTGAGGCCGCGCTTCTGGTCGGTCGCGCGCGCGCTCGAATGCGATGTCAGCGTGCGCACGACCTTCTCGACCGACGGCGAGAAATACGAGCCGCCCGTGGCCGCTGCGTGAATCGCGGGAATCAGATGATCGATCGTGTCGGACTTGCTGACGATGCATTCGATGCCGAGCCGCGTCAGCGCGCCGATCACGGCCGGGTTGTCGAGCATGGTCAGCACGACCAGCTTCACGGCCGGATGATTGCGCTGGAGATAGGAGAACAGCGTGATGCCGTCGCCGTGCGCGCTGCCCGGCATCGCATAGTCGGACACCACGACGTCGCACCCGCCCGCCTCGACGAGCCGGATCAGTTCGGTCGAATTGACGGCCTTGCCGATCAACTGGATCGTCGGCACCGGCGACAGGCCGTGCTCGACACCGACCAGCATCGCCGGGTGATCGTCGGCCAGTACCACGCGTATCAGATAGCTTCCCATAGTCGTCCAGATTTGCGCGGCAATCGTCGCGGCCGGATCGCCGCCTGGCGGGCGGCGACGGCGCGCATCGCGGCGTCGTGGATCGTAATTGGGCGCTATCTTCGCATGAAACCGGGGGCATCAGCCATCGGCCCGGCCGGCGTGGGGCCCGAGCGTGGCGCATCGCCATGAAAAAACCGCCGGCTCGTGACGAGCGGGCGGTTCGGGGTACATGGCGGGCGGGGGAGCGTCCTTCCGTCGGCTCAGTGCCGGGTGGATTCCCGCGCGTCCGGTGGCGCGCCATCCGTCGCGCGTTACTTCGCGTCGATCCGGATCTCGACGCGGCGGTTCTGCGCACGGCCTTCCTCCGTCGCGTTGGACGCGACCGGATCGGCGGCGCCGAGGCCCTCGGAAACGAACGACTGCGCCTTCAGGCCGTTGCTGCGCAGGTAGTTCATCACGTTGCGGGCCCGCGAAGCCGACAGCGCCAGGTTGTGCGTCTTGCTGCCCGTCGAATCGGTGAAGCCCGTGATCGCCACGCGGCGGAACTCGATCCCGCTGTTGATCTGCACGAAACGGTCGAGCTGGCTGCGCGCCTCCGGCGTGAGCGCCGCGCTGTCGAACGCGAAGTTCGCGTCGCCCTGCAGCAGCACCTGGCGCTGCGGGACCGGCTGCGGAGCCGGTTGCGGAGCCGGTTGCGGCGGCGCGGCCTGCACGACCGGCTGCGGCTTGCCGCACATGAACGTGATCTCGCGCGGATCCTTCATCGGCGCGCGGCTGTACACGCGGTCGATCATCTCGAGCGGCGTGAAACCCTGCCCCTGGCAGAACTCTTCCGCCGCGCGGGCACAGGCGTTCGCACTGCCGAGCAGCCCGTCGCAGCTCACGCGGAACACGTTGTCCGGCTTGCCCGGCATCGACACCGCGCGGATGTCATAGGTGAGGCCCGAGTGCGTCGTGCACGCACCGAGCGCCATCGCGATTGCGCCGATCGACGCGGCGCGCAACAACAAGGTTTTCAGGGTCATGGTGAAACGTCCGCCGCGAAGGCGGGCGCGTGAAAAAGTTGAATGAGGGAAGTCGGGGCGGGGCAAGCTGCCCCGCCCCGCGCGTTACCACTGATACGAAGCGCCCACGCCGACCGTATTGCCGCCGCTCGACATACCCACGCCGGCCTTCATCTTCAGGTTCTGCGTGATGCGGGCTTCGCCGCCGAACGCCACGGCCTGATAGCCCTTGTAGGTCGCGCCGCCGATACCGAACGAGATCGTCTTGCCCGGATCGACGCCCGGAATCATCGTCAGCGCGGTGGCCGCGGCGATACCCGAGTACGCGTTACGCGACAGTTCGTTCACCTGGCCCTGCATGCCGCCTATGGCCCGGTCGAGCTGCCCCTTCGTCGCGACGTCGGTCGCGTTCACGCCATCCGAGACGTTCGAGATCGTGCGGGTCCGGTCGATCGAGCCGACCGACACCGTGTCGTCACCGTATGCCGTCGAGCCGGCACCCAACGCCACCGAGTTCGAACCCGACGCATTCGCGCCCGAGCCGATCGCCACCGACTGGCTGCCCGATGCATTCGAGCCGCTGCCGATCGCCGTGGCGCCTTCGGCCGCGCTCTTCGCGCCGGAGCCGATCGCGACACCGTTGCTCTGCGACGCGCCCGCGTTCGAGCCGATCACCGTGGCGTTGTTCGCGCCCGTGCCGATCGTCGCGCCCGACCCGGCGGCCGTGTTGCCCGTGCCCGCGCCAGCGTTGGCCGGCGTCGTGCCCGCCCCGCCGACGTCGGTGCCGGCGAAGTACTCGTTGCCCGAGCCACCGTCGCCCGGACCGCCGCTGCCCGGAGGCAACTGCTCGAGCGCGCCGACACGATCGTCGATCCCGCCGATACGGTCGCTCAGCTCGCTCAACTGGCCGAAGTTCACCGCGTCGTACCGGCTCGCGCCGTCCGCCACGTTCGTCAGTCGCACCGGCGCCGCGCCCGTGCCGCCCAGCGTCACCGAACCGTAGTTCGGCGTGCCGTCGCGATTCAGGTCGTAACGCACCGCGAGCGAATCGGTCGCGCCGTACTGCGCCGCGGCCTGCACGGCTTCGGCCACGGTCTTGTACTTGTTGCCGTTCACCTCGATCGACGTATCCGCGAGCTTGCCGTCGGCATCGACCGTCGTGCCGCCGCCGATTACGTCCGCCACGCTTTGCGCGGTGCCGTGCAGTTGCGAACCGTTGATCGCGTCGACGCTCGTCGCGCTCACCGCGCCCGCCGCCACGCCGGTCAGCACACGGTTGCCCGCCGTGCCCGCGAAGTTCACGGTCGTGCCGTCCGTGTCCTTCGCGACCGTGATGTCGCGCGTCGCATCGTCCTGCTGAACCAGGCCGATCGAGCCGTGGACGAGGCTGTTCGAGATGTTCTCGATCGCGTCGCCGACGTTGTCGAACGTCTTGTCGCTGACCTTGTACGACGGGTTCGTCACGTTGCCGTCCGCGTCGACGCTCGCGCCGCCGCCGAGCGACCGCGCGACGCTCTGCGACACGCCGTGCAACTGCGCGCCGTTCACCGCGTCGGTGCTGGTGGCCGATACCGCGCCCGCCTTCACGTTCGTGATCGTCGTGCCGTTGGCGCCGGCCAGCGTGACCTGGTCGAAGTTCGCCGAGCCGTCGGCGTTCTTGCCGTACGTCACTGCGAGCGAAGCCAGACCCGCGCCCGGGTTGGTCGGATCGACCGGCGCCACCAGGCCTGCGTCCTGCAACTGACCGAGGTTGATCGCGTCATGACGATCCGTGCCGTCCGCGACGTTCTTCAGCGCCACCGGAGCCGTTGCGCCCGCGCCGCCCAGCGTCACCGAACCGCGGTTCGGCGTGCCGTCAGCATTGCGGTCGTACGTCACCGCGGCGATCGACTGACCCGTCACCGGATCGACCAGACCCGAATCGCCCAGCTGCTTGTTGATCACGGTGATGTTTTCCGTGTTCGTCGACGTGCGGCCATCGAGGTTCGACAGAGCGTCGCCCACGTTGTTGTACGACTTCGACTTCGATGCGTCCGTCGGGTCGGCCAGCGAGTACGACGGGTTCGTCACCTTGCCGTCCGCGTCCACCGTCGAGCCGCCGCCCAGCGAATCGGCCACGCTTTGCGCCGTCGCGTGCAGCTGCGAACCGTTGATCGCGTCCGTGCTCGTGGCCGTCACCGCGCCCGCCTTCACGTTCGTGAGCGTCGTGCCGTCCGCGCCCTTCAGCGTGACCACGTCCTTCGCCACGCCGTCATACGCAACAGCCAGCGACGTCAGGCCCGCACCCGGGTTGGTCGGATCGACCGGTGCAACCAGGCCCGCGTCCTGCAGCTGACCAAGGTTGATCGCGTCATGGCGGTCCGTGCCGTCCGCAACGTTCTTCAGTGCGACCGGCGTCGTCGCGCCCGCACCGCCCAGCGTCACGCTGTCCTTCGCCGCACTGTCGTACGTCACCGCCATCGACGTCAGGTTGCCGGACGCGTCTTCGCCCACCAGGCCTGCGTTCTTCAACTGACCGAGGTTCAGCGCATCGCCGTCGTCCGTCGCGTCCGCGACGTTCTTCAGTTGCGTCGCGCCCGTGCCGTTGCCCAGCGTCACCGAACCGTAGTTCGGCGTACCGTCTGCGTTGCGGTCATACGTTACCGCCGCGATCGGCTTACCCGTCGACGGATCGATCAGGCCAGCGTCCTTCAGCTGCGATACGTTCACCGCGTCCATGTCGGCCACGCCGGCCTTCACGTTCGACAGCGTCGTGCCATTCGCGCCCTTCAACGTGACCGTGTCCTTGGTCGCGCCGTCGTATGCGACGGCCAGCGACGTCAGGCCCGCACCCGGGTTGGTCGGGTCGACCGGCGCCACCAGGCCCGCGTCCTGCAACTGGCCGACGTTGATCGCGTCGTGACGATCCGTGCCGTCCGCGACGTTCTTCAGCGCCACCGGAGCCGTCGCGCCCGCACCGCCCAGCGTCACCGAACCGAGGTTCGGCGTGCCGTCCGCATTACGGTCGTACGTCACCGCCGCGATCGACTGGCCCGTCACCGGATCGACCAGACCCGAGTCCGCCAGCTGCTTGTTGATCACGGTGATGTTTTCCGTGTTCGTCGACGTGCGGCCATCGAGGTTCGACAGGGCATCGCCCACGTTGTTGTACGACTTCGACTTCGATGCATCCGTCGGGTCGGCCAGAGAGTACGTCGGGTTCGTCACCTTGCCGTCCGCGTCCACCGCCGAGCCGCCGCCCAGCGAAGCGGCCACGCTCTGTGCCGTGCCGTGCAGTTGCGCACCGTTGATCGCATCCGTGCTGGTTGCCGTCACCGCGCCCGCCTTCACGTTCGTCAGCGTCGTGCCGTCCGCGCCCTTCAGCGTGACCACGTCCTTCGCCACACCGTCGTATGCGACGGCCAGCGACGTCAGGCCCGCGCCCGGGTTGGTCGGGTCGACCGGTGCAACCAGGCCCGCGTCCTGCAGCTGACCCAGGTTGATCGCGTCATGACGATCCGTGCCGTCGGCAACGTTCTTCAGTGCCACCGGAGCCGTTGCGCCCGTGCCACCCAGCGTCACCGTGTCCTTCGCCGCGCTGTCGTATGCCACGGCCAACGGATTGCCGGCGCTGTTCTTGTCGAGCGCATCGAGGGCGTCGCCCACGCTGTGGTAGTCCTGGCCGCCGACCGAGTAGGTCGGGTCCGTGATCGAACCGTCCGCGCCGACGCCCGCGCCGCCGCCGATCTTGTCCGCGACGCTCTTCGACACGGTGAACAACTGCGAGCCGTTGACCGCGTCGTTGCTCGTCGCGCTCACCGCACCGGCTGCGACGTTGTGGATCGCGACCGGCACGCCGGCGTTGCCCAGCGTCACGCTGTTCTTCGCGGCGCCGTCGTACACCACCGCCAGCGACTCGCCCGTCGTCGGATCGATCACGCCGCCCTTCTCCAGCGAATCCTTCAGGTCGCCGAGGTTCTGGTTCGTCGCGAACAGTTGCGAACCGTTCACCGCATCCTTGCTGTCCGCCGCGAGCACGCCGTCGGCCACGTTGTGCAGCGCGACCGGCGTGGTCGCACCCGCACCGCCCAGCGTCACGCTGTCCTTCGCTGCATCGTCGTACGTCACCGCCATCGACGTCAGGTTGCCCGACGCGTCTTCGCCGACCAGGCCTGCATCCTTCAGTTGGCCGAGGTTCAGCGCGTCGCCGTCGTCCTTCGCGTCCGCGACGTTCTTCAGTTGCGTCGGACCCGCGCCGTTGCCCAGCGTCACCGAACCGTAGTTCGGCGTGCCGTCCGCGTTACGGTCGTACGTCACCGCCGCAATCGACTTGCCCGTCGACGGATCGATCAGGCCCGCGTCCTTCAGTTGCGAAACGTTCACCGCGTCCATGTCGGCCACACCGGCCCTCACGTTCGACAGCGTCGTGCCGTCCGTGCCCTTCAGCGTGACGACATCCTTCGCCGTACCGTCATACGTCACTGCAAGCGACGTCAGACCTGCACCCGGGTTGGTCGGATCGACCGGCGCCACCAGGCCCGCGTCCTGCAGTTGGCCAAGGTTGATCGCATCGTGACGATCCGTGCCGTCGGCGACGTTCTTAAGCGCCACCGGAGCCGTGGCGCCCGCGCCGCCCAGCGTCACGCTGTCCTTCGTCGCGCCGTCGTACACCACCGCCAGCGATTCGCCCGTCGTCGGATCGATCACGCCGCCCTTCTCCAGCGAATCCTTCAGGTCGCCGAGATTCTGGTTCGTCGCGAACAATTGCGAACCGTTCACCGCATCCTTGCTATCCGCCGCGAGCACGCCGTCGGCCACGTTGTGCAGCGCGACCGGCGTGGTCGCACCCGCACCACCCAGCGTCACGCTGTCCTTCGCTGCATCGTCGTACGTCACGGCCAGCGACGTCAGGTTGCCCGAGCCGTCGTCGCCGACCAGGCCCGCGTTCTTCAGCTGCCCGAGGTTCAGCGCGTCGCCGTCGTCCTTCGCGTCCGCGACGTTCTTCAGCGCGACCGGCGTCGTTGCGCCCGCGCCGCCCAGCGTCACGGTGTCCTTCGCCGCGCTGTCGTACGCCACCGCATTCGGATCGCCGGCGCTGCGCGACGCGAGCGCGTCCAGCGCGTCGCCCACGTTGTGGTAGTTGCTGCCGTCGACCGTGTACGTCGGCTTCGTGATGCTGCCGTCCGCGCCAATCGCCGCGCCGCCGCCAAGCGAATCCGTCACACCCTTCAGCTGGCTGACGTTCACCGCATCGGTCGCTTGCGTGCCTGCCGCGACGTTGACGATCTGGCGTTCCGCGCCTGCACGGCCGATCGACAGCGCGTTCGCGCGATTCGCGAACGAATCCGCGCCGAGCGCAATGCTGTTGGCCGCGCCTGCGGTCGCGTTCGCGCCGAGCGCCATCGCACCTTCGACGCTGCGCGCGATGTTCGCCCCCGTACCGATCGCGATCGCGTTGGTCGCACCGGCACGCACGTTCGCGGCGTTACCGACCGCGATCGAGCTGTCGCCGATCGCCTGCGCGCCGTTGTTGCCGATCGCCAGCGCGTAATCACCGTTCGCCTGCGTGTTCGCACCCATCGCAACGGCTTGCGTCCCGTTCGTCTGGACATTCGAACCCACGGCGACCGAGTAGTCCTGCCCGGCACCGGTTCCTGCGAAACTGCCGATTGCGACCGAGTTGTTGGAACCCGCGATGTTCTGCAGGCCGACCGCCACCGCGTTGCCGCCGCTTGCCACCGACGACGTGCCGATCGCGGCCGCCGTGGCCGTCGCCGGGTCCGCGCCGTTCAGCGACGCCAGGTTGTTGCCCTGCAGGCCTTCGATCGCGACGAGCGGGTCGCTGACATCCATCGGCTGCATCGAGCGCGCGCTCACCTCCTCGATCGCGGCCTTCGTCTTCTTGTCGATCTCCGACGAGAAGCTGTCGATCGCCTGCTGCGTCTTCGAGGTCACCGACGTCGACAGATTGTTCAGCGCCGCATACAGCTGACCGCCGTTGACCGCGTCGGTGCTCTGGAACGCGACGTCCCCGTCCGCCACGTTGACGATCCGGCGTTCCTGGCCGGCCGCGCCGACGGACACGACGTTGTTCTGGTTCGCGACCGAGTTGTAGCCGATCGCGACCGAGCCGTTGCCGGACACGCGGGCGCCGCTGCCGAGCGCCAGCGAGTTGGCGCCCGCGCCCTGTGCGCCCGCGCCGATCGCGACGGCCAGCGCACCGGTGGCGATGGCCGGCGTGCCCGTCGTCGGGTCGGCATTGACCTTGACGAAGCGCAGGTTGCCGCCAGAAATTTCGTCGCGCAGATCAGACAGGCCCGTGTTCAATTGCTTGACGTTGACCGCGTCCAGATCGTCGACACCCGTCGCGACGTTCTTGAGCTGCGTCGGGCCTGCGCCGTTGCCCAGCGTCACCGTGCCGTAGTTCGGCGTGCCGTCCGCGTGACGGTCGTACGTCACCGCGGCGATCGCCTTGCCGTCGTCGCCGATCAGGCCCGAGCCCTTCAGTTGCGAGACGTTCACCGCGTCCATGTCCGCCACGCCGGCCTTCACGTTCGACAGCGTCGTGCCGCCCGCGCCCTGCAGCGTCACAGTGTCCTTTGCGTTGCTGTCGTACACCACCGCCAGCGATTCGCCCGTGATCGGGTCGATTACACCGCCCTTCGCGAGCGAATCCTCCAGATCGCCCACGCGCGTGTTCGTCGCGAACAGTTGCGAACCGTTTACCGCGTCCTTGCTGTCGGCGGCAAGTACGCCATCCGCTACGTTGTGGATCGCGACCTGCGCAGTCGCACCCGCGCCTCCCAGCGTCACGCTGTCCTTCGCCGCGCCGTCATACGTCACGGCGAGCGACGTCAGGTTGCCCGCGCCGTCGTCACCGACCAGACCCGTGTCCTTCAACTGGCCGAGGTTCAGCGCGTCGTGATCGTCCGTCGCATCAGCGACGTTCTTGAGCTGCGTCGGGCCTGCGCCGTTGCCCAGCGTCACCGTGCCGTAGTTCGGCGTGCCATCCGCGTGACGGTCGTACGTCACCGCGGCGATCGCCTTGCCGTCGTCGCCGATCAGGCCCGAGCCCTTCAGCTGCGAGACGTTCACCGCGTCCATGTCGGCCACGCCAGCCTTCACGTTCGACAGCGTCGTGCCATCGATGCCCGCCAGCGTGACCTTGTCGCGTGCCGCGTCGTCGTACGTCACGGCCATTGACGTCAGGTTGCCCGAACCGTCGTCACCGACCAGGCCCGCGTCCTTCAGCTGGCCGAGGTTCAGCGCGTCGTGATCGTCGGTTGCATCCGCGACATTCTTGATCTGCGTCGGGCCTGCGCCGTTGCCCAGCGTCACCGTGCCGTAGTTCGGCGTGCCGTCCGCGTTACGGTCGTACGTCACCGCGGCGATCGCCTTGCCGTCGTCGCCGATCAGGCCCGAACCCTTCAGTTGCGAAACGTTCACCGCGTCCATGTCGGCAACGCCCGCCTTCACGTTCGACAGCGTCGTGCCATCGATACCCGCCAGCGTGACCTTGTCGCGTGCCGCATCGTCGTACGTCACGGCCATCGACGTCAGGTTGCCCGAACCGTCGTCACCGACCAGGCCCGCGTTCTTCAACTGGCCGAGGTTCAGGGCGTCGTGATCGTCGGTTGCATCCGCGACATTCTTGATCTGCGTCGGGCCTGCGCCGTTGCCCAGCGTCACCGTGCCGTAGTTCGGCGTGCCGTCCGCGTTACGGTCGTACGTCACCGCGGCGATCGCCTTGCCGTCGTCGCCGATCAGGCCCGAACCCTTCAGTTGCGATACGTTCACCGCGTCCATGTCGGCCACACCAGCCTTCACGTTCGACAGCGTCGTGCCGTCCGCGCCCTTCAGCGTGACCGTGTCCTTCGTCGCACCGTCATAGGTCACGGCGTTCGGATCACTGCCGCCATTCGCAGCCAGTGCGTCGAGCGCATCGCCGACGTTGTGATAATCGGTTCCAGCCACCTTGTAGGTCGGCTGCGTAACGTTGCCGCTGCCGTCGACGGTCGCCCCGCCGCCGAGTGCCCTGGTCACACCGGACAGTTGGCCGACGTTGACTGCGTCGGCGGCTTGCGTGCCAGCGGCCACATTGGTGATCTGCCGTCGCAGCGTCGACGAGCCGACCGAGACGCTGTTATTGCGATCCGTTACCGAAGAAGCACCAATCGCCACCGATTCGGTATGGGTCGCTTGTGCATTGACGCCCAACGCGATGCCGTGATAACCGCTCGCGTTCGTACTCGATCCGATCGCGACGGCGGCGCTGCCGGCGCTGCTCGCCTGGAAGCCGAGTGTCGTGCTGTTGTCGCCGCTGGCCCGTGCACTGTTGCCCAAGGCCGTCGCGTAGGAACCGGCGGCACTCGTGTTCGTGCCGATGGCGAGTGCGCCCGAGCCAGCTTGCGCGGCGGCCGTTCCATTGCGCGTATCGATCCTGATGTACGTGTTGTCGACCTTCGTCGAAAGCGCCGTGTTCATCTGGCCGAGGTTGACGGCGTCCGTACTTTGCGTGCCGGCCGCGACGTTCACGATCTGGCGAGTAAACGTTCTCCCGTCCATATTGGGCACGGCGGCACCCACGGATACGGTGTTTGCCCGATCCGCAACCGTTCCGTAGCCCAGCGCAACGGCGTTGTCGGCGCTGGTACTGGCGGTGGTGCCGATTGCAACCGAGTTTGCGCCGGCCGCAACCGCCCCCCGGCCACTGCCGGTGGCGCCGCCGATCGCAACGCTATAGTTTCCGGTCGATGTCGAATTCCCGCCGAGCGCAACGGTTGCCGTGCCGGTCGATCTGGCCGAAGGGCCCACCGCACTCGAATAATTGCCCGCTGCGGACGCGTCGGATCCGATGGCCGCCGAGTTCGAATTCGCAACACGCGCGTTGATCCCGAGTGCGACAGCATTGTTTGCACCGCTGACGACGGCGGCCCCCTGACCGATCGCCGTCGAGCCCGAGCCGCCGGACGTCGTGTTCGCCCCGATCGCCACGGCGCCGGTATTCGTTGCGGACGAAGCGCGGCCGAGCGCCAACGCGTCGGCAGCCGTTGCCGACGCTTGATACCCCATCGCAACCGTGTACTGTCCCGAGGTCAGTGCGGCACTGCCGATCGCAATTTGCCTGTCGCTCGCATTGGCGTTCGTGGCACTCGCACCAAGTGCAATCGAATGAAGGCCATTGGCTGTCGTGCCCGAGCCCACTGCAACCGAGCTCGATCCGGCACTGGCCACGGTCTGACCGATGGCGACTGCATTGAGGCCTGATGCGGTAGCGCCAGCGCCGGTGCTGTTGATCCTCACGTATGGGTTGCTTGCCGTTGCCGCGGTGGCAATTGCAGCATTCAGCTGATTGACGTTGACCGCATCAGTGCCGGCAGTACCCGTTGCCAGCCCCGTGATGCGATGGTTCGTCATGTTGACGTTGGCGGAAAAATCGGCTGCTCCTATGACGTGAACCCCCGCCCCGCCAAGCAGGGTGAGGTGACCGTCTGTACTCCCCTGAATCCCTGCCTCCGTTCCGGGGCTCCCACGCGACCCCGTGGATGTGCCGTTCGCGGTAGCATTGTTGTACAACATGAACGAAGTAGCTCTGTTGTTGAATATGGGGTTCGCTCCGCATGCCCCCGCCGTCAATGCAGTGCCGGAGCTATTGCCGCCGCCAAAAGCCGTACCGACTCTCGATGACCCCGACGGTGAACACAAACCCAGCAGTCCATTGCCGTTCGCCGCCTGCGCATTCGCATCGGCCGACATCGCACCGCCGCCCACGCCCGCCATTACCGCCACCGCCGCCGTCACCGACGACCGCATCGTGGTATTCGACTTCGATTTCGTGCGCATGCGCGCCGTTTCGGCTGCTGCCGTCCATGTACCCGTCGTCGCGTTCCAGACGGTGCGATAGGTCTTGTTCACGTTGTGTGCCTCTGTAGAGAAAAAGGGGAAAAGGACGCTCCTCGTCCACAGATGGCAATGTATTGATCGCCTGTCCTTTCGATAATCAGACGGCCGGACGCGACCGCACTTATTTTCTAAGCCTGGTCCTAACATGACGTTGCTTGACAATCGACCATGCCACGCGCGACGCAACATGATGTTCTCGTGAACGATTCCGTTTGACACGATCGCATCACGGGCTTTATATACGCATCGCGCCGCCGATTGCACGAATAGGACTGGTCCTACCTGCGTCGCGCGAGTGTTTCGGACTGCCCTACATACAGGGCCGTCCGCTATCCCGATAATTTTCCCGTTCCCCGAGCCGGCGGCGCATCGCGTCGCCTTCATGCGGCTCGCGGATATCGTTCGCGTTCCGGCCCTGCCGCGGCGCGTCTCCCGATTAGCCCATTGATTCACCGGTCTTCGTCTCATGCCCATCCGCCATCTCTTCGCGTCCCAGACGGACGCCAGCGCACCGTTCGCGTCGATCGACGACGACGCGCGCGACCTGAGCCTGCTGAACCGGTATCAGCGCTTCACGCTGTACGGCGGGGCCGCCGTTCTGTCGCTCGTGATCCTGATCGCGGCGGGCATCCTGCTGGTCGGCTCGGTGCGCGACTACATCGCGGAGCGGCGCGACTTGTTCGCGACGCACAAGGCGCTCGTGCAGCTCGAAATGGATGCGAAGCAGGCGTCGATGCGCCGTGCGGTGATCAACGCCGAGTTGCTGTGGAACGGCCATCCGCCGCACGCGCGCGAGGCCTCGGACGCATTGCGGCGCGACGGGCACGTGCTGCTCGCGCCGATGCGCGACGTGAGCGAGATCTTCGTGGCGGCGTCGCCCGAAGCGCTTGCCGATCACGAAACCGATCGCTACGTACAGCTGATGGAACGCCAGACGATCTCCGTCGCCGCCGCCGAACGGCAGACGGGGCGCGCGGTGCGCGGCTACGCGTACAGCCCCGATCGTAACGTGATCGCGATCACGCCGCCGCCGTCGATGCCGTATCCGGACCTGCTCGCACGCATCGGCGTGCCGGACACGCATACGCTGATCCGGCACCTCGCCTTCGACGTGGCCGACTGGTCCGATCCGGCCATCGCGCGCTACTGGCGCCTGTCGCGCCGGATCGCGTGGCAGGCGCCGGCGATCGATCCGTTGACCGGCAAGACGGTCTTCCGGCTCGTCGAACCGGCGTTCGACGGCCAGCGGCATTTCATGACCTTCGTCAGCGACTTCGACGTCGACGTGATCGCCGACCGAATGCGACGCGCGCCGGACGACGCCGTCGCGATGCTGATCGACGAGAACGGCCGGGTGCTGCTGCATGCCGACCGCACCGACAACGCGGAGGACGGCGCGGCGCTGATGCAGCATGCGCTCGCCGAAGGCACGTGGCGGCGCGGCCTCGTGCATTTCGACGAAAGCTATCGGCACGGCGTGTTCACGATCAGCGACCGGATCTCGGACACCGGCTACGCGATCGTCTATGCGTATTCGTGGCACACGATCGCCTATGCGCTCTGGTCGACGATGCTGCGCGAACTCGGGACGACCGCGACCATCCTCATCGTGCTGTGGACGCTCGTGATCGCGTTCGACCTGCGGGTGTTCGCGCCGCTGTTCCGCCGCTCGCGCCGCGTGTTCGAAAGCGAGCGGACGAGCCGCACGATCGTCGCGACGGCGCCGTTCGGCATCGGCCTCGTGTCGCCCGACACGCGCCAGGTGCTGCTGCGCAACCGGATGCTCGAACTGTACGAGCACGAGACGAGCGATCCACCGCTGCACGAGCGGCTGCTGGCGCGCTACCGCGAGCACGCGCACGCGTCGCCGGTACAGCTCGACGTCGAATTGCCGGTGACGCTCGCCGACGGTCGCACGCGCGACCTGCTCGTCAATTTCGTGCGCGTGCGCTACAAGGGCAAGGACGCGCTGCTGTGCAGCTTCTCCGACATCACGACGCGCGCCGATGCCGAGCGCGCGCTCGACAGCGCGAACCGCGCGAAATCGACGTTCCTCGCGACGATCAGCCACGAGATCCGCACGCCGCTGAACGCGATGCTCGGCAATCTCGAACTGCTCGACAAGGCGCCCGACCCGAGCCGGCAGAAGCCGCGCCTGCATGCGGTCACGTCGGCCGCGCGGATGCTGCTCGACATGCTCAACAACGTGCTCGACATGACGAAGATCGAGGCCGACCGGATGACGCTCGAATCGACCGGTTTCCGGATCGACGAGCTGATGCGCGACGTGGCGGACCTGTTCGAGCCGGTGGCCGGCGCGAAGGGCATCGCGCTGCGCGTCGACGTCGATCCCGCGGTGACGCATCGGTATATCGGCGACCCGATGCGCGTGCGGCAGATCGTCGTCAACCTGATCAGCAACGCGATCAAGTTCACCGATCGCGGGACGGTGGCGCTGTCGGTCTCGGCGCCGTCGAGCGACGCGACGCCCGTGACGATCCGCGTCAGCGATTCCGGCATCGGCATGACGGCCGATCAGCTTGCGCACGTGTTCGAGCCGTTCGCGCAGGCCGACGAATCGATCGCGCGCCGCTTCGGCGGCACGGGCATCGGCCTCGCGCTGAGCTACAAGCTCGCGGAATCGATGGGCGGGCGCATCGAGGCGAACAGCGTACCGGGCGTCGGCTCGACCTTCGTCGTCACGTTGCCGCTGCCGCTCGACCGTCAGCCGGGGGCGGCGCACGCGGTGGCGGGCGAGGATGCACCGAACGTACGCGTGCTGTTCGTCGACGACAACCCGGTCAACCGTTCGCTCGTCCACGATCAGCTGGACGTACTCGGCTATCAGGCCGATATCGCGTCGAACGTCGCGGACGCGCTCGATCTGGTGGATCGCCACGACTACGCGGTCGTGCTGACCGATCTGAACATGCCCGGCCTCGACGGGTACGCGTTCGCGCGCGTGCTGCGCGAGCGCGGGCGCGTGCAGCCGATCCTGGCCGTGACCGCGCATGCGGAACCGGACGAGTTGCGGCTCGCGTGGGAAGCGGGTATCGACGAGATCGTCACGAAGCCGACGTCGCTGAAGTCGCTCGAACAGGCGATCGCGAAGTACGCGGGGACGTGGAGACGGCCGACGTATCCGCCCGCACCGGCGCGCGCGGCCGGCCCGTTGCCGAAAGACCTGCATACGGTGCTCGTCGACGCGACGCAGCGCTCGAGCGCGACCATCGCGCGGGCGTTGCAGGATGGCGACCTGAAGGTCGCGCGCTCGGAGATTCACAGCATGCGCGGTGCGTTCGCGATGATCGGCGAGCGCGAGATTTCGGGGCTCTGCGCGTCGATGGAAGCGCTGGCGCTGGCTGGGGATGCGGCGGCGTTCGCGCGGGAGTTCGAGCGCTACCGGCAGAGCGCGAACGAGATCCTCGCGCGGCGTGCGGCAGGCTGACCGAAGCCGTCGATTGAAACGATTTCCGGCATCGGGAATGAATCGACGAGGCAGCCAGTCGACGCGATCGCGTTGGATTCGTCATGCAGCACCGATGTATTTCCGCGACTGTTTTGCCTCCCCCGATCGTCTCTTCAATCCCGTCGTATCGTTCCGCACATCCGGTTCGCCGACAAGGCGCCGCCCGTCGTGCATCCGTGGATGGAACTGTCCGGTCGATGGATCGAGGCCGCGGCACTCGTCGAGATGGCGCGTCCGGCGGTCACGCCCGAGCGGCGCGAGCAGCTTCTGGACGTGACGCCGGATCGAACGGTGTCGACGCTGGCGTCGTTGGGCCAGCATGTGGAGATCGTGGCGCAGCCGGCGGGGAAATCCTGGCCTGGGGGGATCGCGATTTCGGTCCGACGGCCTGCGAGGCAGGCTGGAGAAATGTGTGGCGGCCGGAAACGCGTCGGCGCTCGCATGAGGCAGCGTTAGGAGTAGGTGCTATCAAACACATAGCATGACGACGGCCGGGCCCAACGGCCGCCGCCGAAGCGGCTCCGGCGCCACACTCGTTCAATTTAACGTGAACGATCGCAACAACCAATCGGACTCGGCTGATTCTGTGCGCGCCGAAGCATCGCTTACTGCCGAATCGTCGCCTGCCCGGCCAGCTTGTCCACCAGCGCCGTCATCGCACGCTGCTGCGCCTGCGCTTCCAGTTGCTGACGCAGCACGTTCTTCGCTGCCTCGAAGGTCGGCACGGTCGTCGCGCGCTTCTCGTCGAGTTTCACGATCGCGAACGCATTGCCGATCCGGATCGGGCCCGCTACGGCGCCGGGCTGCAACGACGTGATCGCCTGCGCGAGCGGCAACGGCAAACCACCCGTCTTCCCCTCGGCCACCGGCGTGCGCAACTCGACCCACTGCGCGACACCGCCGTTCGGCGTCGTGTTGTACTTCTTCGCCACCGCATCGAACGCGGCGCCCTGCTTCAGCTCCGCGACCATCGCGTTCACTTCGGCCGGATCGGCCACGGCGATCACGTCCGCACGATATTCGAACTGCGCGGCATTCGCGACGACGTCGTCGTAACGCGCCTTCACCTGCGCATCGGTCACCGCTTGCGGATGCAGGTTGTCGCGCAGGTAGAGATCCGTTGCCGCGACCGTGCGCGCACGCATCACGACACGGTTCACTTCGGGGCGGCTGCCGTAGTTGGCCTTTTCCGCCGCCTGCTCGACCAGTTGCTGGGCGATCAGCTCGCGCCTGGCCTTCTCCCGCAGCGCCGGGGTATCGGCCTGACCCCACTGGTGGATCAGGACGTCCACGTCGCTGCGCGCGATGGGTGTGTCGTTGACGACCGCTTCGACGCCCGACGGCAGCGGCGTTTCGGTTTTCGTGCCTGCGGCGCGTGCGACAGGGGCGCCGCAGGCGCACGCGAGTGCGATCAGTGTGGAAACAATGGAAAGGTGATGCTGCTTCATGACGATTCCTTCATCGATGGAGGGAGATGCCGCACGCGATGGCGGCCGGGAGGAGGTGCGGCAGCTTCGCCGCGGGCAGCCGAGCGCGTCGGTGCCTGACAGGCCGCGCGCGATCGCGCCACGGCCGGACCTGACGCGCGAACCGGTCGAAGCCGGCCGCGCGTTGCGGAGCAGAGTCGCCGCCGTCGGCGAGGCGCCGACGATCGACGGACAGAGAGACAAAGATGAATGCCCTGCGCTCGCATGAGGCAGCGTTGTCCCAACCTGCGACCCAAATGGTGCAGACGCGACCGAGCCCACCGGTCGCCGCAAGGCATTCACGTGTGTCCGTCCGGCTTCGCGGGTACCGAAGGCATCGTTCGCTCCGACCGCGCGCGGAGAAAAATACGCTGCCCGACGAACGGGCAGCGCGTCCAACGAAGCATGGCTTCGGATACGAGGTATCGGGCGCGTACCACGCAGCCGCCCGACCCTCGCATTGTCGAAGCGCATACGGCGTCCGCACAATCAGCCTGGTCCTATTCCGCACGACGTCACCGTTGAATCGTCGACGTCGCGCGCGCGTTCATCGTCACGGCGAGCGGCGGAAATGCGGCGACGCTGCGCATCGCGCCATAGAACTTGTTCATCGCGACGTCGATCCCGTAGTTCGGCAGCGTGCGGCCGAGCCCGTGCGAGAACAGCGTCTCCGGTTGCAGCGGAAAGCAACGGTCGAGCAAAAAACGTGCACCGGCCGGCGAGATCGTGTACGCGCAGATCCCGTAGAACTCGAGCAGATCCATCACGAGCACGGGGCCGCGGTCGGTACGGAAATCATCGACGGCCTGCGCGAGCGCCGCTTCGTCGAAGTGCATCGTCACCGGCGTGCGGCTGTTGAAGATCGCGCCGCGCAGGATCGAATCGAAGTTGTAGCCCCACGCGACGAAGTCGTAGCGGCCCGCGTGGGCGGCAAGGAATTGCATCGCCGTCTCGTCGAAGTCCGGGCGAAAGATCGCGTCGTCCTCGACGATCGTGACGAGTTCGTTTCCCGCTGCGATGTCGGTCCACAGGCGATGCGTGGTCATCGCGATGCCGATCGCGCCGCGCGTGTACGGCAGGGCCGGCGCGAACAGGCCGCTTCGTGCGATATCGTCATCCGACAGCGCCCGGCCGTCGATCGCATCGACGAATTCGAATGCGAGCGCCGCATTGTTCGCACGAAATGCATCGCGGCGGCCCCGCTCGCCCCTGAGCGAAATCACGCGAAGCGTCTTGCAGACGGACGGCACATCGATCGCGGGAGCGCACGCGGGCGCCATGGCCGCATCGGTCTGGTCGGTAACGGGCATCGACATCGTCACCACCCCGTCACGATCGAAATGCCGAACACGATGCCGACGACGATGCCGATCATCCGCCCCTGCAGCATCGGCTTCAGTGCCGACGGCTCGTAGAAAGGATCGACCACATCGTCGCGGTTGCGCCACGCGGTAACGAGCGGCGGCACGAGCAGCGACATCGCCATCAGCAATGCGGTAGCCATCGTCACGACCATGCCGCTCGACGACCAGCGCGTGCCGAACTCGACCGCCACGTGGACCATCCCGACCGTGGCCGCGCTCGCGACCATCCCGATCACGGTGCCTTTCACCAGAAAATCTGCTGCGCTCATCGTCAGTACTCCGTGTTTGATGAATGCCGAACGACGTCGGCCGGAATACTGCGTATTAGAAGGATCGCCGGGCGCGATCTCTATCAGACGGGTCTTATTGTCGGAAGCCGGCCCCGAAAATAGGACTGGGATTACACACGTGCCGAAGAACGCGTTGGGAATCGACGTCGTATCGCACAGCGCAATCGATTCGGACTGGTCTTATTCAGTTGCCGGGTACGGAGCCATAAAGTGGACGCCAAGCGGGCGCCATGCTGCTTGTGCCCATGCGTACAAGCCACCGGCGCCCCCCGGCAAACCCCGCTACCGGCCGCTGCCTCGACACGCGGCCGTCCCTCCGGAGCCCCGACATGCAGATCACGCCCGACGACACGCCCACGCTCGCCGATGCCGACGACACGATGTTCGCCACGCCGGCCGATGCCGCCTCGCTCGATATCGACGACGACGCCATCGCCACCGCCACGCAAACGCTGATCGATCGCGGTGAAACCGGGCGCGCCGCGCAACTGGCCGGTGCTCATTGGGACCTGCGTCCGGCATCACCTGCGGCGGCATTCAACTGCGGCTATGCGATGCAGATGGCTGGACGCCACGCGGACGCGATCGCGCCCTATCGCCGCACGCTCGAACTTGCGCCCGCGTGGCCGTCGCTGAAGAACAATCTCGCGCTCGCGATCCGGCTCACGGGCGGGGATCCCGAGGTGGAATTCGCGCTCATCGAAGGTGCGCTCGACGACGATCCCGACGACGCGCGTGCGTGGACCAACGCGGTCATCACGCGCATCGACCGCTTCGATCTCGACGGCGCGTTGCGCGCGGCCGCCCGTGCGGTCGCGCTCGCGCCCGACAGCGCGCTGGCCGTGAACAACGCGGCGACGGCGATGAAGGAAGCGCAATGGTGGGGGCAGGCCGAAGCGCACGCGCAACGCGCCGTCGAACTCGCGCCGCACAACCCGACGTATCGCCACAATCTGTCGCTGCTCCAGCTTGCGCGCGGCGACTTCGCGTCGGGCTGGCCGCATTACGAAGCGCGCTGGGAAGGCTCGGGCGAACTGCGCGGCAAACTGCCGGTGTTTCCCGGGCCGCGCTGGCGCGGCGAATCGTTGAAAGGCAAGACGTTGCTCGTGTGGGGCGAACAAGGTCTCGGCGACGCGCTGCAGTTCTGCCGCTACGTGCCGCTGCTCGCCGAACGCGTGCATCGCGAAGGCGGCCGGATCGTGTGGAATGCGTTTCCGGTGATGGGCGACCTGTTCGGGCGCAGCCTGGCAAAGCATGTCGACGTGTTCGATACGAGCACGCGCATCGAGGATCTGCCCGCGTTCGACGTCGAGCTGCCGCTGATGAGCATCCCGCGCATGCTCGGCCTCGACGGCGACGCGCTCGCCACGACGGCGCCGTACCTCCACGCCGATGCGGCGGCCACCGACGCGTGGCGCACGGCGCTCGCGAGCGAAAAGCGGCTGAAGGTCGGCCTCGCGTGGACGGGCAGTCTCTCGCACCAGCGCAACCGCTTTCGCCGCGTGGGGCTCGAACGTTATGCCGACGCATTCGGCCACCTGCAGCAGGACGTCGCGTTCTACTCGCTGCAACCGGGCGCACAGCACGACATCGAAGCCGCCCGCTCGGCCGGCTTCGTCGTGAACGACTGCACGCGCGAATGGCGAACGGTCGACGACACCGCCGCGTTCGTCGGCGCCCTCGATCTCGTGATCACCGTCTGCACGTCGGCCGCGCACCTGAGCGGCGCGCTCGGCCAGCGCACGTGGGTGCTGCTCGATGCGAATCCGCACTGGGTGTGGCAGCACGATCGCCGCGACGGCCTGTTCTACCCGAGTGCATCGCTGTATCGACAGAGCACGTTCGCGGACTGGCAGCCGGTCATGGAGGCAGTCACCGCCGATCTTCGCCACCTGGCCGGCTGACGGTCGCCATTCCGACGGGAGATTCGTCATGGACTACAACCTCTGCATCGTGCGCCCGCCCGGCTACGCGCACGCCGGCGCCTTCACCGAGCTCGCCGAAGCGATCGCTTACGGGCTCGACGATCTCGGCCACGCGGTTCACTTCACCGAGAACACCATGATGCCAGGCGCACGGAACATCCTGATCGGCTGCCATCTCGCCGATCCGCGCGCGACCGAGCACGTGCCGGACGATACGATCGTCGTCAACACCGAACAGCTGCACGTCGACGAACAGCCGTGGAACGAGGCCATCTATCGCTGGGCATCGCGCTACGAAACCTGGGATTACAGCGAGCGCAACCTCGCGAAGCTGCATGGCCTCGGCATCGCGCATGCGCGCTACCTGAAGCTCGGCTTCCATCCGAAGCTGCGTCGCATCCCCGACGACGTCGAGCAGGATATCGACGTGCTGTTCTACGGCACGATCGGCCCGCGCCGCGCGGCGATCCTCGACGCGCTGCAGGCGCGCGGGCTGAAGGTCGGGATCGTCAGCGGCGGCATCTACGGCGCCGAACGCGATGCCTTCATCGCGCGCGCGAAGGTCGTGCTGAATCTGCATCACTACGCGTCGCACATCTTCGAGGTCGTGCGCGCGTTCTATCTGATGACGAACGGCAAGGCGATCGTCGGCGAGGTGTCGCCGACGACGTCGGTCGATCCCGATTACGCCGACGGCTTTCGTGCGGCGCCGTATGACGCGCTGGTGGATGCCTGCGTCGAACTCGTCCGCGATCACGCGCAACGCCGCCGGCTCGAAGCCGACGCGCTGGCGACGATCGGCCGCCATCCGCAAGCCCGGTCGCTCGCGCCGCTGCTGGCCCCGCAGCCGGTGGCGGCATGACGACCCGACGTCGCGAGCCGTCGTCGTCGACGCTCTCGTCACAGCGTTCCGACAGCGTGTACTTGTTACCTGTCCACATGCGATTTGACAATCCCTGACGTCGTCGGGAACGAGTCCTAGCCCGTTGAGGCGCAGTCCGATCCACCTGCCCGCGCGGACCGCCCGCAGTCCGATGGTCTCGCCCCGTCATCGCTCCTAGACTCGCCGTACTGCCCGAAAGCACCGTGCAACGCGCCGGGCAGCCCACTGCGGAGCGTTGCACGAACGCGGGCGCACGGCCGTTCCGGGCGGTGCGCGACGGCAAGGATGGCAGATGAAATGAACAAGAAGCACGGGCCGCGCGGCGAGATCGTCGTCTGCATGGTCGATGTCGCGGCGATCGTCGCGATCGCGGTACTCACGCATCACGGTTCGCTGTGGAATCTCGACGCGCTCGCGACCGAATGGCTGCTGATCGGCGCCAGCGCGCTGCTCGCGACGTTCCTGCTCCGCCTGGCGGGCATCGGCCTCGACGGCCGGCCGCGCCCCGCGACGCGCTATGCGGTGCGCACGCTCGCGCTGTGGCTCGTCGTGCAGGGTTTCGTGTTCCTGAAGATGGTCGCGCTGACCGCCGCGACGGTGATGATGCTGACGTGGTTCTTCGACTGGACGGTGGAAGTCGGGATCGTGCTGGTCGTGTTCCGGATCGCGCTGAGCATCGCGCGCCGTCGCAGCCTGCGCGTGCCGGCGACGCCCGCCCGCATCGCGATCGTCGGCAGCGGCGAGCGCATCGCGCGGCTCGTCACGTCGCTCGATGCGGCCGGCGATACGCGCTACCGGCTCGTCAGCGCGTATTGCACGGCCGGTCGCGCCATGACGCTCGCGGGCGACGCGCTCGTCACGACCGATCTCGCGTCGTTCGCCGCCTGCGCGCGCCGGCAGCGCGCGGACGAAGTGTGGATCGCGCTGCCGCTCGCGGAAGACGCCGCGATCACGCGCGTGATCGACGAATTCCGCAACGACTTCGTCGAGCTGCGCCTGATGCCCGACGTGAGCCATCACGCGCTGTTCGGCAGCCAGGTCGACGAAATCCTCGGCGAGCCGGCGATCTCGCTTGCCGCCCCGCCGCTGTCGCGCGGCGCGCTGTGCGTGAAGGCCGTCTTCGATCGCGTGTTCGCGGCGGCCGTGCTGATCGTGTCGATGCCGCTGCTGCTGGTCATCGCCGCGGCGATCAAGCTGAGCTCGCCGGGCCCGGTGATGTTTACGCAGAAACGGCGCGGCGGCGACGGCCGCACGTTCGACATCTACAAGTTCCGCACGATGCGCGTGCACGTCGGGCAACCGGGCAAGGTCGAGCAGGCGACCCGCAACGACCCTCGCGTGACGAAGGTCGGTGCGTTCCTGCGCCGCACGAGCCTCGACGAACTGCCGCAGTTCATCAACGTGTTGTTCGGCGACATGTCGGTGGTCGGCCCGCGTCCGCACGCGGTGGAACACGACGCGCAATACCGCACGCTCGTCGACGGCTACATCCATCGCTACCGGATCAAGCCGGGCATTACCGGCTGGGCGCAGGTCAACGGGCTGCGGGGCGCGACCGAGCAGCTCGAAAGCATGCAGTCGCGCGTCGAGTACGACCTGTATTACCTGCGCAACTGGTCGTTCGCACTCGACCTGCGCATCATCGGCGCGACGGTGCTGAAAGGGATCGTGCATCCCAACGCGTACTGAGCGGCGCACGCCGCTCGCCGCCGCGGCCTCGCCGCGGCTTATTCGATTGACCCGGCGGCCGCTGCTTCGGCGGATCCGCTCCTGCGCCGCCGCCGTCGACCGACGCGGCGCAACTGGAAGGAACTCATGACACCCTCGATCGCATCGGCGGCCGCGAGCCGCCGCGGTGCGCTCGCGCTCGTCCTGGCGGCCTGCGTAGGGCTGTCCGGATGCGCGTTCGCGCCCGGCATGAAGATGAACACGTCGTATCTCGGCTGGCTCGCCGACGCGCCGGACGACGGCGCGCCCGCGCCGGCCGCGGCCGACTCGCGCGTGGCCGAAGCCCGCGCCGCGGCCGCGTCGACCGCGGCCGGCACGCCTGCTCGCGCGCAGCCCGGGAGCGTCGATTCCGTCGCCGCGCCGCCGATCGTCGACATCGACCCGTCGCTGATCGCGCGCCAGCGCGCGGCGCGCGATGCGGCCGCGGCATCGTTCGACACGCCGGCCGGATCGCGGACGCCGTCGGCCTACCGGATCGGCCCGGGCGACGTGCTGCAGATCACCGTCTGGGACCACCCGGAGCTTGCCGCCGCGCAAGGCGGCGCCCAGCAGACGCCGCCGCGCGCGGCCGACCCGGTTGCCGGCTTCGTCGTCGACGATCGCGGCAACCTGACGTTCCCGTATGCGGGCGTGCTGAAGGTCGCGGGGCTGACCGCCGCCGACGCGCAGGCGCGCGTGAAGCAGGCGCTCGGCAAGATCTACCGCGACCCGCAGGTCACGTTGCGCGTCGCGTCGTTCCGTTCGCAGCAGGTGTACGTCGACGGCGAGGTTCACACGCCGGGCGCGCTGCCCGTCAACGACGTGCCGATGACGCTCGCCGACGCGATCGCACGCGCCGGCGGCTTCACGCCGGGCGCCGATCAGAGCGACGTGACGATCGTGCGCGACGGCACGCCCGTGCGCATCGACCTGGCGCGCCTGATCGAGCGCCACTGCGATCCGTCGCGCATCGTGCTGCGCAGCGGCGACCTGCTGCGCATCGGCGCGCGCGACAGCAACGGCGTGTACGTGATGGGCGAGGTGAACCGGCCGATGCTCGCGCTGCCGAAGCGCGACGGCCGCCTCACGTTGAGCGACGCGCTGCTGCAGGCCGGCAGCATCAATTCCAATACGGCCGACGCCGCGCAGATGTTCGTGATCCGCGGCGCGCAGGGCCGCACGCCGACGGTATTCCATCTCGACGCGCGCTCGCCCGTCGCGATGGTGCTCGCGAACCAGTTCGAGCTGGAGCCGAAGGACATCGTCTACGTCGACGGCAACGGGCTCGTCCGCATCAGCCGCGTGCTGAGCTTGCTGCTGCCGAGCGTGAACACGGGCGTCGCCGCCGGGATCGCCACGAAATGATCATGAACACGCCCCCGTTCCTGCTCGTCGTCTGCGAAGGCAACGTGTGCCGCAGCCCGCTCGCGGCCGCCCTGCTCGCGGCGAAGCTGCCGCACGCGCACGTCGGATCGGCCGGCCTCGCGCCGCCGGCAGGGCGCCCTGCCGATCCGCTGGCCCGCGACATGGCCGCCGCACGCGGGCTGACCCTCGACGCGCACGCCGCCCGCCCGGTGACGGCCGCGTTATGCGCGCAGGCCGACCTGATCTTCGTGATGGACGGCGAGCAACGCCGCGTGCTCGAAGCCCGTCACCCGTTCCTGCGCGGTCGCGTGTTCCGTCTCGGCGAATACGCGCGGATCGCCGACGGTGCGCCGCTCGGCTTCGACATCCCCGACCCCTACCGCGGCACGCGCGACGACTTCGTGCGCTGCGCGGCGCTGATCGATCTCGCGGTCGGCAGCTGGCTGCCGCGGCTCGCCGCGCGCTGGCCGCACATCACCGCCTCTTTTTCCGAATCCCGATCATGACGAATTCCGCTTCCCCCGAACGCGAGATCGACCTGATCCGCGTGCTCGACGTGCTGCGCCACGCGCGCTGGACGATCGCGTCGATCACGGCGGCCTGCGTCGCCGCCGGCGCGCTGTATGCGTTCGTCGCGCCGCCGACCTACCAGGCCGACCTGATGATCCAGACCGACGACGCGACCGATGCCGCGTCGAAGAACCTGCTCGGCGACGCCGCATCGTTCTTCAACGTCGCGTCGCCCGCGTCGGCCGAGGCGCAGATCCTGTCGTCGCGGCTCGTCGTCACGCGCGCGGTGGAAGACCTGCGCGCCTACATCGTCGCGACGCCCGCACGTGTGCCGGTGATCGGCGCGTTCGTCGCGCGCTTCAACGATGGCGTGGTGAAGCCGGGCCTGTTCGGCTTCGGCGGCTATGCATGGGGGCAGGAGCGGATCGATGTCGTGCGCTTCGACGTGCCGATGCGCGCGGAGGGCGACACGTTCCACGTCGTGCGGCTCGACGCCACGCGCTACCGGCTCACCGGCGCCGACATGAAGGCCGACGCGATCGGCACGATCGGCCGCGCGGAAACCTTCGACACGCGTTACGGCCCGCTGCACGTCGACATCACCGGCTTCGACGCGCTGCCCGGCACGCGCTTCAAGCTGGTGCGTCAATCGCGCGCGGAAACGATCGACACGCTGCGCACCGCGCTCGACGTCCAGGAAAAGGTCAAGCAATCGGGCGTGCTCGTCGCGTCGTTGCGCGGCAACGATCCCGTCGACATCAGCGCGACGCTCAACGCGATCGCCAACCGTTACGTCGAACAGAACATCGCGCGCCGCACGGCCGAGGCCGCGCAATCGCTCGCGTTCCTGAACGAGCAGTTGCCGCTCGTGAAAGGTCAGCTCGAGCGCGCTGAGACGCGTTACGCGACCCTGCGCAGCCGCACCGGCTCGGTCGATCTCGAGGAGGAAGGCAAGGTCGTCCTGCAGCAAGGCGCCGACCTGCAGACGCGCCTGCTCGAATTGCAGCAAAAACGCGACGAGCTGTCGCGCCGCTTCCTGCCAACGCACCCCGACATGGCCGCGCTCGACGCGCAGCTCGCGACGTTGAAGCGCCAGCAGGGTGCGCTCGACTCGCGTATCGCGCGGCTGCCCGCGCAGCAGAGCGAGGAGATACGCGCCCGGCTCGACGTGAAGGTGAATGCGGACCTGTACACCGCGCTGCTGAACAACACCCAGCAACTCGAGCTCGTGCAGGCCGGCAGGACGGCGAGCGTGCGCGTGGTCGATGCGGCCGTCGCGCCCGCTGATCCGGTGCGCCCGAACCGGCCCGTCGTGATCGCCGCCGCCGCGCTGGCCGGGCTCGCGCTCGGGCTGATCGCCGCGTTCGCGCGCGAATTCCTGTACGGCGGGCTAACCGCCGTCGACGAGATCGAGCGCCACACGTCGCTACCGGTGCGCGCGGTGCTGCCGGCCGCCGCCGGCCAGCGCAAGCTGATGCGCGCGATCGAACGACACGACGCGGGCCTGCACGTGCTCGCGTACGACGACCCGTACGAACCGGCGATCGAAGGGCTGCGCAGCCTGCAGACGGCGCTGCACTTCGCGCTCGCCGATCGCGCGCATCCGCTCGTGCTGGTCACGGGCCCCGCGCCCGGCACCGGCAAGTCGTTCGTGTCGGTCAACCTCGCGGCCGTGCATGCGGCGAGCGGCCGGCGCGTGCTGCTGATCGACGGCGATCTGCGCAAGGGCTACCTGCATCAGTACTTCGGGCTCGAACGCGGCGCGGGCTTCGCGGCGCTGCTCGGCGGCCACGCGAGCGCCGACGACGTGATCCGGCGCAACGTCGCGCCGAACCTCGACGTCCTGCCGACCGGCGAACTGCCGCCCACGCCAACTGCGTTGCTGCAGCAGGCCGGCCTCGGCGTGCTGCTCGCGTCGCTGCGCGCGCGCTACGACCTCGTCATCGTCGATTCCGCCCCGCTGCTCGCCGCCACCGATTCGACCTGGCTCGGCGCCCATGCCGACGCGACGCTGCTCGTCGCACGGGCGGGCTCGACGCGAGCCGGCGAACTCGTCGAAGCCGCGAAACGCCTGCCGCAGCGGCCCGACGCACTGCCCGGCGTCGTGCTGAACGGCCTCGATCCGCGCTCGGGCGCCTCGGCCTTCGGCTCGAAATACGGCGGCTATCGCTACGAGGCCTACCGCTACACGTGCGACACGCAACGGTGTACGCATCTCGCCCGCCTGCGTGCGGCACTTCAACGTCTGCTGCGGAGGTCCGCATGAGCGACATCGCATTCGCGCCTTCACTCGACGAGCGCGCGACACATCGTCCCGACACGAACGAACCCGCGCCCCCGACGACCGCTGCGCCGCCGTTGCGCATCGCACTCGTCGTCGAAGCGGCCGGCGGCGGCGTCGCCGTGCACCTGACCGACCTGATCGCCGGGCTGCACGCACGCGGACACGCGGAAATCCACCTGATCGCGCCGCTCGGCGAGCGCTTCGACGACGCGATGCTGGCCGGTGCGGCCGCGCAGTGCAAGACGTTCCATCGGCTGCCGCTGCGGCGCGCGGTCGGCGCACACGACCTGCGCGGGGCACTCGCGCTGCGCCGGCTGTTGCGCAAGATCCGGCCCGACATCGTGCACAGCCACAGCTCGAAGGCCGGCGCGCTTGCGCGCCTGTGCCGCGGGCCGTGGAAACAGGTCTACACGCCGCACGCGGTCTATACGCTGAACCCGACGCTGCCGCCCGCGAAGCGCGCGTTCTACGGCGGCATCGAACGCGTGCTCGGCAACGCGTGCTCGGATGCGGTGATCGCCGTGTCTCGGGACGAAGCCGATCACCTGCATGCGCTCGGCATCGCGCGGGACCGCATCCGGCTCGTCGAGAACGGCGTCACGCCGCCGACGCTGCTCGACCGCCACGCAGCGCGCATCGCGCTCGGGCTGGCCGATCACCCGTTCGTCGTCGGATTCGTCGGGCGCTTCGATCACCAGAAGGGTGTCGACCGCCTCGTGCGGATCGCACGCGTGCTGGACGCGCGCTTTGGCAACCGCGTGCAGGTCGTCGCGATCGGCTCCGGCGATTTCGACCGTGCCGCGGGCGACGAAGCGCATGACCTGCCGGCAAACCTATGCATCGCGGGACGCGTCGACGCAGCGCGCCGCTACTTCTCCGCGTTCGACCTGCTCGCGCTGCCGAGCCGCTACGAAGGTTTTCCGTACGTGTGCCTCGAAGCCGTCGCCGCGCAGGTGCCGATCGTCGCCACGCAGGTGTCGGGCGCGACCGAACTGATCGCCGAACATCACGTCGGGCTGACGGTATCGAACAGAGACGATCCGGCCGCGTTCGCGTCGATGGTCGGCCGGCTCGTCGAGCATCCGGCCGCACACCGGCTGATGCGCGATCAGTGCGCCCGCGCCTACCCCCATTTCTCGGCGGACGCGATGGTCGATCGCACGCTCGCCGTCTATCGCGACCTGCTCCGGGAGAACGCATGATGAGCCACCCCGTTCACGTGGCGCTGCTGCACGCCTACAGCGCACGCAACTCCGGCGACGGGCTGCTCGTCGAGCTGTCGGTCGCGCTGCTGCGCGGCGCGTTCGGCCCCGACACGCGCGTGTCCGTCGTCGCGGCCGATCCCGCATCGTTTGCCGATCGTCCGGACGTGTACCCCGCGCCCGTGCTCGCCGCCGGCGGCGCCGGGCGGCTGATCGGCGCGGCGATGGCGGCGTTGCCCGTTGGCGCCAATCCGGCACTAGCCGATCTGCGCGGCCTGCTGAAGCAGGCCGACCTGATCGTCGGCGTCGGCGGCGGCTACCTGCGCGCGCGCAACAGCGTCGAGGCGCTCAAGCTCGAAGCCGGGCACCTCGTGCAGATGCGTGCGGCCCGTGCGGCGCGCAAGCCAGCCGTCTACCTGCCGCAGAGCATCGGCCCGGCGGCCGGCAACGGAATCCTCGCCGGGCACCTGACGTCGCTGCTCGCCGGCTTCCACACCGTGTTCGTGCGCGACGATCGTTCGATGGCCCTGCTCGCCGCCAACCCGAACACCCGGCGCGCGCCCGATCTCGCGGTGCTCGAATTCGGCCGCCGTGCGGCCGGCCCGCGCAAGCACGCGCATGTGCCGCCGGCCCGCCCCGGCCACATCGCGCTGGTGCTGCGCCGTCCGCCCGCCTGGAGCGCCGCGCAATGCGCGCGTTATCACGCGCAGACGGAAGCGTTGATCGAACGGCTCGGCGCGTTCTGCCGCATCACGTTCGCCGTGCAAAGCACCGGGCGCGGCAACGACGACGCCGCGTACTACCGCGAACGCGGCTTCGACGACACGCGCACGCTGAAGAACGTGCTCGCCGCGGACACGCCCGATGCGGTCGTATCCGTGCGCCTGCACGGCGCGCTCGAATCGATCCTGCATGGCGTGCCGGCCTATCACCTGAGCTACGAGCGCAAGGGGTTCGGCGCATACGCCGATCTCGGCGTCGGCCACTGGGTTGCGAACGCGGCGGATTTCGATGCGAATGCGGTATGCGACACGCTGTTCGCGCCCGACGCGCTGCGCCGCTTCTGGACGCAGACCGACACCGGCATCGCACGGCTCGGCCGCGAGCGCGAGCGGATCGTCGCCGCGCTGCGCGCCGCGCTCCACGACGGAGCGGCACGATGAAGGCCGCATCGTCGCGCCTCGCGCTGCGGGTCGCCGCACTCGCCCTGAAATTCGTGCTGACGATCGTCGTCGCGCGCACGCTCGGCTTCGATGCGGTAGCCGTCTATGGTGTCGCGCTCGCGGTGTCGGTCGTCGCGTCGAAGGTACTTGGGCTCGGCTTCAGCACCGAAATCAACCGCCGGCTCGCCGGCCCCGATCCGCGCGATGCGATCCGGACCTGCATGCGGCTGTCGGTGCTGTATGCAGGCGCCTATGCCGTGCTGTGCGGTGTGGCCGCGCTGCCGGTCGGCGCGTTCTTCGGGCTGCCGCGGGAAGGCGCGCTCGCCGACGTGCCGCTCGCGCTGGTGATGTTCGTCGCGTGCGCCGAACATGCGGCGCTCGAAGTCAACACGTGGCTGTTCTCGCTGCATCGCGTCCGCGCGGCGTCGTGGCTGCTGTTCGTGCGGACCGGCGCATGGGCCGGCGTCGCGGTCGCCGCGCTCATGGCGCGCGTGGCCGCGTCGATCGACGACGTGTTCGCGATCTGGCTCGCCGGCGACGTGCTCGTCGTCGCGCTCGGCTGGCTGTTGATCTCGGGCGCCGCGCGCCGGCTGCCGGCGATGCCGGCGCTGTCGGCCACGCGCTTGCCGCTCGCGACGGTCTGGCGCAGCGGCGCGCCGTTCTTCGTCGCGTTGCTGCTGCTGTCGGTGCTGCAGTATCTCGAGCGTTTCGTCGCATCCGCGCTGCTCGACGCGAGCGAGCTCGGCCGCTACGTGTTCGTGTGGTCGATCGCGAACGCGATCCAGACGGTCGCGTCGGCCACCGTCGCGGCAGTCGCCGCGCCGCGACTCGTGCGCGCGCTCGACTGCCCGCGAAGCGCGCCGCAGGCATTTCGCGGCGAGCTCGCGCACGCGCTGCGCGGGTCGGTGATCCTGACCGGCGCGGCCGCGCTCGCGATCGTCACGGTACATCCGTGGCTGTTCCGGCTCGCGCACGAAGGCGGCGACCTGCCGTCGACCGTCATCCTCGCGATCCTGCTGCTGTCGTTCGTCCTGCGCGCCGCCTGCGACGTACTGTGGGCCGCCGCCGTCGCGTTGCGGGCCGGCCGCATGGTCGCGGGCGTGATGGCGGCGCTGACGCTCGCATGCGTGCCGATGACGATCGCGCTCGTGCATGACGGGCACGCGATCGGCGCGGCCGTCGCGCATCTCGTCGCGAGCGTCGCCGTGATCGCGTGGCTCGTCTGGATCGTGTCGTCGCGCGCCCCGGTGTCGCGCCGCGCCGCCCGGCCCGGAGCGGCCGATGCTGCGTAACCTGATCGCGAGCGGTCCGCTGCTGAGCCGCGGCTTGCGCGATGCCATTGCCGCGTGTCTTGCGCTGCTGTATGTCGGTGTCTATGCGAACGCGCGCGTGCTGCTGCCGGAATTCATCTTCCGCGACGCCGACAAGATCCAGACGCAGATCGGCGGCGGCTCGACCTACGACGGCTCGTCGTTCGATGCGGTCGGCAAGCTGTACCAGGCACTCGGCGGCGCCGGCACGGCCGTGTTCGTCGTCGCGCTGGGCGTCGCCACGATCTGGATCGCGTTGCGCGCGACCCGGCGGCTCGGTGCGCTGGTCGCCCATCTCGCGCTGATCGCGCCGTGCCTGTTCTTCAATCTGTTCGTCGCGAGCAAGGACACGCTCGTCGTCGCGATGTCGATCGTCGTCCTCGCCGTTGCACGCGTACGCGGCACCGTGGGTGCCATGCTGATCGCCGTGCTGCTGTATCTCGGCTACGCGACGACGATCCGTAGTTACTTCGCGCTGATCGTCGCGATCGCGCTCGCGGCATGGGTGTTGCGCCGTGTGTCGACGCTGCCGAGGCTGGCCGGCGCGCTGCTGGTTGTCGCCGTGCTCGTCGCGTTGCCGAATGCCGCCTATACGCTGCTTCAGCAGCCGCGCGATCTCGCGGTCGACTATCTCGTGTATGCATCGCCGTTCGGCGCGCGCACGAGTTTCTACAATCCGTTTCCGCCCGATTCGTTCGTTCACTTCGCGGGCAACTATGCGTATTCGCTCGTGCGGCTCAACCTGCCGGTGCTGTTCTCGTTCGATCCGAAGGGATTCGCGATGCAGGGGCTGGTCGCGCTGTTTCTCTGCGCCGCATGGCGACGCGTTCCGGCGCAGCGTACCGGCGAAAGCGTGAACGACCTGCGCCGCAACGGCGAACTGCTCGCGTGCCTGCTGCTCGGCCATGTGGCGGTATCGATGCTGTTCGAGCCGGATCTCGGCAGCTACCTGCGACACCTGTCCAGCGTCGCTCCGTTCGCCGTCGCGCTGTGGGCGATCCGCACGCACGGCCCGGCTTGACGGCCGGCTAGGGCTGCGGCGGCGGCGCGCGCAGCGACGCGCCGGCGGCATCGAGCGCAGGCTTCGGCGACCGGTCCGCACGCACGAGCCCGTAGCTGCGTTGCGCCGCGTCGTTCGCATTCGCCGTATCGGCCCATTCGTAGACCGACAGCAGCGGCGTGCCGAGCATCGTGCGCGCATCGAGCAGCGCACGCACGCGTTGCGCCTGCCGTTCGTCGCCATCGACACCGACCGACGCCGCGCCGTCTTCGGTCACGAGCGCCGACAAACCGTAGCGTACGCGGATGCCGTGCGCGGCATCGCGGATCTGCGTCGGCGTCATGCCGTACGCGTGGTACGACACGGCATCGAGGCAGGCCGGTGCGGCGCCATGCACGCCCGCCAGCAGACGGCCGGGCACGCTGCCGGGCAGCGGCGGCCGCGCGAAGCCGAAGCCGACGACCGGAACGTCCGGCCGGCGCGCGGCCAGGCCGCGGCACAGTCCTTCGGCAAACGGCGGAAAGGTATGCACGACGTCGCCGGTCGGCCAATAGCGGCCCAGATCCGGTTCGTTCCACAGCTCGATCGCCACCAGCGCACGGTCGTATTGCGCGGCGAGCTGCGTCACCGTGCCCGCGAAACGGGCGCCGGCCGCCGCGAGCGATGCGCGGTCCGCCTTCGCTTCGCGCATCCCGTCCGCTCGTTGCGCGTCGCGCAACGCGGGCCCGAGAGGCGCGAGCGTGCGCAGGGTCAGCAACACCGGCAGACGAGCCGAGCGCGCCGCCGCGAAAGCCTCGTCGATCTGGCGGCGGTAGTCCGCGCGATCGAGACGATCGGTCCATACGCCGAAGCGGACGAAGTCGAAGCCGGTCTGCCGGATCCGCCGCGCATCGGCGGGCGTCAACGACTGGATCTTCGCCTGGACGCCGACAAGCGGCCGGCCGTCGGACACAGCCGGCCAGCGCGCGCGGTCGTCCGCATGGGCGGGCGACAGTGCCGTGAAACACAGTGCGACGGCGACGAACAGCGTGGAAATACGGAGCATGGGCGGGAGAACGATCGGGCATGCCGGCGGCGTGTGGCGTGTTGCGGAACAAACCCGCGCGCGCGCGGCCGGCGGAACACAGGGCATCGTGGCCGATCGTGCATTGTTGCAGAGCCGCGCGCTCGCCACCATCGGACCGGTCCGAGCGCGTTCGCCTCCTCGCCGGCGCACCGCGCGCACGCAGGCCTGCCCGGCCAGTCGCGAGCCTCCGCCGTCACGCCTTCTTCTTCCCTCTCAACACGAACGCCGCCGCCGTACACCCGATCATCGCGATGCCCGCGATCAGGAACGTATCGCTGTACGCCATCAGCAGCGCCTCGCGCATCACGCGCTGGTTGACGAGCCCGAGCGCCAGCTCGTGCACGCCGGAGATCGACCCGCCGGGCAGCACGTCCGCGCGCGGCGCGTGCACGCGGGCAAGCAACCGCGCGAGCATCGCCATGCGTTCCTGGAACGCTTCGGAAAACGGCGTGACCGCCTCGCCGATGCGCATCGCATGCAGCTTCTGCCGCTCGACGACGATCTGGCTCATCACCGCGATGCCGATCGCGCCGCCGACGTTGCGGACCATGTTGAACACGCCCGACGCGGAGCCGAGCTGCGCCTTCTCGATCCCGTCGACGGCCATCACGGCCAGCGCGATCACGACGAACGACTGCCCGATCCCGCGCACGATCAACGACGGGACGATCACGTTCGACGCCGCATCGGCGTCGAGGTGGATGTTCATCAGGCAGCCCGCCGCGACCAGCACGAAGCCGAGCACGATCGTCGTGCGCGGGCTCGTGCGGCGCATCAAAGGCGGCGTCAGGAACGACATCGCGAACTGCACGAGCCCGTACGGAATCATCGCGAGACCGATGTCGCGCGCGCTGTAGCCGTGCAGCTCGGCAAAATAGTTCGGCACGAGAAACACCACGCCGAACACCACCGCGCCGAACAGGAACTGCATCAGGCTCGCGATCCCGAAGTTGTACTGGCCGAGCAGCCGCAGGTTGATGAACGGCTCCTTGCGCCGCAGCTCGATCGCGACGAACGCGGCCAGCCCGAGCGCCGCGACGATCGACAGCTCGACGATCAGGTCCGACGCGAACCAGTCCTTGCGCCCGCCCTCCTCCAGCACGATCTGCAGCGCGCTCAGGCCCACCGCCATCGTCGCGATCCCGAACCAGTCGGCGCGCCTCAGCATCCCGAGCTGCACGGGTACGGGCCGGATCGCCCAGCCGATCGCCGCGACCAGCGCGATCGCCGGCGGAATCTGCAGATAGAAGATCCAGCGCCACGAATACATGTCGGTCAGCCAGCCGCCGACCGACGGCCCCGCCGCCTGCGCGACGTTGTTCGCGATCGCGAACAGCGCCATCCCGAGCGGATGTTTCGACGGGGGCAATTCCGTGACGATCAGCTGGAACGACAGCGGAATCAGCACGCCGCCGAACGCCCCCTGCAACGCCCGCGCGATGATCATCGTCGAGATGCTCGGCGCGACCGAGCACGCGAGCGAAAACGCGAGAAAGCCGGTCGCGCCGACCAGCAGCACGCGTCGCGCGGAAAACACCTGCACGAGCCAGCCGGTCAGCGGAATCACGACGATCTCGGCGACCAGGTACGCGGTGGTGATCCACGAGCCTTCCTCGAAGCTCGCGCCGAGCGAGCCGCGGATGTCGGGCAGCGACGCATTGGTCACGTGCACGTTCATGCCGGCCATGAAGCAACCGAACACGCCGCCGAGCACGGCGACCCACGCGCGAAGCGAAACGGTGTCTTCGTGCGCAACCTGCGCGGTCGTCGCGCTCACGAGCCGGCCCCCTGCGCGCCGCGCGTGTCGACGCGCGCGATCACGGACATACCGGGCCGCAGCACGACGCCGGCCGGCGGCGCATCGACGCGGATCTTCACCGGGATGCGCTGCACGATCTTCGTGAAGTTGCCGGTCGCGTTGTCGGGCGGCAGCAGCGCGAATTGCGCGCCCGAGCCCGGCGCCAGGCCGGTCACGCGGCCGTGCAGCGTGTGGCCCGAATAGGTGTCGACGTCGATCTCGACGGGCTGGCCGTCGTGCATCGCGCCCAACTGCGTTTCCTTGAAGTTCGCGACCACGTACACGTCGCTCAGCGGCACCACCGCGAGCAGCGGCATCCCGACTTCGACGTACTGGCCCGCCCGCACCGCGCGCTGGCCGACGCTGCCGTCGCGCGTCGCTCGGATCACCGTGTGGTCGAGATCGAGCTGCGCGAGCACCAGCTTCGCCTGGGCGGCTGCGAGCCGCGCACGCGCCTGCGCGATCGCGGCCGTGCTCTGTTCGCGACGGCGCTGCAGCACGGTCTGCTGGTCGGTTTGCACGCGCACGGCCGCGCCGGCACGGGCCAGCTCGGCGCGCGCCTTCAGCGCATCCGCGTGGGCCTGCTCCCAGCGCTGTCCGCTCGCGGCGGATTCGGCCAGCAGTTGCTTGTAGCGCGTCGCATCGGCATCGCGCCGCGCGGCTTCGGCACGCGCGGCGGTGGCATCGGCGTCGGCCTGCGCGATCTGGCTGCGCTGCTGGCCGATCTGGGCGTCGAGCGTCGCGGCCGCGGCCTGCTCGGCCTGCAGCGTCGCCTCGGCCGCCGCGACGGCGGCCTGCGCATCGTCGACCTTCGCGCGATAGTCGCTATCGTCGAGCCGCACGAGCACGTCGCCGCGCTTGACCGGCTGGTTATCGTCGACGGCGACCTGCGTGACGTAGCCCGACACGCGCGAGCTGACGGTCACGACGTCGGCGCGCACATACGCGTCGTCGGTGCCCTCGATGAAACGGCCGACGGTCCACCAGTGCCAGCCGAACACGGCGAGCGCGATGACGGCGAGCACGACGCCCGCGGCGATCAGTTGGCGCCGGGAGAACCAGGCGGATTTGGCTTTTTCGGGTACGGCAGTCGTGCTCATGATCGAAATGATGGGTTGGCGTGCAAGAGAACGGGCAGGGATGCTGCGAACGCGGCCGGCTATGGTTGCCAGCCGCCTCCGAGCGCCTTGAACACGGCGACCTGGTCGAGCGAGACCTGCTGCGTCGACTCGGCCAGCGCCGAATCGACCGCGACGAGGCTGCGCTGCGCGTCGAGCACGCCGAGGAAATCGAGTGCGCCGGCCTCGTAGTTCAGCTCGGCGAGGCGATAGGCGCGCGCATGCTCGGCGCGCGCGGTTTCGAGCGCGGCGCGGCGGCGCCATGCGGCGCCGTAGCGAGCCAGCGCCTGCTCGGTTTCCTTCAGCGCGCGCAGCACCTGCGCATCGAACTGGGCACGGGCGAGCGTGTCGTCGGCGCGGGCCTGCGCGAGCCGCGCGCGGCTCGCCGCCATGTTCGGAAAGCGCCACGTGATCAGCGGGCCGACGCCCCAGGCGATCGCGTACTTGTCGCCGAGCGTCGACGGATCGCCGCCGGTCGACAGCCAGTTGACCGAGCCGCCGAGCGAAATCGACGGATACAGTTCGGCCGTCGCCACGCCGATTCGCGCATTCGCGGCGGCCAGCTGACGCTCGCTTTCACGCAGGTCGGGACGGCGGCGCAGCAGCGACGCGCCATCGCCGACCGGGAATGGCCGGGCGAGCACCGGCGCGGTACGGCAATGCGCGACGGCGTCGGGCAACGCGCCGGGCGCACGCCCGGTCAGCACCGCGAGTTCGTACAGCGCGGCGCGGCGCGAGCCGACGAGCGCGGGCAGATCGGCGCGCGTGTCGTCGGCGAACGCGCGCGACCGCGCCACTTCGAGATCGGACACGAGCCCGTGCGTGCGCTGCTTCGCCGTCAGCGCGGCCAGCCGGTCCGCGATCCCGACCGACTGCTGGGCCACGTCGATCCGCTCGCCATACGCGCACACTTGCGCATACGCGGCCGTCGTCTCGGCGGCCACCACCACGCGCATCGCATCGGACGCGGCCTGCACCGCGTCCGCATCCGCGCGCGCGGCATCGACCAGATGACGCACGCGGCCCCACAGATCGACTTCCCACGACAGCGAAAACGACGGCGCGAAGCCCCAGCGCGTATGCGCATCGGTGTCCTTGGCCGCCGCGACGATCTGGTCGGGCGCGTGCTTGCCGTAATCGACGCCGAACCCGGCCGTCGTATCGGGCAGCCGCGCAGCGCCGGCCTCGTCGAACACGGCACGCGCGCGTTCGACCCGCGCCACGGCCGCCGCGAGATCGCGGTTCTGCGCGAGCGCATCGCGCACGAGGCCGTCGAGCACGGGATCGTCATAGAGGCGCCACCAGCGTTCCGGCGGTTCGCCGGCGGCCGCGGCCGGCACGTCGGCCACCGCGTCGAATGGCCCGGTGCGCGCCGCGTCGGACACGGGCGGCCGGTACGGCTCGCCGACCGAACACGCGGCCAGCGCGGCCGATGCCAGCAGCACGGCCGCACAGGTGGCGCGCCGCACGCGCGGCAAGCATGTCTCGACGGCGGGAGAAACGGGCGAAGCGGACGGAATGGACGGAACGTGCATCGGGTGGCAAGGAGGTCGAACAAACGATGGGCTTATGGTAATTTCGACCTGAGCGGTCGATCTCGCGCGTAAAGCGCATTCGTCGTCGAGAAAAGGACAAATCGGATCAATTGGAAAATTTCTTCATCGCACTCGAACGCCAGGCGCGTGACAAGCAGATCGCCGTCGTCGCCTCCGACTCGCCGGCGGGCATGGCGTACCCGCCGCATTCGCACCGCCAGGGCCAGCTGATCCACGCGATTTCCGGCGTGATGATCGTGCACGCGGACGCGGGTAGCTGGGTCGTACCGACGGGCCGCGCGGTATGGGTGCCGGGCGGCACGCAGCACGAGATCCGCTCGGCCGGCGACGTGCAGATGCGTACCGTGTTCGTCGGCCCGGAAGTGCGGCCGAGCCTGCCGACCGAATGCCGCGTGATCGAAGTCGGCACGCTGCTGCGCGAATTGATCGTGACGGCCTGCGACCTGCCCGCCGACTACGACCTGTCGCACCGCGCGGGCCGCGTGCTCGCACTGATCCTCGACGAGATCGAGATCGCGCCGTCGCTGTCGCTGCACGTGCCGATGCCGCGCCATCCCGCGCTCGTCGCGCTGTGCACGCGGCTCATCAACGACCCGTCGTCGGTCGTCACGCTGCAGGCGTGGGCGCGCGACGCACACATGAACGAGCGCACGCTCGCCCGTGCATTCAAACGCGAGACGGGCATGACGCACGGCGCGTGGTGCCGCCACGCGCGGCTGCTGCTGAGCCTGCCGCGCCTCGCCGCCGGCACGCCGATCCTCGAACTCGCGCTCGAACACGGCTACGACAGCCCCAGCGCGTTCGCGGCGATGTTCCGCAAGGCGCTCGGCGTCGCGCCGAGCGAATACTTCCGACGACGCTGACCCGTCCGTCGATTGTCCGTTTTGCGACGATCGATCGCTGATGCGCGCGCGCGGCGTGCCGCGGCCGTCGCTACAGTAGCGACATTGCCACCTGGCCAGCCGGAGGTTTCGTTATCCCGATGGATCTGATTCAAAGCATGCAGGCGTTCGTCACGCTCGCGGACGCGGGCACCTTCACCGAGACCGGCAAACGGCTCGGCATCACGACCGCACACGTCAGCCGGCTCGTCGCGTCGCTCGAGCAGCGTCTCGGCATCCGGTTGCTGAACCGCACGACGCGTTCGATGTGCCTGACCGAAGCGGGCGAGCGCTATCTGGCGCGCGCCCGCGACATCACGCTGGCCGTCGATGCGAGCGAGCGGGAGGCGCGCGACGCGCGCGTGCATCCGCACGGCCGGCTGCGCGTGCATTGCAGCGCCAGCATCGCGAACCATTTCGTGATTCCGCTGATCGGGCAATTCCAGGCGCGCTACCCGGACGTCAGCGTCGACCTGACGCTCGCGCCGCACTTGCCGAAACTGGTGCGCGACAGCTACGACGTCGCGCTGATCGCGATGCCGAGCCTGCCGAGTTCCGAACAGGTCGCAATCGACGTCGGCCGCATCCGCAGCGTGCTGTGCGCATCGCCCGCGTATCTCGATGCACACGGCACGCCCGATTCGCCCGGCGCGCTGGTTCACCATCGTTGCGTACAACTGGTCGCGCCCGCGTATCACGAGCGCATCTGGACGCTGTGGAATGGCGCGGAAGCACAGACGGTGGACGTCGATCCGTCGATGACGGCCGACGTCGCCGCGTCGCTCGCGATCGCGGTGCGCGAAGGCGCGGGGATCGGCTTGCTGCCGGACTTCGTCGCCGCGGCAGACTTGCGCTCGGGCGCGCTGGTACGTGTGCTGCCCCACTACCAGGCGGAAGAAATCGGCGTGTTCCTGGTGTACGCGTCACGTCAGCATCTCGATGCGAAGACGCGCGCGTGGGTCGACTTCATGAAGGCCGCGCTGCGCGATGCATTCGCACAGATGCACGACGACGCGTGCGCACCACCGGCCAGGAAAAAAAACCACGCGCCGGGCAAGGCCGGCGCGTGGGCCGGCGCCGCCGCGTAGCGGCACGGCGCCGACGGGCGATGCACGGTTACTGCGGCTTGAACAGCGCGCGCAGGTTCGTCATCGCCATGTCGAGGAAGCCGGTGACGAACGCGTCGAATTCCGGCTGGCGCGCGGCGCCGCCGTGCGACGGTTCGCCGGCGATGTCCCACGTCACCGTGCAGGCCTGGTCGCCGCGCGGCTCGACGCGCATCAGCGCCCACAGATTGCCGATGTCGAACGACGTATGGATCAGGCTCCACGTCATCACCATCGCTTCGTCGTCGTGGCTGTTGAGCTGTTCGACGACGACGTTGCCGTCCGCGAAATGCTTGATGCGCAGCGAGCGCACGCCTTCGCCGATCATGTCGGTATGGTCGAGCCCCGTGATGAAGCGCGAGAAGCCGGCGAAATCGCCGACCACGCGCCACGCGTCACGCGCCGGCACGTCGAGATCGGCCGAGCCGGACAGGATCGGCGTTTGCGGCGCGTAGACGAGCGTGGACGGACGGGGTTGCGTTGCAGTACGTTGCAGCATGATGCCTCCTTGATGAATGATGCGATGACAGCGATTGATCAAACGGGGTACGTCTTCACCACGCGGGTTCGGGTTCGGCGTCGCGGCGGGCGTCGTTCGCGCGCCGCGACGGCTCGGCCGGCGGCGGCATGAAGCCGCATTCGGCGAGATAGCCGAAATGCGCATCGAGCAGCGCGTCGTCCTTGTCCGGATACGTGACGCCGAGCCGACGCAGCGTCGCCTCGGTGCGCGCGTGGTCGATGACGGCCATGTCGCCGATATCGTCCTGCCGGTCGTCGAGATAGAACGCGACGACGTCGAACAGCGCATTCGATTCGTCGATCGACAACAGCCGTTCGCGCCAGACCTCGGGCGCCTCGAAACGCAGCGGATAGCCCCGCCGCACGAGTGCGCGCAGGTAGCCGGCCCAGTCGAGCGGGCGCGGGTTGTGCAGATGGAACACGCGCTCGGTGCGCGCACCGTCGAGCGTGCACGCGACGATCGCCCGCGCCAGGTAGTCGACCGGACTCAGGTCGAACAGCCCGCCCTCGGTCGCGAGCGGCGCGCAGCCGAGCTGAACCGCGCCCTTGAGCAGCAGCAGGATCCGGTTGCGTCCCGGCTGGCACAGCCCCGTGCGCGAATGGCCCGTGATGTTGCCGGGCCGCAGGATCGTCGTGTCGATCCCGCGCGCAGCCGCTTCGGCAACGAGATGCTCGGACACCCATTTCGTCAGGTTGTAGCCGTTGTTGACGAAGGCAGGGCCGGCCTCCGACGGGGCCGCCTCGATCAGGCGGCCCGTCGGGCCCGTCGCGCTCGCCGCGGATAGCGTCGATACGAAATGCAGCGCCTTGCGGCGACCGCTGCAGCACAGGCGGAGCAGCTCGAGCGTCGAGCCGACGTTCTCCGCGTGCAGGTACGGGTAGTCGTACACGTGGTTCACGTGTGCGCCGTTATGATGAATCGCGCCGACCTCGGCCGCGAGCGTCTGCCACACCGCGTCCGACAAGCCGAGACGCGGCGCGCCGAGATCGCCGCGCAGCACGCGCACGCGCGGATGCCCGCACAGATGGCCGAGCCCGTTGACGAACGCCGCTTCGTCGAGCCGCCTGCGCGCGCTCGCGTCGTCGTCGCCGCGCACGATGCAGTAGACGATCTGATTCGTATGACTGATCAGTTCGCTGAGGATGAAGCTGCCCAGGAAGCCGTTCGCACCGGTCAACAACACCGCGCCGGGGCCGTTGCCCGCCGGCTGGTCGGCCGGCAGTCGCACGTCGTCGGGCAGGCGGCGATCGTCGTGCACGCGCGCCGGCACGTTCGCACCGCGCTCGCCCGACTCGTCGGTTAGCAGCGCCGCGAGCGCGGCGATCGTCGGCCGCTCCATGAAACGCGCGAGCGCCGCGTTGCCGCCCAACTCGCGCTTCACCGCAAGCATCAGCCGCGACACCAGCAGCGAATGGCCGCCCAGTTCGAAGAACGACGCATCGCGGCCGATCTCGTCCGGCGCGAGTTCGAGCAGCGTCGCCCACATCGCGGCGAGACGAAGCTCCAGCGCGCCACGCGGTGCATCGCGCGTGTCGTTCCCCGCACGCGACACCGGCAGGCGCGCGAGCGCGGCGCGATCGATCTTGCCGTTCGGCGTCGCGGGCAGCACGTCGAGCGCCGTGATGTCGTACGGCACCATGTAGTCGGGCAGCGCGGCGGCCAGCATGGCGCGCAGCGCGTCAGGCGTCGCCGCCGCGTCGACCGGCTTCGCGGCGAACAGCCGGATGCGCTTGCGCTCGTCGGGCACCACCACGCATTGGCGGTACAGCCCCGCCGCCAACGCGGCCGTCTCGATTTCGCCCGGTTCGACGCGAAAACCGCGAATCTTCAGTTGCGCGTCGCGGCGGCCCACGTAGCGCAGCGTACCGTCCGGCTCCCAACTCGCGATGTCGCCGGTCCGGTACATCGTCGCGCCCGGCGTGCCGTACGGATCAGCGACGAAACGCTCGGCGCTCAGGTCGGGCCGGCCGAGATAGCCGAGCCCGACGCCCGCGCCGGCGATGCACAGCTCGCCTTCCTCGCCGGTGAGCGTCGGACGGCCGTCGGCCGCGAGCACATGGCAGCGCGCGTTCGCGATCGGCCGGCCGATGCGCCGGTTGCTGTCGCCGGCGCGCAGTTCGCCCGTCGTCGCGAGCACCGTGCATTCGGTCGGGCCGTAGATGTTGTGCAGCCGCCGGTTCGCGCTCCAGCGCGCGATCGTGTCGGGATCGCACACGTCGCCACCAGTGACGAGATGCGCGAGCGCGGGCCAGTCGCAATCCGGCAGCGCCGCGAGCAGCGCGGGCGGCAGGAACGCGTGCGTGATGCGCGCGTCCGCGACGAGCGCCGCAAGCGCGTCGAGTTCGCGGCGCTGCGCTTCGCTCGGCGCGACCAGCGTCGCACCGGCGAGCCAGGTCGGGAACATGTCGAGCAGCGACGCATCGAACGCGATCGTCGAGAACTGCAGCACGCGCGACGACGCATCGAGCGACACGTGCGCGCGATACCAGTGGCAGAAATGCACGATGTTCCGGTGCGACAGCATCACGCCCTTCGGCACGCCGGTCGAACCCGACGTGTAGATCGCGACCGCGCAGCGCGCATCGCGATCGGGATCGCTTTCGAGCGGCCACGCGCCGGCCTGCGTATCGCGCGCACCATCCGCTTGCGTGTGGGTGCCGCAGTCGATCACGTCGAGGTCGAACCCGTCGAGCAGCGCCGGCTCGACCGCGCGGTCGACGACGAGCGCTTGCGCACCGGACTCGCGCAGGATCGTGCGGGCACGCTCGGGCGGAAACGCCGGATCGAGCGGCACGCAGGTCGCGCCGGCGCCCAGCACGCCGACGATCGCCGGATACAGCGCGACGCCCTTGTCGAGCCGCACCGCAACCACACGCGGCGCGACGGGCCGAGCGGCAATGCGCGCGGCGACCTGGCGGGCACGCGTGACCAGCTCGCGATAGGTCAACCGGCCGTCGGCCGCGACGAGCGCGCAGGCATCCGGCGCACCGGCCGCCGCACGCGATACGAGTTCGGGCAGCGACGGTTCGCACGGCCATTCGGCCATCGTATCGTTCGACGCGTGCCAGCCGGCCAGCCGTTCGAGATCGAGCACGATGTCGGCCGGCCCGGGCGGTGTCGCGCGCGGCGCGTCGTTCGGATCGCTCAGCTCGCGGGCGATCCCGCTCGCGACTTCGTGCATCAGATCGACCGCGCACGCGGCGATCTCGTCCGCGAGATCGGCACCGTTGAGCGCCACGCCGAACGCGAGCGTCGCGTCGGCCAGCTCGCGCGTGTCGCCCGGTGCCGCGTCCGTGAGCCACGCGACACGTACCTCGCGCGGCGGAAAGGCATCGGCGACGATCTCGCACCGCAGCGGCCGAGCGTGCGCGCAGTGTACGGCCGGGTCCGGCGCGCCGCAGACGATCGACCACTCGGCCGCGTTGCGCAACGTGTCGGGTGCCGGCGCCGGCAACAGCAACGCGTCGGCCGCGTCGCGTAGCGGGCCGTCGCGTCCGTCGGCGATGCAGACGGTATGGCCGGTCGCCTCGAGTTCAGCCGCCAGCCGTGCAGCGAGACGGGTCTGGCCGCCGATCGCAATGATGATCGCTTTCATCGACGTGACTCACAGGTAGTCGGACAAGGCCGCGCGGGTCGGCGCGTGATCGAGCAGGCCGCTCATCCGGAAGAACTGCCGGATGTTGACGATCATCGGATGCTGGCTCGTGATCGGATACGCGCCGACCATGTCGTCCGCGATCCGCGCGCGCTCGGCGGCCGGCAGATCGAGCGCATCGATCAGGCGGCGATCGAACTGCAGTTGGAGGTCGGCGCTCAGGTATTCGCGCAGGAAGCACGGCAGCCCTTCGCCGAGCGCGAGCCGCGCGAGTTCGTCGATCTCCGACCAGTACAGCTTCACGAGATTGATCCAGAACGCCGAGTGACGGCCTTCGTCCGCGAGGTGATCGGCCATCACGCCCTTCACAGAGCGCTTCAGCGTCGCGTCGCGCGAGAACGCCGCGACTTCCGCCGTGACCGTATTCTCCGAGATTGCGACGCACAGCAGCTCCATGCCGTCGCGATACTGCGCACCGACCCGCTCGACCGCGCGCGGAATCGCACGCGACAGCTCGATCTCGCTGTTCGGCGGCAGCGGCGCGATGCCGGTGGCTTCCTCGACCTGCCGCAGATAGTCCATCGCGACGTACGCGTGGTAGTCCTCGTCGATTACGACGGTCATCGCATCCTGCCGGCACGCGAACGGAAACGGGTGCGCGAACCGGCCGCGCGCGATTCGCAACGCGGTGGCGTTGACGATCTCCGTCTCGAAGATGATCACGTCCTGAATGTACTTGTAGAAGCTCTGCAGCAGGACGAAGTCGCGCACCGCGTCGCCCGCGTCGACGATCGCCGGGTGCGCGCACAGCGGCTGGCGTTCGAGCGGGTAATAGCGCAGTTCGTCGTCCTCGACGATCCGCCGCGGGCGCGATCGCACGGTCGCGCGCGCCTCCCAGCGATCGACGTGACTCACGTATGTGACGGCGGTCGTCATCGCGTGTCCTCCGGGGAACCGTAGTAATGGATTTCGAGCAGCAGGCAGCCCGCGTCGCTGCGAAACGGGCCATGCGGCGTGCCGGCCGGACGCACGAAGTAGCTGCCTTCCCGATACGTCGCGCGAGACTCGCGCGTCACGACGTCGACCAGGCTCTGGTCGCCGTCGATCAGGTGCACTTCCTCGTGGTAGTCGTGCAGGAACGGCACGCGCGTGCCCGCGCCGGGATCGAACCGCACGATCCGGGTCCGGATGCCGCGCTTCGCGTGCTCGTCCAGCGTATCGACGAGCACAACCTGGTCGATGCCGTCGTCGAACGCCGCCGGGTGCTCCCAGTCGAGCGCCGCGAAATCGACGATGCGCTCGGACAGCCCGCGCGCGTTCATGCCGGCACCACGTTGCGGGTGCGGCCGAGATGCGCGAGCAGCCCGTCCCACAGACGCATCCGCTCGTCGATCGCGTCGAGCCCGGCCTGCAGCGCTTCCTCGAGCTTCGCCGCGTCGCCGTCCGCCGCTTCGCGGATCATCGCGCGCGCCGCCGGCCCATGCTCGCCCGAATCCACTTCGATATGGCGGTCGAGGTAATACACGAGCAGCGGAATCGACGAGCGCTCGATCTTCCATTCGTCGAGCAGCGTGCGGAACATGTCGGGAATCACGTTCTCGCGGCCGTAGAAGAAGTTGCCGAGCACCTGGTGCGTCGCGCCCGACGTGCACGCGGCCATCGTCGCCTCGACGAAGCGGATCACCGGCTCCGGCGCATCGACGGCCTTCAGCGCGGCCGACACCGAGAAGCCCGAGCGCACCAGCGACACCATTTCCTCGATGCGTGACGTCGACGCGCCGACATCGCGCATCGCGTGCAGGTACAGGTCGTAGTGGCTCATGTGGCCGTTCGGCGTTTCGTCCGATTCCTCGCCGAGCACGATCTCGTTGATCAGGCGCGACGCATTCGCGTTGCGCGGCGCGACCCACGGCACCGCGACGGTCGTCAGATCCTGTTGCAGCCGCTTCACGAGCGACATGAAATCCCACACGGCAAATACGTGCCATTCCATGAACACGCGCAGCTCGTCGATGGTACGGATCGATCCGAACACCGGATGATGCGCGAGCCGCTCGTGCTGCTCGCCGATTTTTCGCTCCAGCCCTTCCAGTTGATTCACGGGACTCTCCTAGTAATGTCCGCTCGCGCCAGCCCACTGCGCCGGCTTCCGGCGCCGGAAACCGTTTCCGGCGAATTGCCTGCATGCCGTTTTCGGCTTGCTCAGCAATTTCAGGCGTCGATGCTAAATAAGCTGATAATTTGCCGCCTATTGAAAACGGACATTCTCATATTCTTTCCGGACCAGACTACTCACCTATCCACAAAAGCCTTTACCAGCAAGGCTTTGAAGAATTACCAGCAGAACGCACGGAATTGACAGCCGCAAATCGGGCTGTCTAGGATAAGAATTGCGATTCATCAAAAATGAAATGCACGATGCGAATATGTATTTTTTATTAAACAAATACGCATTTAATTCATCCACCGGAATCAGCTTTCCAGGAGAAACGACGTGACCGATTCGACGCTTCAATTGCCGCTGTCCGCGCCGCAGCGGGATTTCTGGGAGGCCGCGCTCGCGTATCCCGTCCCGTCGACGCATATCTACGCAGCCGAGTATTTCGAAATTCGCGGCGCACTCGACACCAGCGCATTCGAACGCGCGCTGCGGCAGGTGATTCGCGAGGCGCAGACGCTGCACACGACGCGCATCGTGCTGGATGGCGGCACGCCCGTACGCGTGCTCGACGCCGCGCTCGCCGACCACTGGACGCTCGAACACATCGACCTCGCCGGCACGAAAGACGCACACGCCATCGCGCTCGCCGGCATGCGCGCGCACTGCACGGGCGCGATCGAGCTGGCGCGCGGGCCGTTCTTCCGCCATACGCTGTACCGCATCGCGCCGGATCACTACTACTGGTATCACGGCTACGCGCACATCCTGGTCGACGGCTATTCGGGGAGCCTGATTGCCACGCGCGCCGCCGAGCTGTACAACGCATTCGCATCGGGCGTCAAGGTGCCGCCCACGCGCTTCGCGTCGCTCGCGGAGCTTCAACAGGACGAAGACGCGTACCGCGCGTCCGAACAGTTCGCGCACGATCGCCGCTACTGGCTCGAGCGCTTCGCGGATCAGCCGCGCACGGTCACGCTCGCCGGCCCCGCACGCTTTCCCGAGCGCGACGACGGGCCCGACCTGCGCGAGACGCGCGTCGCCACCGCAACCGAAAGCGCGCGCATCGAGGCGGTCGCCAGGGGTCTCTTCACGTCGACGGTGCCGCGCCTCGTCACCGCGCTGACCGCCGCGTACCTGTACCTGAACACCGGCGCGCACGACATCGTGCTGTCGGTCGCCGCGATGGCGCGCACGTCGGCGCGCGAGCGCCGCACGCCGGCGCAGTGCGCGAACATGCTGCCGCTGCGCCTGCACGTCGAGCCGGGCCACACGCTCGACGATCTATGCCGCCAGGCGAACCGCGAAATGATCGCGCTGCGCCAGCACCAGCGATACCGGATGGGCGACCTGCACCGCGAGCTGACGTCGCTCGACAACGGCCAGGGCGTGTTCGGCCCCGAGATCAACATCATGGCGTTCGACTACGACCTGCGGTTCGGCGATTGCGTGACGACGTCGCACAACCTGTCCGTCGGCACGACCGACGACCTGATGGTGAACCTGACCGACCGACGCAACGGCGAGCCGCTGCGCTTCGACTTCGACGCGAGCCCGCAGTACTACAGCCGCGACGCGCTGAACGCCCACGTCGGTCAGTTCCTGACTTTCATGCGTGTCGCGCTCGACGAACCCTTCGCGACGCTCGGCGCGCTCGAAAGCCGGCTCGACTTCCAACCGGCGGCGCTCGCCGGCTGAGCGTCACCTGCGTCACCGTATTGCCTCGTCCAACCTAATCACTACGGAGTCCTGTCATGTCCTATTCGGAATCGCGCTTCTGGCATCCCCGGCAACATCCGCTCGCCGCGTCGCGCCAGCCGATCCGCATCACGCGCGGCGAAGGCTGCTATCTGTACGACGACACCGGCCGGCCGTATCTCGACGCGGTCGCGTCGCTGTTCAACGTGTACGTCGGCCACGGCCGGCGGGAAATCAAGGAAGCGATCGTCCGGCAGCTCGACGAGCTCGAATATCACCCGGTGTTCGCCGGATTCAGCCATCCGCGCGCGGAAGAGCTGTCGGCGCGGCTGGTCGGCATGCTGCAGCCCGAAGACATGAGTCGCGTGATCTTCGGCTCCGGCGGCTCGGACGCCGTCGAGGCCGCGCTGATGATCGCGCGGCAGTACTGGAAGGTGTCCGGGCAGCCCGAGCGCACCAAGTTCATCGCGCTGCGCCAGGCTTATCACGGCTCGCACTTCGGCGGCAGCTCCGTCACCGGCAATACCGTCTACCGGCGCAACTACGAGCCGACGCTCGCCGGCTGCTTCCACGTCGAGACGCCGTGGATCTATCGCAACCCGTTCACGCACGATCCAGAAGAACTCGGCCGCCTGTGCGCGTCGCTCGTCGAGCGCGAGATCCTGTTCCAGGGGCCCGATACCGTGGCAGCCTTCATCGCCGAACCGGTGCAGGCGACCGGCGGCATCATCGTGCCGCCTGCGAACTACTGGCCGCTGGTGCGCGAAGTATGCGACCGCCATGGCGTGCTGCTGATCGCCGACGAGGTGGTGACGGGCTTCGGCCGGACCGGCGCGGCATTCGGCAGTCGCGGCTGGGGCGTCGCGCCCGACATCATGTGCCTGGCGAAGGGCCTGTCGTCGGGGTATTTGCCGCTCGGCGTGACCGTCGTCAACCGCCGCATCGAGAACGCGTTCGTGTCCAATCCGGGCGGCATCGGCACGCTGATGCACGGCTACACCTATTCGGGTCACCCGATCGTCTGCGCAGCCGCGCTCGCGAACCTGCAGATCATCGTCGACGAGGATCTCGCCGGCAACGCGGCGCGCGAAGGCGCGTACCTGCTGGAACGGCTGCAGCCGCTCGTCGACCGCTATCCGGTGGTCGGCGACGTGCGCGGCAAGGGCCTGCTGGTCGGCATCGACCTCGTGAAGGACAAGGTCACGCGCGAATCGATCGATCCGTCGGACGGCTATGCGGCCGCACTAGCCGACGCGGCGCGCGATGCCGGCGTGCTGATCCGCTCGCTCGGCAACCGGCTCGCGATCGCGCCGCCGCTCGTGATCGGTCGCGAGGACGTCGACCGGATCGTTCATGCGGTCGAGCATGCGTTCGAAGCGGTGCCACGCTGGACCGCACGCTGAACGCAGCGCGGTGGCAGCGGTGGCAGTGGGGGTCAGCGCGCCGCCGCTTCCGCCGCCGCGAGGTACTGGCTCGGCGTGACGCCGAACGCGCGCTTGAAGGTGGCCGCATAGGTGGTCGGGCTACGATAGCCGACCTGGTGCGCGGCCTGCGTGACGGGCATGCCGCTCGCGAGCAGCGCGAGCGACATCGACAGCCGCAGTTGCTGGCGCCACGCGGCCACGCTCATGCCGGTCTCGCTGCGAAACAGGCGCGCCAGATGGCGCGCGCTCAGCGCGGCGTCGCGTGCGAGCGTGTCGAGCGGCAATTCGCAGTGCGGCTCGCGCTGCAGCCGCTCGCACAGCTTCAGCAGGCGCCGGTCGCGCGGCAGCGGTAACGTGAGCGGCGTCTGCGCGAGTTCGCGCAGCTCGTCGGCGAACAGGCGTGCGAGCGGGTCGTGCTCGATGCTGCAATCGAACGGATGGGACACCCGCGTGGCGAGCTCGCGCAGCAGCGGCGATACGGTCATCGCGCACAGCGTGGCCGGCAGCCGCGCGCTGAGCGCGTCGCCGAGGTAGAGCGAGCAGAACTGGACGTCGTCGGCCACGTGCATCGCATGGACGGTGCGCGCCGGAATCCAGATCGCGCGCAGCGGCGGGGTGATCCAGCGCTGGCCTTCGACGTCGAGTACTAATACGCCGCGCGTCGTAAACAATAGTTGCCCGGCCTGATGCGCATGCGGTGCATACTCGTGAGCAAGCGCGCGGGCGGGGGCCGACGCGCGGGGCGGTTCGATCGCGCGGATCCCGCCGAAGGCGAACGCGCGCGCGCCGGCGCGCGCGAGGAGAGGCACGTCTTGAACGCTGGTCATGGTCGATCGTCCTGATACGAAACCGGAGGGGTACCGCAACACGTGAAACGACGGGGGACAGGTGCCCGCACAAGCGGGCCCGTCGTGCGAACAGCCGCCATTAAACCGGCGTCGGCTTCGCCTCAAAACTGTCCTTTTGAACAGGATACGCGCGGGCCGCAATGCACGGCCCGCCCACACCGACGAGGATCACCGATGGACCTGACAATACTGCACGACTGTTTCGACGCACTACAGCGCGCGCCCACCGCGGAAGCCGCGTTCCCGCCGATTGCCGCCGCCGCGGCCGCGCTCGGATTCCGGTATTGCGTGTACGGCTTGCGCCGCACGCTGCCGCTCGCCCGGCCCGACATACAGATCGTCGGCAATCATCCACGCGAATGGGAACACCGTTATGTGAAATTCGGCTACGTCGCCATCGATCCGATCATCAAGCGGGTCGCGAGCCAGCCGCGGCCGGTCGTATGGAATGCGTTCGACGAACCGGGCGACACCGCGTTCTGGCACGACGCGGCGTGCTTCGGGATGCGTTACGGCTGGTCGCACGGCGGCTACGATCGGACCGGCAACCTCGGCGTGCTGACGCTCGTGCGCGACACGACACCGCTCGATGCGGACGAGATCTCGCGGCTGCGCGCACCCTGTGCAAGCCTCTCGCATGCGGCGCACGCGTACCTGATGCCGCGCCTCGCCGATCCGATCGCGCCGGTCGGCACCGGGCTGACGCTGCGCGAGCGCGAGGTGCTGGCGTGGACGGCCGACGGCAAGACGGCCTACGAAATCGGGATGATCTTCGGGATCGCGGAGCGAACGGTGAAGTTCCATCTGCAGAACGCCGTCGTGAAGCTCGACGCGATGAACAAAACGCATGCGGCCACCAAGGCTGCGATGCTCGGGCTGTTGCCCTGACGGCGCACGCGCGCGTGCCGTGACCTGAAAAAGAAACCCGGGCCGGCCCTGCCGCCCGGGTTTCGACCCGCTTATGCGACGGCCTGCACCGCCGGCTGTCCGGCAAAGAAGGTTGCCTGTGCAACCTCATCCGCGCGGGCATACGCGCGGTTCACGCCGCTGATCACCGCGCGAATCGACGCAGTCGTCAGGTTCGCATCGACGCCGGCGCCGAACGCGCTGCCGCGCACGCCCGTGCCGGCCAGCTCGGCGATCGCGATCGCCTTCGCATCGGCGCCCTGCGACAGCGCGCGCTCCTCGTAATGCTGGATCCGCAGCGGCGTGTGCAGCGCGTGCATCAGCGCGTCGAGCGGGCCGTTGCCTTCCCCGCGCAGCACGCGGCGCTCGCCATGCACGTCGGCGGTCAGCACGATCGTCTCGCGGCCGTCGCGCTCGGTCAGCTCGTGGCTGACATAGCGCAGCGGCGTGTCGCTTTCGACGTACTCCTGCTGGAACAGCGCCCAGATCTGCGCGCTCGTCACCTCGTGACCGCTCTCGTCGGTCAGGCGCTGCACGGCCGCGCTGAAATCGACCTGCATGCGGCGCGGCAGCACGACGCCGTAGCCCTGTTCGAGCAGGTACGCGATACCGCCCTTGCCCGACTGGCTGTTCACGCGAATGATCGAATCGTACGTGCGGCCGAGGTCGTTCGGATCGATCGGCAGGTACGGAACTTCCCATACGGTATCCGTGCGCTGGACCGCGAAGCCCTTCTTGATTGCGTCCTGGTGCGAACCGGAGAACGCGGTGAACACGAGGTCGCCGACATACGGATGGCGCGGGTGGACCGGCAACTGCGTGCATTCCTCGGACGTGCGCGCGACTTCGTTGATCTGCGAGAAATCGAGGCCCGGATCGACGCCCTGCGTGTACAGGTTCAGCGCGAGCGTCACGAGGTCGACGTTACCCGTGCGTTCGCCGTTGGCGAACAGGCAGCCCTCGATCCGGTCGGCGCCGGCCATCACCGCGAGCTCGGCCGCCGCGACCGCGGTCCCGCGGTCGTTGTGCGGGTGGACGGACAGGATCAGCGAATCGCGGCGCGCGAGATTGCGGTGCATCCACTCGATCTGGTCCGCATAGTAATTCGGCGTGCCGATTTCCACCGTGGCCGGCAGGTTCACGATCGACTTGCGCTCGGGTGTCGGCTGCCATACGTCGAACACCGCGTCGCAGACTTCCTTCGCGAAATCGAGTTCGGTCGCGGTAAAGGTTTCCGGGCTGTACTGCAGCGTGAATTGCGTGTCGGTCGCCGCATCGGCGCACCGCTTGATCGTGCGCGCCGCGTTCACCGCCAGTTGCTTCACGCCGTCGCGATCGAGGTTGAACACGATCTTGCGGAATTCCGGCGCGGTCGCGTTGTACAGGTGCACGATCGCGCGCTTCGCGCCGCGCAGCGATGCGAAGGTGCGCTCGATCAGGTCGTCGCGCGCCTGCGTGAGCACCTCGATCGTCACGTCGTCGGGAATGTGGCCGCCTTCGATCAGTTCGCGCACGAAGTTGAAATCGGTTTCGGACGCGGACGGGAACGCGACCTCGATCTCCTTGAAGCCGATCGCCACCAGCGTCTTGAACATCCGCATCTTGCGCGTGGCGTCCATCGGCTCGAACAGCGCCTGGTTGCCGTCGCGCAGGTCGGTGCTCATCCAGATCGGCGCCTGCGTGATCGTGCGCGACGGCCACGTGCGGTCGGGCAGGTTGACGGGCGTGAACGGTCGGTATTTGGTCGCGGGGTTCTTCAGCATCATGATGTCGGTCCTCGGTCTGTTTGTCGGTGAAGCGCGGCGCGACGGCCATCGGCGTGATGAGCCGGATATCTGCGCAGCGGTAAAAACGGCAAAAAAGCGGCACAACGGCAAAGCGGTACGGCAAACGACGGCCTTGGCGGTTGAGCGACCGGGACGGAGCGGAGTGGTGACGGAAGAAAAGACGAACTCGGGCGCCGGTCGACAACCGGGGCCAGGTCGGTGATGCGAGGAAAATCTAGCGCTTCAGGAAAGAAGCAGATGGAAAGCGCGCAGCCGCAGACCCAGCCCGGAGAAGCGGGCTAGTAGTCGTAGCGAGAAAAGGAACTGGGCGGCGTGCATGACCGGCATCAAATCACAGGGTGGCCGCGGCTGTCAACCGGGTGCGCATTTATTCCGCGTCGCCCGCTGAACGCGCGTTTGCGCAGAATCAGCCCCGTCCGATAGGCGGCGGCTTCCCACGTCGATATGCTTCACGGGTGCGGCGCCGGTGAGGTCCTATTCATGTTCGGAGTGAGTCGGTCCACCCTCTTCGCCGGTCGCCGCATACCCCTCCCCTGCAATCGGGCTTCGGTGCAGGCGTTCGACGGTGGCCGGTGGGCGCGGCCACGGCAGAGATGCTGATGTTGAAACGAAACGCTGCCATATGCGAACGCCGAGCGCTTGCTCCGAAGTCCGATTGCCCCGCCTCTCCCGCCCGCCTTGCGCTTGCGCATCGTTCAGGAAAGCGATACACCCATCGATATAATTCATCGAATATATCGAAATGGATGTCGTTAATTACACTCCATTAAATCGGCTAACGCTGTTTTTCGGTTTACTGAACAATAATCATTCTCGACTGAATATTTTTTTATTTATTTTTCGCCATGCTTTGTATGTCGCGTTTCAAACGGCAAACGTTTGCGCGACAAGGCCCCTGGCCTTATCCAACACTCCAAAGGAGAAAAGCATGGCCGACTCTCAAACGTCATCCAACCGCGCCGGCGAGTTTTCGATTCCGCCGAATACCGATTTCCGCGCGATTTTCTTCGCGAATGCAGCCGAGCAACAACACATCAAATTGTTCATCGGCGACAGCCAGGAACCCGCCGCGTACCACAAGCTGACGACGCGCGACGGCCCGCGCGAAGCCACGCTGAATTCCGGCAACGGCAAGATTCGTTTCGAAGTGTCGGTGAACGGCAAGAAGTCGGCGACCGATGCACGCCTCGCGCCGATCAACGGCAAGAAGTCGGACGGCTCGCCGTTCACGGTCAACTTCGGGATCGTCGTGTCGGAAGACGGCCACGATAGCGACTACAACGACGGGATCGTCGTGCTCCAGTGGCCGATCGGCTGACCTGACACGCGATCGACGACCGAGCGCAGGCGGCCGCGCCGCCTGCGCTGGCCGACGGTTTGCGCCGAGTACGGCGGCGCCCCGCCCGTCCCTCCTTCCGGAGATACCCATGCCCTTCCTTTCGGTTTCGATCGTCAGCGCACCCGTCGTGACGTCGGCGACTTACGTCGACATTCCGGGCCTGTACATCGACATCGCGAAGGCCGAGATTCGCGACGGGAGACTGCCGACGACGATTACAACGACGGCACCGTGTTCCTGAACCGGCTGCGCGGATGAGCACGGTCGTCGCGAAACATCGCAATGGCGACGGGGCCAGCCACCCATTGCGGATCGTTCGAGCGGTTCCACGCTTTGCTTCGCGCGGCCCGATGAAAACCGATCACCGGCCGCGCGATGCGAAACCATCCATCAAGACGAGGACGACATGTCACAACCCTTTACCCACGACGACCTGTACGCACTGCTGCAACTCGCGGGCAACGACGCCACTGCCGTGCAGACCAACGGCGATCAGGCCGTGCTCGACCGGATGCGGCAGTTCATGACCGCGCAGCTCGTCGAGAAATTGCCGCAATACGACGTGTTCGTCGATATCGCGACGATCCCGTACAGCTTCGACGTCGGCAGTTGGCAGAACAAGGTGAAAACCGATGCGGCGGGCGAGGTCGTTGCCTGCACGGTGACGTGGGCCGGCGCGCCGGGCGTGTTGCCCGGTGCGGCGGCGAAGTTCGGCGTCGGCGCGGTGGTCAATTACTTCTCGAAAGCGACGCCGCAACCCGTACCGCCGACGCCCGTGCCGAGCGGCGGCGGCGAACGCGACGGCGTCTTCAACCTGCCGCCGAACATCGTCTTCGGCGTGACCGCGCTGGTCAATTCGTCCGCACCGCAGACGATCGAGGTCTTCGTCGACGACAACCCGACACCGGCCGCGACGTTCCAGGGCGCCGGCACGCAGGACGCGAACCTGAACACGCAGATCGTGAACTCCGGCAAGGGGAAGGTGCGGGTGGTCGTGACGGCGAACGGCAAGCCGTCGAAGATCGGCTCGCGTCAGGTCGACATCTTCAAGAAGACCTACTTCGGGCTGGTCGGATCCGAAGATGGCGGCGACGGCGATTACAACGACGGCATCGCGATCCTAAACTGGCCGCTGGGTTGACGACGCGGCCGCCCGACTAGTGTCGCCACGCCGCCCGGCGTGGCGATCGATCCTCCTCGCGCCCTCGCCATCCACGGGCCCAAGCCCCCGACGTGGTCGGTCCCGCTGATCGTCCGAGACGGCATCTGATCGCCAGCAAGCTCGTCGACAGGACCGAGTTGCTTGGTGCACTGCCGACGACGGCGCGAGAGTTTGGTTGAGGCTTCGTTCTGCCCCGTCCGCCATCGGTCTTCACGGGAAGGCAATGGAACCGCCGGACTCATTCGATCGAATCGGAATCCGGGACGACTGCGCCATGTCGTTTTTCTAGTGCGCTGCATCGGCCGGTTCGATCCGCCATACAGGTTGGACATACAGATCGCGAGACTATATTCTTTCCCGAAGTCGCGCCGGCACGACGATCACTCCAGTCGAACATGACCGTTCCATTCAAATCACCAGGAAAATAGATGTTCAACGGAGCATTATTCATTTTCGAAATACTCGTCGTCGCTTTAATTATTATCGCGTCGATCATCGAGGCCATTCAGCACGATGGCCTACGCAAATGGTACTGGATGACCTGCGCATTTATGTCACTCGCTGGGACGATAGGTACTGCTTACATCCTGATGTTCCCGTTGAAATCTGCCGGCAACATGGGAAATTCTGCATCGACAGCGCATCTGGCGATAATTTCAATATCATTCACCTGCATCGGAACGCTTCTTTCCCTGCTTGGCATGATTCATTCATCAATCGGACGACTAACAAAGAAGTCGTGAAATAGACTCGGCCGGCAGATAGTTCGTATCGCTGGACGACCGCCGTCGGAGCCGCCATTCGACGCGCCCCGACGACGATCAAACGACGGGTTGCCTGGCCGCGCTGCCGCCTACCTCGCGCCATGCCGGAGAAAACGCCGTCCCGATCAATCCACGTATGAACCAGGCGACCGTGCCACGGCCAATCGCCGCCGATCGACGCGCCTCGTCGTCACCACGCCCACCGCACCCCTGCATTACCGGTGATCGTGCGCTGGTGCTCGCCGCCAAGGTTCGTCAGGTAGCTGACCGTCGCATACACGCTGCCGCGCTTCGTCAGCTGCGCGACGAGCCCAGCGCCGATCTGGCCGGCCGTCTGCCCGACCTGCGTGCCGATCGTCGTCGCGCCGCCGAACGTCGTCTTGTCGTCGGCACCGAACGAGCGCAGCACGTTCACGCGCAGATACGGCTTCCAGCTCACGCCGCGCGCATCGAACGCGTATTGCAGCCGCGCGCCGATCCGGCCGAGGAACGTGTTGCCGTTGTTCCACGTGACGTCCGACACGCCATCGTTGAATCGAGCCAACGACAGCCATTGCCACAGCAACTGCGCCTGCGGCTCCAGCGTCAGCCCATAGCCGAGCGAGATCGGCACGCCCGCTTCGACCGAACCGGTGACCGCGTTGCCGTCCGTCGAACCACTCACATTGTTGCTCGAATGCGTGCGTACGGTCAGCACGCTCCCCATCACCACTGCGTCCGTATACCAGCCACCCGGGCCAATGTGTGTCCAGTATCCGCCGAGGTTGTACGCATTCACCTGCAGCGAACCCACGCCCAGATCCGGCTGCGCGAGCGCAAAGCCGTTCACGTCCCCAATCGCGCGCGAGAATCCGAGGAAGAAGCCGTAGTGGTTACGGTGTCCGCTCGGCCGGTTGTCCGCATAGAGATCCTGCCCGACCTGCATCCCCCATACCGTTCCGTCATAGGACGGCGTCACATCGCCATTCTGCTTGATGTTGCTGTAGCCGCCCCATACACGTGACCACGACACGGGCACCGAGCCGTTTTCGGCCAGCAGTCCCTGTTCGCCCTGGCGATCATGGAAGGTATCGATCTGCAGCAATCCAAGCTGCCGCGCGACAGCCGGCACTTCCGAGTACAGCGGGACTTCGGGACGGTAAACAGGTTCCGGCTTGGCGTCGGGCGCCGCGTTCTTGACAGCCTCGACGATCGATTCCGGCGTACCGTCGGCAATACTGAATGGCGGTTGCTGCGTTGGCTGATCCGGCCGCGGAGGAACCGTGCTGCGCAGATACCAGTCCTCCCCCGTCAAGGCGGTAACCCCGCCTTTCACCAGATAATAGGAGTAAGCGCCAGCGCTGACCGTACCGCCCGCCAACGTAAACGCGTTACCCGTATTTGCAAAGTTCACGGCGTAAACCAACCGAATACCGTCGGACTTGGTCAGCGCACCGGCACCACCGACGTTCGTTACGTTCAGTGTCGTCTTGCCGCTTGCCGTCGCCGCTGCCGGCACACCACCGATCATCAACGTGTCCGATGGCGCACCGTCGCCGGCAAGCGTCGTATTCATGTTGACCGCTCCATTCTGCCCGACATAATTGCCCGACACGGCCAATCCGTTACCGACAACGCGCCCACGGAGCTCAACAACTCCCGCATTCGTCAGGGTTCCGAATATCTGGAAGTCTCCCGGCAAACCGCTGGCCAGACTAGGCAGCGCATTCGCGACTGAAATCGTGCCATTGTTCGTCACGTTACCCGTCACACTGCCATACCCGCCAAGCGTCGCACCGGGCGCGATGGTCAAGGGGCCACCGCCCCGCAGTCCCGCCGCCGCATCGAGATCACCGACAATGAGCGTGCCGGCAGCCACGTTCGTTCCGCCCGAATAAGTGCTGTGTACGCCATTCAATGTCAGCGTGCCGTCTCCCAGCTTGGTGAGTCCGCCCGAACCCGTGATGTCCTGCATGATCGTCGTGTTGAACCCCTGCGTATCGATCGCGCCGTTGTTCGAAGTGGTCGAGATCGCGCGGCTCGACGCGAGATTGAACGCGCTGCCGAACTGCAGCGTGCCGCCGTTGAAAGTCAGTCTTCCCGATGAAGCGCCGAGCGCGTTGTCCGCCGCAACCGACAGCGTGCCTTGCGTGATCGTCGTGCCGCCGGAATACGTATTGCCGCCCGCCGCGGACGGCGCGAGCGTCAACGTGCCCGCGCCGGTTTTCTCCACCGCACCCGACCCGCCAATCGTACCCGTGTACGTGCCGGCGCCGTCCTGCTGGAAGCGCACGAGCCCGTTGTCGGTGACGGACAGCGGCAGGTTCGACGCATTCGCCTGCAGCGTCGCGCCCGCGTCGACGGTCGCAACGACCGACGCCGTCGTCGTGCCGAGCGTGCCCGTGAGGTTCAGCGTGCCGCTCTGCACCAGCGCGGTCGAGAACGTGCCGGTGCCGGCCCACGTCCAGTCGGTGCCGGCCATCGTCAGGCTCTGGAAATTCGTGAACGCATTCGACGCGGTGCCGGTGCCCTGCAACGTCACGGTGTTGGCGCCCGCGCCGCCGTTGGCCGTGCCGACGATCTGCGAGCCGGTCTGCAGGATCAGCGTCACGTTGCCGTTGCCGCCCTGGATCGCGGTGCCGCCGCCGCCCTGGATCAGCCCCGCGTTGGTGATCGTCGTCGCGCCGTTGGTCGAGCGCACGCCGATGCCGTTGTTGCTGATGATCCGGCCGCCGGCCTGGTTCGTGATCGTTGCGGTAAACGAGCTGCCGAGCGTGTTCGATACGACGGCGTCGACGCTGCCGCCGCTGGTCGCGGTGCCGGTGGTCTGGATCGTGCCGCTGTTGACGAGCGTGTCGTTGTTGCCCTGCATGTAGACGGCCGGCGCATCGCGGCCGTTCGACGTCAGCGTGCCGCTGTTGGTGATCGTACCGTTGCCACCGAGCAGCGACGCGGCGCGCGCGTTGTTGCCGGATGTCATCACGGTACCCGTGTTGACGATCTGGTTGCCCGATGCGCCGGGATTGCTTTGCCCCCACGCGGCCGTCATCCCGTACGCGTTGTTGCCGGTGGTCGTGATCGTGCCGTTGTTGACGAGCGTGTTGTTGTTGCCGTTCGCGGCCATCCCGTCGTTGTAGGTGCCCGACGTCGAAATCACGCCGGTCGCCGCATTGGCGAGCGTATTGCCGTTGTTCACGCCGAGCAGCACCGCGCCGCGGTTCGCGACGCCCGTGCCGTTGCCGGACATCGACAGGTTGCCGTTGTTGGTGATCGCGCTCGACGAGTCGACCGAAAACGGCGTCGGCGTGGACGTGAGCACATAGCTGCCCGTCACGGTCGAATCGAGGTTGACCGTCACGTTGGTGCTGCCGGTCGTGGCCACGACCGACGGCGCATTCGAGCCGGTACACGTCACCGTCGCGCCGCTGCCCGGCGCGGTGGCGGAGCACGCCGCATGCGCGCCGACCGGCACCGCGCCGGTGAGAATCGCCATTCCACCCAAACCCAGGTTCCGCGCCTTTCTTTTCATTTTTCCGCTCGCATTTATTGGTGACGTTATTGCTGCAAATCGGTGCGTGAAACGGGTTATATCACCTATCTCGAAATAATCGCAAGCTCCCGTGGCGTGATATCGGGAATCACGTTGCCATTCATTGCGGAACGGGAAATAACGAAAAGGGTCGCGTTGCTGCGTTGCGGAAAATACTGCGCGACGGGGCTCACGGAAGCAAACGGAAGCGAAGCGGTTTAATTTTCCGGTTGTTATGAAATCCCTGAAAGCCGTGATGACGAAATTCGGGCGAATCGGAAAATATGACGCGATGCCGCAATCGCCGGACCATGCAAAACAACATGAATAATTCGGTCATGTTGCTTTGCACGAAGCAAGGCCGCCCGCTTTCGGACGACTAACTGGCCGGAGGTGTTGTCGATGCCCTCGACGACCTCGCCGGAAGATATTTCGGATAGCTGGACGACCGCCGTCGGAGCCGACATTCGACGCGCTCCGACGACGATCAAACGATGGACCGCTCAGCCGCGCTGCCGCCCACCTCGTGCCATGCTGGAGAAAACGCCGTCCCGGTAAATCCACGCGTGAACCAAAGCGGCCGACAGATGGGCCAGCACGACGACGAACAGCAGCCGCGCCAACAGGCCATGCGCATCGCGCAGCCATGCAAAGAGCGTCGGACTGGCCGGTACGATCGCGGGCAGGTTGACGCCCTCGAACAGCACGATCGGGAAGCCGCCCGCCGACAACAATGCCCAGCCGATCAGCGGCAATGCCAGCATCAGCGCATACAGTGCCCAGTGCGACGCTTTCGCTGCGAGTACCTGCCAATACGGCAAGCTCTCCGGCAGTGCCGGCGGACGGCTGCGCAGACGGTTCGCGACGCGCAGCAGCGCCAGTACGAGGATCGCGATACCCAGCGGCCGATGCAGGTCGATCAACCAGATCCGATGATGCAACGACGTCATCATCCCGGCGCCGATGAACAGCATGGCCAGGATCATCGCGGCCATCAGCCAGTGCAGACCGCGCGCCAGCGCGTTGAAGTGGCGCGGTGCGCCGCCGTTCGTGATCTTGCGCGGTTTCATTTGACCTCCTGCTTGCCGACGGCCTCGGTCGCCTTGCCGTAGCCGATTTCCCGCTCGCGGCGATTGAACGAATGCGCGTATGCCCCCGAACGCGCGTTCAGGATCGGATCGTTCGACACCTCGACGCCCGCGGGCACGATCGACGGATCGAAGTTGATGTCGCGGCACGCGCCCTCGGCCTGTTCAACGACGCGCGTCATTTCCAACGTGCCGGCGACGAGCTGCTTGCGATCGGCCGGCCACGGCTGCGACGCGTCGTCGACCGGATCGCCCGGCTGCGCCAGTTGCAGCACGTAGTCCCAATAGAGCGGCTTCCGGGCGAGGCGCTCGCGCACGCCTTCGAACAGGAAATCGTGGTCGGCCCTCTGCCGCTGTGCGTCGCTCATCGGCATGAACGGATCATGCGGACGCATCATCCAGCGCACCGGCTGCCGGTGACCGTCGGCGGCCACGAGATAGAAGGCGTTGACGCTGTAGAACGTCGCACCCGCGAAACTGCCCGGGGCCGGCTCCCGCGCCGCCCATTTCATGAACTTCTCCGCCTCGGGGTACGCTTTCAGGAACGCGGACACCCGCGCCGGGTCTGGCTGGCCCGTGGCCGGGTCAGGCGCGGTCGCCTGCTGCATGGCCAGAAAGCCCTCCGGTTCGTGTGTCGCGAAGTACGGCTGGTTGTTCATCGCCATGCGCCATTGCTGCTTGTCGTCGGTCGTCAGCAGCAGCGCCATGCTCAGCGTCGTCGTGGAACTGTCCGCCGCGTACGGGCTGCCGGTGCCGATCGACAGCCGCCCGACGACCGGAATGTCCGCCTGCCTGAAGACGCGCGCAGTCGACAACGATGCCGCCGCAGGGTCGGGACGGAAGGTGCCGGCGAAGCAGACGCCCTTGCCGTGCGCACGGCGAAAGCCGGGCGGAAACGGCTGCGGGGTTTCCGACACCAGCGATACGCTGGTCGTGCGCGAGCCGATCCAGCCGGCCGTCCACGCAAGGGCCGAGGTCAGTGCGCCCGCAACGGCGGCGATCGCCGCCAGCGCCCCCCACGTGCGTTTCGACGTGAAATCCAGTTTTGACATAGATGGTTTTTCATCCCGTTGTGTCGTCGTGCGTGCCGCGCCGGGTTTCGCGGAGCGCGGACGTCGATGCATGAAGCGCGTGGCCGCGCTCACGGGCGCCATCGGGCGCCCACGATCGAGTCGATTGAGGTATGGACGTGTAGCGACGATCCGCTGCGGAAATCGCTACACGCGATGCATACGAAAATCTTAGCGACGGGGTAAAAGCGAGACCATCGGACCGGGCTGAAATTGCCGACCGCGTGTAGGACCAGTCCGGCGGAAGCGCGCGGTGCCGTCCCGCGCGCTCGAGTGCGACACGGACGAAACCGTGCGTATCGGCCCCATCCGCATGTAGCGATATTGGCCCGACGTCATCGAAGCGGGCCGTCATTCGGCCGGTATTCAGCCGGCATGCGGCGCCGGACGCGTCGACATCGCAACCGGCTGCGCGAATGGCGCCGACGCCAGTTGCGTACGTGCGTCACGGGCCACGCGGTTGAACGCCACGCGCTGCGCGCCCGTCAGTTTCGCCGCGCTGGATGCGTGCACGAGCTCGATCGGATCGACGAGGCGGGCATGCCGGCGCACCTCGAAGTGCAGATGCGGGCCGGTCGCCGTTCCCGTGCTGCCGACCGCGCCGACGCGTTGACCGCGCATGATGCGCGCGCCGGTTCGCAGCGTCGGCTCGAACGCCGACAGGTGCGCGTAGTACGACGCGTAGCCGCCGTCATGCCGAATCACCACGTACTTGCCGTAGCCGCGCGGCTCGGTGCCGATGAACGTCACGACGCCGTGCGCCGACGCATGGACGGCGCGACCGGCCGGCGCCGCGAGATCGACACCCGAATGCACGTGACGCGCACCGCTCACCGGATGCACGCGCGCGCCGAATCGCGAGCTGATGCGCGTCGCGGCGACCGGCATCGCGAAGTGTGCGCCGGCGAGCGGCATGCCGCCGAGGTCGTAATAGGCGCCCGCCGAACCGGCCTGCGGGACGAACCAGACGGCCGCGACGTGCTGCCCGCGAAAACGGATGTCGAGCGCCGTCACGCGAGCGCGGCCCGGCCGCGTTGCGTCGCGGTCGGGCTCGAACGCCACGCGGAAAGTGTCGCCATGCGCGGCGCGCTGCTTCGGATCGACGCGTCCGGCCAGCATGCGGACGATCTGCGCGGCGACGCCCTCCGGCAGATCCGCGCGCGCCAACGACGCGTGCAGGCTGCCGACGATGGCGCCGGCGCGCGTGCCGCGATCGGGCTGCGCGAGCGTGAACGGCTCGGCGGATGCCAGATCGACGGGACCGTGCGCGAACGCCGACTGCGCGCTCGTCGCGGGCAACGCCGACGCCAGCCCGTAATCGAACCGCGACGCATAGCCGCGCTCGACCGCCTCGCGTGCGGTCTCGCACAGCACGCGATACGCGACACAGGCGCCGAAGCGCGCCACCGGATCGTCGCGCTCGGCGCCCGCCGACACGTTCAACGCCAGCGACGCATAAGCGACGTCGAGCGGCGCGGCCGACGATACACGCAGGCCGCCCCACGTCGTGCGCGCGGAATTGAAGAAAGGCACGTCGACAAGATCAGCCGTTTCCGCCGTCGCGAATGCGAAGGGGGCGACATTGTGAGCGCCCTGGGCTGGCGCGCTCTGAGCGCCGGCCACGCAAGCTGCCGCGATGACGCCGCGCAACAGCGCGCGGTACATCGGGAAACGCACGACGCCGCATCGGACGAATCGACCTTGTTCGCGTGCGAGACGGGAACGCAGGTCGAACCGCATGACGTCGTCACTCGCTATCAATGGAAATTCGGGAAAACCGGGTATCGCGGAGGAACAGGCGTCGCGATCCGGCAACATGAAATCGAGTGTATCGGGCGGCTTGAAACGGGCAAATAGGACCAATCCTATTTTTATGGAACATCGTTTAGTACTGTAACGAAATCCGGATGCGCCCTTCATCCGACACGGCGTCGACTCCGCCTTCACACACGCGTGCGAACCATCGCGCGCCGTGCATGGTCGAACGCTGCCTGCGCACGCTCATGCGCGCCGCGCATCGTTTCACCCAACCGGAATCCGTTCATGTCTCTCGATCAACTTCACCCGGAACGCTGGACGTTCCTGTGGAACGCGTTGTCCACGCTCTCCATCAAACTCTGCGCTGCGCTGGCGCTGCTCGTCGCCGGCTGGTGGCTGTCGAAGCGCATCGGCAACTGGCTGAACCGGCTGCTCTCGAACAAGGAGCGCGTCGACGACACGCTGCGCCCGATCCTCTGCGACGTCGCCGTATGGGGTATCCGCATCGTCGCGATGGTCGGCGCGCTGTCGCAACTCGGCATCGAAACCGCGAGCATCGTCGCGGTGCTCGGCGCGGCCGGCCTCGCGATCGGGCTCGCGCTGCAAGGCACGATGCAGAACATCGCGGCCGGCATCATGCTGTTGTTGCTGCGCCCGTTCAAGGTGGGCGATTACATCGACGGCGGCGCCGGTGTGGCCGGCACCGTAGACGAGGTCGGGCTGTTCATGACGCGCCTGACGAAACCGGACGGCATCTGCGAATACGTGCCGAACAGCGCGCTGTGGGGCAGCGCGATCCGCAACTACACGCGCAATCCGACGCGCCGCCTCGACCTCGAAGTCGAAGTGTCCGTGCACGACGACATCGACCGCGCGCTCGACGCGCTGCGCGGGCTCGCGCTCGCCGATCCCGACGTGCTGCAAGATCCGGAGCCGAACGTCATGGTGATGCGCTTCGACGACAGCACCGCGGTCGCGAACATGCGCGTGTGGACGCATACGGACAAGTTCTGGGACATGCGCTGGCGTCTCGCGCGACAGGCGCGCAAGGCGCTCGCGGATGCGAACTGCGCGCTGCCGATCCGCACGCGCGAGCTGCACATCGTGCACGACGCGGAGCGTCGCGCGGACAGCACGCGCGTCCGACGCGTGTAATCGCCGCGGCGGCGGGCGTGCCCGGAGCACCCCGCCGCCATCACGACCACGGCGGCGATCGCCGCATCGCGGTACGCAACCGCCCCCGGGTCGAGTTTTCGCCCGATCCGCCTTCGAATCGGACCCGTCTGATTCACTGCGCGACGTCGTCTCGCGACAATGGCCATGCTGGACGAAACGGTCATCTCGTCCGGCACTCAGTAGCGAACCTGTCCGTACCTTGCCGCCCTTCGCGGGCGGCGTCTTTTTGTCCGCCGTTCGACGCGGGCATGCAATCAGGAAACCGAAATGAAAGAACGCGCCACCGTCCTTTGTCGACGCGGCGACCGGATCCTTCTGGTCGCCCGGTTGAATGCCCGCTGGGCGCTGCCCGGCGGCCAGCCGCACGACGGCGAATCGCTGCGCGACGCCGCGCGGCGCGAGCTGCTGGAAGAAACCGGCCTCACATGCGGCCACGCCCGTTATCTGTTCCGGATCGCGGGCACGCACAAGCTGCATCACGTGTTTCTCGCCGAGATCGATCCGGCTGCGATCGCGCACCCCGCGCAGGAGATCGCACACTGCGCGTGGATCGACCGCGAATCGCTCACGTCGCTACATTGCAGCCGGCCGACGCCGATGATCGTCGAGTTCGCGTTCGAATGGCTGCGGCAGCCGCGCCTCGTGCCCGGTGTAGTCGACCGCGACGTGTTCGCCGATATCGCGGCCTGAGGTCTTCGCCTGCGGCCGGCGCGCGATACCGGCCGCCCCGCATTGCATCCTGACGCTGTCGAGCAGCGCCTTCCTGCCACTCTTGTACGTGAACACAGGGATCGCGCCGTGCTTCAGGTCGCCCTGCGGCGTGAGGACGGACGTATCCGTCCCGATGTCGCTGCTTCTGGCGTCGTTACGCGGATGCGGTAGCCTGAGCGCGATTGCAGGCGCCCCTGCGGCTGACCGCCCCTCTCAAAGGTGCGGATCCTGTGCATCAGGTCGGCATACGCACCCGTGACAGATAGCGAAGGTTCTTGCGCCGGTCATTTCGCACCTCGACGCAGCGCCAGCATGCAGAACCAGATCGATCGCTCCCGGCACGAGGCGCACAACAATTTTCCTTAAAAATCAAATACTTGATTGACTTCCTGGAGTAAATTTCCCGTAAATCAAAGGCCCTGCCATACCTTCGAAGCCCTTCGACGCTTGACGCTTGACGCTTGACGCTTGATGCTTGATGCTTGATGCTTGATGCAATTGTAGTAAAATGGAGCTGTTTGATGCTGAATGGGAGAACCACCTCATGCGTACCACGATCGATATCGATGACGACGTCCTCGCATTCGCCCGGGAACGTGCAAGGCCGGGTACAAGTATCGGCAAGGTCATTTCCGAACTCGCTCGCGCCGCATTGCAGCGAACGCCGGCCAACCAGACGAGCCGCAACGGGTTACCTCTGATGCCGGTCTCGTCGTCAGCCCACCCGGTCACGCTTGATACTGTTAATCAACTTCGTGACGATTCGCTTTGATCACCTACCTTCTCGACGTCAATGTTCTTATTGCATTGCTGGACCCTTCGCACGTTCAGCACGAATCCGCGCACGCATGGTTCGGTCGCGTCGGATACGCTAGCTGGGCCACATGCCCCCTGACCGAGAACGGCGTTCTTCGGATCATCGGTCATCCAAAATATCCGAATACGATGGGTTCGCCGGTATCCGTTGCGCCGCTCGTCGCGCAACTGCGGGGCCACGCAGGCCATACTTTCTGGCCGGACGATGTGAGCTTGCTCGACGCAGAACACGTCGATGCGACTCGCTTGTTGTCCTCTGCGCAGCTGACCGACACGTATCTGCTCGCGCTCGCTCGCGCGCACAGCGGCAAGCTCGCGAGCTTCGATCGGCGACTTGTCGTCGATGCAGTGCCGAACGGCAGAAAACACTTCGAATTGATTTCTTGAACGTCAGTCGAAGAAAAAGCGAGGCTGCGACGAACGTCGGGTTTCGTTCAGCCGTTCCGACTCGTTTCGCTCGAAGCGACGCGGGCGGAAGGGGAGGCGACGGCACGTCAACCGGCACTCGCCACATCCAGTAATTTGCGCAAAGATGGATTCGACCCACTCTCCATCGTAGCCGCGCGCGCCGGTCACGATACGGCTCGAGTCCGCCGCTTGCGCTCCCCTTCAGCCATCGCACGGCGCAGCCGGTCAACCTCGCCGGCGAAGCATTGACGTCGGCCGCCCGACGCCCCTGCGCTCCCCGCGAAATCCCGCTTTCCCGCCCCCTTTTCCGGAAACCCGGACGCACGAAAAACCCCACAAAAACAGGGATATTCAGCGTCTGCGACACGTTGTCCGAGTTCGGTTATATTACGCGCCCCTTGCCGTCCCGCCCTGGCAAACGCGTCGCACGCGGCCGCTTTCGACGCGGCCCGAAGCGCCGTCCGCTCGGGCTTGCCGCCACGGCCCGGACGCGTGTCGCACCGTCGCGACGCGGGCGCTTGCCGGCTCGCGGGAAGCCGATCCGAAGGTGTCCTTCCGAATGGCTTCGCGTGCGCAAATGCAACGGCGCGCAGCGTCGATCCGGAGTTCCGGATTCGCGGTCCGGATCTCCGGAGCCGTGTTTCGGCGCAACGAAACCGCGGGAACCGCGCGCCGGGCGGCATGGCAAACCGATGCATCCAAGTTGAAAAAGGGATCTGCTGTGATCAAAACGTTACGGGTAATACTGTCGGCGCTCGCGCTGTGCGTCGCGACATCGTCCGCGCACGCCGCCGACACGAAGAAGGTCGACGTCCTGCTGGTGGGCGGCGGCATCATGAGCTCGACGCTCGGCGTCTGGCTGCACGAACTCCAGCCCGACTGGTCGATGACGATGGTCGAGCGCCTCGACGGCGTCGCGCTGGAAAGCTCGAACGGCTGGAACAACGCCGGCACCGGCCACTCGGCGCTCGCGGAGCTGAACTACACGCCGGAGAAGGCGGACGGCAAGATCGACATCTCGAAGGCGATCGAGATCAACGAGTCGTTCCAGATCTCGCGCCAGTTCTGGGCGTGGCAGGTGAAACAGGGCGTGCTGAAGAACCCGCATTCGTTCATCAACTCGACGCCGCACATGAGCTTCGTCTGGGGCGACGACAACGTCCGCTTCCTGAAGAAGCGCTACGAAGCGCTGCAGGCCAGCCCGCTGTTCCGCGGGATGCAGTATTCGGAAGACTACGACCAGATCAAGCAGTGGGTGCCGCTGATGATGGAAGGCCGCGATCGCAACCAGAAGGTGGCCGCGACGTGGACGCCGATCGGCACCGACGTGAACTTCGGCGAGATCACGCGCCAGTTCGTCGGCTACCTGAAGACGCAGCCGAACTTCACGCTGTCGCTGTCGAGCGAAGTACGCGAGATCTCGCGCAACGCCGACGGCACGTGGCACGTGTCGTGGGTCAAGCTGCACTCGGACGAACCGCCGCAAGCGGTCGATGCGAAATTCGTGTTCATCGGCGCGGGCGGCGGTGCGCTGCACCTGCTGCAGGCGTCGGGCATCCCCGAAGCGAAGGACTACGGCGCGTTCCCGGTCGGCGGCTCGTTCCTCGTGACCGACAACCCCGAGGTCGTGAAACAGCATCTCGCGAAGGCATACGGCAAGGCGTCGGTCGGCTCGCCGCCGATGTCGGTGCCGCACCTCGACACGCGGATCATCGACGGCAAGAAGATCATCCTGTTCGGGCCGTTCGCGACGTTCTCGACCAAGTTCCTGAAGAACGGCTCGTACTTCGACCTCGCGAAGAGCACCAACCTGCACAACGTCGCGCCGATGATGCGCGTGGGCGTCGACGAATTCCCGCTGGTGCAGTACCTCGCCGGCCAGTTGATGCTATCCGACGACGACCGCTTCAACGCGCTGAAGGAATACTTCCCGAACGCGAAGAAGGAAGACTGGCGCCTGTGGCAGGCCGGCCAGCGCGTGCAGATCATCAAGCGCGACCCGGTCAAGGGCGGCGTGCTGAAGCTCGGCACCGAGATCGTCAGCTCGAAGGACGGCAGCATCGCGGGCCTGCTCGGCGCGTCGCCGGGCGCATCGACCGCCGCGCCGATCATGCTGAACCTGATGCAGAAGGTGTTCAAGGACAAGGTCGCGACGCCCGAGTGGCAGCAGAAGATCCGCCAGATCGTGCCGAGCTACGGCACCAAGCTGAACGACAGCCCGGCGAAGGTCGTCGAGGAATGGACCTACACGAGCGACGTGCTGCAACTCGCGCCGCCGCCGAAGATCGACCTGGGCGCGCCGGCTCCGTCCGGCGCCGGTGCCGCGCCGGCCCGCCCGGCGAAGGCGTCGGCCGACATGGCGCTGTAACGCGCCGAACCGCGACACGCCACGCGAACCAGACGGGCGACCGTTGCCCGTTCCGGCCTGTTCGCCTGAAAGGCGGACAGGCCCTCGCTCCGGTGCATGGGGCGGCAGCCGGCGATCTGCGGCCATCCGGGAGGATGGCCGTTTTTGCGTCGGCGCCCGGCGGCCGGTGCGCACCACCGACCACACGACCGCGACACCCCGGGCGAAATCGACCGATTGCGCCGGTTCCGCCGCATCCGGCCCGGCGTGGCGCGCGGTATCCGCTAGAATTGCAGCACGCGCGATCCCGAATCGCCCTCCCGATCCATCATCCGCAGCGCCGCACCCTTACGCCCCCGTCCGCACCGCCCCGCGCCCGCGGGTGCACGCGACCGCCGCGGCCATGCGACGCCCGCGCCCGCCCGCAAGGGCGCACAACCGAATTCAGCTGGAGAAAGACCGTGTTTACCTGCCGAAACCAGAGCTGCGGCACGCAGTGGGAGCAGTCCGACGTCGTCATCAAGGACGAGGGCCAGGGGCTGCTGTTCCGCTGCCCGCTGTGCGGCGCCCGCAACTATCTCGAACGCTTCGAGGACGACGAAGGCAACGTCGTCTACGAGCAGATGGAAGGCCGCCCCTACCTCGGAGACCTGTCTTGACCCAACCGACCGCCACGCCGTTCAGCGCGCTGCCGCTGACGCCCGCCACGCTCGCGAACCTCGCGCAGCTCGGCTATGTCGACATGACGCCGATCCAGGCGGCCAGCCTGCCGGTCGCGCTGGCCGGCCAGGACCTGATCGCGCAGGCGAAGACGGGCAGCGGCAAGACCGCCGCGTTCTCGCTCGCGCTGCTCGCGCGCCTCGATGCACGCCGTTTCGACGTGCAGGCGATGATCCTGTGCCCGACGCGCGAGCTCGCCGACCAGGTCGCGCAGGAAGTGCGCCGCCTCGCGCGCGCCGAGGAAAACGTGAAGGTGCTGACGCTGTGCGGCGGCACGCCGATGCGTCCGCAGGCGCAGAGCCTCGAGCACGGTGCGCATATCGTCGTCGGCACGCCGGGCCGCATCATGGATCACCTCGATCGCGGCAACCTGAAGCTCGACGCGCTGACTACGCTGGTGCTCGACGAAGCCGACCGGATGCTCGACATGGGCTTCTTCGACGACATCGCGAAGGTCGCTCGGATGTGCCCGACGACGCGCCAGACGCTGCTGTTCTCCGCGACCTATCCGGACGGCATCGCGAAGCTGAGCCAGCAGTTCCTGCGCAATCCGAAGGAAATCAAGCTCGCGGAACGCCACGACGACAGCAAGATCCGCCAGCGCTTCTATGAAGTGACCGAGGACGAGCGGCTGCATGCGGTCGGCCAGTTGCTGAACCACTACCGGCCGGTGAGCACGATCGCGTTCTGCAACACCAAGCAGCAGTGCCGCGATCTGCTCGCCGTGCTGCACGCGCAGGGCTTCCATGCGCTCGCGCTGCACGGCGAGCTCGATCAGCGCGAGCGCGACCAGGTGCTGATCCAGTTCGCGAACCGCAGCTGCTCGGTGCTGGTCGCCACCGACGTCGCCGCGCGCGGGCTCGACATCGCGCAGCTCGAAGCGGTGATCAACGTCGACGTGACGCCCGACCCCGAAGTGCACGTGCACCGCATCGGTCGCACGGGCCGCGCGGACCAGGACGGCTGGGCGCTGAGCCTCGCGAGCATGGACGAGATGGGCCGCGTCGGCGCGATCGAACAGGCGCAGAAGCGCGACGTCGAATGGCATCCGCTCGCCGAACTGACGCCGGCGGACGACAGCGTGCTGCTGCCGCCGATGGAAACGCTGCAGATTCTCGGCGGACGCAAGGACAAGATTCGTCCGGGCGACGTGCTCGGCGCACTGACCGGCGACGCCGGATTCGACGGCAAGCAGATCGGCAAGATCAACGTGACCGAGTTCTCGACCTATGTCGCGATCGAGCGCGGCGTCGCGCGCGACGCGCTGCGCAAGCTCAATGCCGGGAAGATCAAGGGCAAGCGGGTCAAGGTCCGGTTGATGGACGAGGCGTAAACGGGCCGCGCGGCGGACGGCCGCGGCACCGCCGCGCCCCGTGCGTCACGCGAGTTCGGGATAGCCGTGCGCGACGGCTTCCCGCTCGAACCGCGCAATCGCATCGTAGTCGGCCGGCGACAGCCGGTCGAATCCCTTCAGCCTCAGCACGCGCGCGCGCTGCGCATCGGCCGCGACCGCGCGATCGAGCGCATCCTGCAACGCGCCGACCTGCGTGTCCGCCAGCGCCCGCGACGCGATGAACGGCAATCCCGGCGCGGATGCCGTCGTGCCGACGATCCGGATATCCGTCAGCAGATCGGGCAGCGCGTCGTGCACATACGCGAACGTCACGCAGTCGATCGCCGCGCAATCGGCCTCTCCCGACGCCAGCGCACGCAGCACGTTCAGGTGCGAACCGAGCGGCGTGACCGAGCCGAAAAACCGGCCGTCGTGCGCATGCGGCGCGATCGCGTGCCGGAATGCATTCATCCCGCTGTGTGAATCCTCGCCGTTGAAGGCGGCCCTCAACCCGCGGCATGCGGCGAGCGTCGTCGCGCCGCCCGCATGCGCGCGCGCCGACACGACCAGCACGCTGCTGTAGCGCGCACCGTCGCAACCGTGCGCGTCGAACACCGGGGTCGCGACCAATCGCACGGCATCGCGCAGGCCCAGCATCCGGTACGGGTAGCCGCAGGTCTGCGACAGCAGCAGATCGTCGCGCCGCCACAGTGCATGCAGGTCGTCGAACGGCGCGTCGGGCAGCGCGACGTCGGCGGGCCCGCCCGCGTTCGCGAACGCATCGAGCGCGTCGCGCAGCAGCGCGCGCCACAATTCGGCGTGGCGCGGCGTCACGTTGTACATCGGCAAGACTGCGATCCAGGGCTTCATGCGGACATTCTACGCATCGGCAGCGGCCCCGATGCTTATCGGCGCCAGCATGATAAGCAAATGCGAATCGATTGGTTGGCGTTGCCGCGCCGCCCCGGTACCGTTCGAATGCCTGTCGGCGCCGCCACCGTGCGCGACGCCGTGCAGGTCGACCGTGATCCGCGAGACACCAGCGCACCCGGGCCGAGCGCCCCGGTTCCATCGCTCGTTCCCCGCACTGCCCGATCCATCCCGCCTCAACGCCATGGCCGAATACTTCGACGTCGACCACGCGCGCGCGATCGCCGCGCTCGACGCCCGCTTCACCGCCCGCACCGAGTGGCCGACCTGGCTGCTGGTCGTCGTCATTTACGGCGGCTGGCTCGCCGTGCTGCTGCTCGTGCGCGACGGGCGCCTGTCGCTCGCCGCCGCGACGCCGCCGCTGATCCTGCTCGGCGCGTGGCATCTGTCGCTGCAGCACGAACTGCTGCACGGCCATCCGACGCGTTCCGCGTTCGTGAACAAGCTGCTCGGCTATCCACCGCTGACCGTCTGGTATCCGTACACGCTGTATCGCGACACGCACCTCGACCATCACCGCGACGAAGACCTGACCGTGCCGGGCATCGATCCCGAAACGAACTACGTGACGCGCGAACGCTGGGCGCGGCTGCCACGTTGGCGCCGGGCGCTGACGGTCGCGCGCAAGACTTTCGTCGGGCGAATCGTCGTCGGGCCGCCGCTGGCCATCGCCGCGACGTTCGGCGATGCGTTCGTCGCGTTCCGGCGCGGCGACTTCCGTTATCTGCCGATGTGGGCGACGCATGCCGCGTGCGTGGCGGCGCTGCTCGCGTGGCTGCACTACGCGATCGGCGTACCGTGGTGGTACTACCTGCTGCTCGTGACATGGCCCGCGCTGTCGCTCGCGATGATCCGCTCGCTGTACGAGCATCGCGCCGCACCGCATCCGAAGGCGCGCATCACGATCAACGAAGCCGGGTTCGCGATGCGGCTGCTGTACCTGAACAACAACTATCACCTCGTCCATCACGACCTGCCGAAGCTGCCGTGGTACGACCTGCCGCGCGCGTACCGGATGCGGCGCGACGCATATGCGCGCAAATGCGGCGGCTTCGTGATCCGCGGCGGGTATCGCGAGCTGCTCGCACGCCATGCGTGGACGCCGACCGATCCGCCCGTGCATCCGTTCGACCAGGGCACGGCATCGCTGTCGACGGGCAGCGGCGTGAAAGTGGCGGTGGTCGACAAGGTGTTGCAGATCAGCACGTGACGTCGTCCGGCACGCGCTGCCGATCCTCCGGGCTTTCGCGCCCATTCTTACGAAATGCCGACAATGCCGCTCGGCCGCGCCCGAATTGCCAATTGCGTCGGCAATGCCCAGAATGGCGGCTCATCCGGGCCTTCCAACCGACATTCGCCCCGGCTCCGCCGCACGGCCGCGCGCCGCATTCCCCGACGACGATGCAACCGAACACCCCACCCGGCGCGATCCGCACGCTCGGCCACGACTGGTCCGTTTCCGCGATCACCGCGGGTTTTCTCGCGGTCCTGATTTCCTATGCAGGCCCGCTCGCGATCTTCTTCCAGGCATCGCAGGCCGCGCATGCGTCCAACGACATGGTGTCGTCGTGGGTCTGGGCGATCTCGATCGGCGCGGGCGTGTCGGGCCTCGTCGCCAGCTGGAAGCTGAAGGTGCCGGTCGTCACTGCGTGGTCGGCGCCCGGCACCGCGCTGCTCGTCGGCCTGTTTCCGCAACTGACGCTCAACCAGGCCGTCGGCGCGTACATCACGGCTGCGCTGATCATCCTGGCGATCGGCGTCTCCGGCTATTTCGACCGGCTGGTGCGCCACATCCCGCGCGGCATCGCCTGCGGGATGATGGCCGGCATCCTGCTGCCGTTCGGCATGCATGCGTTCTCGGCCGCGTCGGAGCAGCCCGCGCTCGCGTTCGGGATGATCGCGGCCTACGTGATCTTCAGGCGCCTGCTGCCGCGCTACAGCATCGTGCTCGTGCTGCTGACGGGCGCCGCGCTCGCGACGCTGCTCGGGATGACGCATCTCGGCAACGTGTCGCCGAGCCTCGCGCGGCCGATCTTCATCGCCCCCGAGTGGACGCTCGGCACGACGCTCAGCCTGGCGCTGCCGCTCGTCGTGGTCAGCCTCACCGGCCAGTTCCTGCCGGGGATGACGATTTTGCGCGTGTCCGGCTATCACACGCCGGCGCGCCCGATCATTATCGCGACCAGCGCGATGTCGCTGGTCGTCGCGTGCTTCGGCGGGATCACGATCGTCGTCGCGGCGATTACCGCGGCGCTGTGCACCGGCAAGGACGCGCACGAGGACGCGGACCGACGGTACGTCGCCGGGCTCGCGAACGGCGTGATCTATCTGATCGGCGGGCTCTTCGCGGGCACGATCGTCACGGTGTTCTTCGCACTGCCGAAGGCGTTCGTCGCGATTCTGGCGGGGCTCGCGCTGATCGGCGCGATCGGCGCGAACGTGCACGGCATCTTCGAGGACGAGAACCATCGCGAAGCGTCGGTGATCACGTTCCTCGCGACCGCATCGGGAATGACGTGGCTCGGGCTCGGGTCAGCGTTCTGGGGGATCGTGATCGGATCCCTGTCGTATGCGGTGTTGAACAAGGTGCGACGGCCTGCGTGACGCGCCGCGCGCCGACGCTTCGCTCAACGCGCATGCCGGCGCACCAGTTGCGCAAGGGCCTCCTCCAGCGGAGTCGTACCGTACACCCGCTCCGACACGTCGGCCTCGACGTCGATCCGCCCCGCGTTGTGCACGTCGTACAGATCGACGATCAGTTGCGCATGGCGTTCGCTGAGCCCGGCGCGCAGCAGCGTCGCGCTCCACGTGTCGCGCGGCAGCTCGTGCGCGACGATCGCACGGCCCGCCGACGTGCCCAACGTAGCCGCGATCGCTGTCACGCTCACCCGCCGCGGCCCTTCGACGCTGACGATGCGCGGCCCGCTGCCGCCTTCGGGCGCATCGAGCAGCAGCCGCGCCGCGACGACGCCCACGTCGGGCGCCCAGACCGTCGGAAACACCTTGTCGACCGGATGGTGGAAGCTCGGCAGCACGCCGGTGCCCAGCGCGACCGGCAGCACGCGGGCCCAGTTCTGCAGATGCTCGGCCGAGCGCAGCAGCGTCAATTGCGTGGGGATCGTCTTCAGCCGTTCCTCGAAGTCATGGAACAGGCGCGTGATACCCGTATTGCCTTCAAGCTCCGCGCCGTAATCCGACAACGCCAGCAGCGCGGGCGGCGGGTTCACGGCGAGCGCGGCGGTCGCCGCGTCGATCGTCCGCGTCATCGTCGCGGCCGGATCGGGGTCGGCAACCGGCACCGGGCACAGCATCTGCACGGCCTGCGCGCCGTCGATCGCCGCGGCGATCGCGTGCGCGTCGGTCAGGTCCGCGATCGCGACATCGCAGCCGAGCTGCACGAAGCGTTCACGATGGCGTGCATCGCGCAGCACCGCGCGCACGGAATGGCCTGCGTTGCGCAAGGTCGTCACGGTCGACAGGCCGACGTTGCCGGATGCGCCGAAGATCACGAACACGATTCGCTCCTTGGGGGATGGAAGTGCTGTGATTGTCGGCATGCGCGGCCCGGGTGGCGCGCACGGACGGATGAATCGAGCAGGAAAGGATGACGGGATGAACGGCCGTGGCCATGCGCGCTGCTCGATGTGACACCGATCGCGTCGGGTCGGGCGATGTGCCGATCACGAGGAACAACACACCTCAAACGAACAGCCGCTCACATCCGACGCGTCGCGCTTCGACAGCGCTCGTGGGCGCCGGAGAAGCGAGCACGGCAATTGTCCAACACCTGTCGGACAATTGCCGTCGAATCACATGCGACGCCCGTGCACCGCTGTTTCGTCATGCGTCCCTGCCCCATCCTCGCCGTGATAGGCAAGCCGCAACCCGCCCCGCGCGCCGCCCGACCGCGCAATCTCCGTCGGCGTCGCGCCGAGCACGCGGTTCATCCAGTTCGCCATGTGACTCTGATGCGCAAACCCGGCTTCCAGCGCGATCTGGCTGATGCTGAGCCGGCCTTCGAGCAGTAGCGCCTTCGCACGCTCCACCCGCCGCCGCACGACGTACTGATGCACGGGCATCCCGAGCGTTTCGCGGAACAGCACCTTGAAATGCGGCACGCTGATCGACACGAGCGCCGCGAGCTCGGCCAGTGTCATGCGCCGGTCGAGATTCGCCTCGACATAGTCGATCACGCGCGCCGCGGCCTTCGGCGCCAGCGTGCGCCGGCGTTCGCGAAACGCGGGCCGGCCGTCGACCAGCCGCGCGACGAGCGCCGTGCACAGGCTTTCCGCATAGAGCGGATCCGATGCGTCTTCCGCTTCGAGTTCGGCGGCCATCGCCCATGCAATGTGCTGCAGCCGCGGATCGCGCACCTGCAGCCGCCGGCGGATCTGCGCGTGCGACGGCTTCAGGTCGAGCTGCTCGACCGTGCGCCGCACGAAGGTGTCGCTGAGCGCGATGTGCAGGATCCGGCAGTCGGCGCTGTCGGTCCACTGGCCGGGCAGGCCGGCCGGAATCACGTCGACGTCGCCGTGCGCCTGGATACGCGACACGCGCTCGCCGTCGCATACGCAATCCGCCCGCACCGGCGCGCCGATATGCACGCCGATCCGGTGATGCTCGGCTGCCGGAATCCGGTACGTGCCCGCGCGGATCTCCAGCAGCGACGCACCGAAGCCGTGCCAGCCGAGCCCGCGGCTGGAGCGCAGGCTGACCGGGACGCCGTTGTCCGTCGGTGCGGCAAGAATCGGATCGCTCATCGAGGGTCTCCACTAGATCGGGTGACGAATGCGCATTGTGACGCGTTTCGCGCCGGCGTGCCGGCCGTGCCCGGCCGTCTGCGGGTCAAGCAGAAAAAGATCATCCGTTTCTGCTCGGGACGATCCTTGCGTGCGCGCAGACGGGCGCCGCCCCGCTTACGATCGGCTCATCCGACACCTACGGAGCCCGTCATGCCCCATTACTGCCCGCAACGCGCGGCGTTCGTCGCGCGCTCGCCCCGCGCCGGCCGCCCTTCATCCGGCGCCCACGCCCGCCGCGGCCGCACCGCCATCGCAGCGTGGTGCCTGCGCATCGTCGGCTGGCACCGGCTCGAACGGTTGCTCGCGTCGATTCCCGACAGCAACGACGATTTCGGGCTCGTCTGACCGGCCGGTCGACACCCCGCTTACTTGCGTCGCCTACTTGCGTCGCCTACTTGCGGCTGCCTACTTGCGCCGCCGCTCGTGCGGCGCCACCGTCGCGCCGTCGATCACCGGCGCACCCTGCTTGATCAGGAAATCGCGAAACAACCCCGTCACCTGCGAGATGCGCCGGTCAGCGAGCGTCACCACATACCATTCGCGCTCGATCGGGTTGCCGGGAAACGGCAGTTGCCCGAGCAGCCCCGTGCGCAGTTCGAGCGCACACGCGTGCAACGACAGGAACGCGACGCCGAGCCCGGCTTCGGCCATCTGCTTGATCGCCTCGTTGCTCGACAGTTCGGAGCCCACATGAAAGCGGTGGCCCGCATTCTTGAACAGGCTCTCGACGGTCGAGCGCGTGCCCGCGCCGCGTTCGCGCACGAGCAGGTGCGCGGATTCGAGATCCTTCAGCGCGACGCGCTTGCGCCGCATCAGCGGATGGCCGGGCGCCGCGACGAACACCATCGGGTGCTTCGCGAACTCGACCGCATGCGTACGCAGTTCCTTCGGTGCGCTGCCCATCACCGCGAGATCGATTTCATGCGTCGCGAGCATGCGGATGATGTCGTCGCGATTACCGACCTTGAAATACGTCTTCACGTGCGGACGCGTCGCGGTGAATTTGACGAGCAGCGGCGGGATCAGGTATTCGGCCGTCGTGATCGCGCCGATCCGCAGCGTGCCGCCGAGATCGCCCGTCAGCGCGGCCACTTCGTCGCCGGCCTCGCTCCACAGATGCAGGATCTCGCGCGCGTAGCGCGCGACGATCTCGCCGGCCGCGGTCAGTTGCACGCCGCGCCCCACTCGCTGCAACAATGCGGCGCCCACGGCCTCTTCGAGCAGCCGAACCTGCAGCGATACCGCCGGCTGCGTCAGGTTCAGCTCCTCGGCCGCGCGCGACACGCTGCCGAGCCGCGCAATCATGTCCAGCGCCTTCAACTGCCGGAACGTCGCGGTCTTTCCTATAAGTGAATACATATGAGTCGCTTATAAACATTAAATTGTTCGAGTGGGTTCGAAACTATATCGTCGGTTCCTGAGCAATGTCATCCGAATCGTCATTCAGCGGGAGCCCAACATGGACAACGTCACGCCCAACCTTGCAACGGACCGCGCGCCGCGCCCGCCGCGCATCGTGATCGTCGGCGGCGGCGCCGGCGGCCTGCAGCTCGCGACGCGTCTCGCCGATACGGTCGGACGCCGCGGGCAAGCCGACATCGTGCTCGTCGACCGCTATCCGACGCACTTCTGGAAGCCGCTGCTGCACGAAGCCGCGTCGGGCCATCGCGATCCGGCTTCCCACACGATCGAATACGCGGCGCAGGCGAAGCGCCACGGCTTTCGCTTCGTGCAGGGCGCGCTGCAGCGGGTCGATCGCGCGACACGCACGGCGACGATCGCGGCCGTGCAGGATGCGGACGGCACGGAAATCCTGCCGCAGCGCGTGCTCGACTACGACGATCTCGTATTGGCGGTCGGCAGCGTGACGAACTTCTTCAACGTGCCTGGCGCCGAGCGTCATGCGCTGCCGCTCGAAAACCTCGACCAGGCCGAGGATTTCCGCCGCAAGTTCCTTGCCGCCTGCACGAAGGCGAATCACCTGGCCGAGCAGCAGCCGGCACGGCGCGGCGCGCCGATCTGCATCAACGTGATCGGTGCGGGCGCGACGGGCGTCGAGCTGGCCGCCGCGCTGCGGCATGCGGTCCAGCAACTGACGACGTACCGCTTCAAGGCGCTGGTGTCCGCACGCGACGTGCACATCCGGCTGATCGAAGGCGGCCCGCGCATCCTGCCGGCGCTCGACGAACGGCTGTCCGGCAGGATGCACGCGCAGCTTCGCGCGCTGAACGTCGACGTGCTGACCGATACGCGCGTGGCGGAAGTCGGCGCGGATGTCGTGACGACCGCGACCGGCGAACGGCTCGCGAGCGACATCACGATCTGGGCAGCCGGCGTCGCCGGCCCCGCGATGCTGCGGGACATCGGCGACATCGCGCTCAACCGCTCGAACCAGGTGATCGTGACCGACACGCTGCAGACGCCCGACGATCCGCACGTGTACGCGTTCGGCGACTGCGCCGCGTGCCCGTCGACCGGTGCAGGCGGGTTCCTGCCGCCGCGTGCGCAGGTCGCGTACCAGCAGGCCGTGTATCTGGTCGACGCATTCGCACGCCGCGTCGCCGGCAAGCCGGTGCCCGGCTTCACGTTCCGCGATGCGGGCACCGTCGTGTCGCTCGGGCATGCGGGCGCCGTGTATCAGGCGGATATCGGCATGCGCTCGCGCTCGCTGATCGTCGACGGGCTGGCGGCGATCGGGCTGTACAAGTTCCTGTATCGCAAGCACCTGTTCAGCGTGGTCGGCATGAAGAGCGCGCTGTTCCAGTCGCTGAGCCACTGGCTGCAAAGCCGCAACCAGCCGTCGATCAAGCTGCATTGATCGCCGCCGTTTGCACGCAACATCGCAGCGACGCATATCGGACGAGCATCGTCCGATATGCCGTTTTTGCCATATGGATATGCGCGATTTAGTCGGAATGTGCGCCACGCCGGTGCATCGCATCGAAGGCCGTCGATACGATGCGATTCATGCGCGATATGTCGTGCTGCGCGTATCCCGCGCCCGCCCTGGCTTGCCACCCCATTCATTAGTCGAATCGTATGAGTCGGCTATAAATATTGATTGGTCGCGTTTTCCGCATCGACGCTAAGGTGTGTGGCATTCCCGTCGGCGAACGGATCATCACGTTTCTGAAAAGGAATCACCGTGGTCATCGAAGCCATCGTCACCCGTCTCGACGCAGCATTCGCGCAGATCGAAGCCACGCCGGATTCGCGCGAGTCGCGCCATCAACGCGACGCGATCATCCGGTGGCTGGACCGGGCATCGGAAGAAGGATATCGACTCGGTCTCGTCACGACGCTGCCGGCCGCGCGTCTCAACGACATGTTCGAAGGCCAGTTCGGCCGCGCGAACCTCGACCGCTTCTCGGTCGTCGTCACGGACACCGATCAACAGGACTCCCGATCGAATCGGCATCCGTTCGACGTCGCGCTGCAGGCGCTCGGCGTGCCGCGGGAGCGCGCGGTCGGCGTCGCGAGCAGCGAACCGGAACGCCGCGAAGCCGAGCATTTCGGGTTGGCGCGCTGTGTGAACATCACCGACACCGTACGCTCGATCGCATCGGCCGGGCTGCACTGAACGCCGGCACCCGGGCCGGCTCGAGCCGGCCGTCATCGTCGATCCGGCGGCAATCCGACGATTGCCCGACCGCACCCTGACATTCTGCTGTCAAAGTCGCTTGCAACACTTCGGGGCTCGACCACATTCCCCCGGAGACGGGATGACGCGCATGCGTATCGTCCCGTCCGTTGCCCGCCACGATGACACGCCCGACCCGCACCGCCACCGCCCTCACGATTGCCTGCCTGTTGCTCGCCGCTTGCGGCGGGGATGACTCGACGCCGCCCACCACGTCGGCCGACAACAACGGCACGGCGCCCGCACCGCAGCCTCAACCTCAGCCCGCGCCGGCCCCGGCACCCGCGACCTACTACCAGACGAAGACGCCGTACCGCCCGCAGCAGGACGCCGCGACATACGAAGCGCCGCCGGCCGGCTACGCGCCGGTCTATACCGAACTCGTCGCACGTCACGGCTCGCGCGGACTGTCGGGCTTCAAGTACGACGGCGCGATCTACGCGATGCTGATCAAGGCCGAGGCCGACGGCGCGCTGACCGCGCTCGGCGCGCAGCTCAAGGCCGACACGTACGCGATGATGAAGGCCAATGCGCTGCTCGGCTACGGCGTGCAGGGCATCTCGACGCCCGGGTACGGCAACCTGACTCAAACCGGCATCCGCGAACATCAGCAACTCGCCGCGCGTCTCGCGCAGCGGCTGCCCACGCTGTTCTCCGCCGGCAACCGGCAGGTGGTGGTCGTCAACTCGGGCCAGGACCGCGCGGTCGACAGTTCGACGTATTTCTCGGCCGCGCTCGTCGCCGCGCAGCCGGCACTGGCGCCGGCCATCACGCTGCCGGCCGCGCCGGCCGGCTATCCGGCGAGCGCACCGGTCGCGCAGCCGGCCGGCACCAACCGCTTCCTGTTGTATTTCCACTCGCTGAAGCCGGCCACCGATCTCGTGACCGACACGAGCGATCCGTACTACGCGACCTATCAGGCGAGCCAGGCGTACCAGGCCTACGCAAACGACGCGACGGTGGCCGCCAAGCTGAAAGCGATCAAGGCCGCGCCGCAAGCGGCCGACGTCGCGCAAACGGTGCTGTCCGCACTCGTGTCGCCGGCCTTCATCGCGAAGCTCGGCTCCGACGGCTACACCTTCGCGAACACCGGCACCTATGCGTTCACGTCGACGGACGGCAAGTTCACCAACACGCTGAAGGGCGACGGCAAGACGAAGATCGCGACCGCCGTCGATGCGGTGAACGTGCTGTACAACCTGCTGCAGGTTGCGCCCGCCATGACCGCGGAAACCGGCGGCGTCACGATGGAGAAGTACATCGGCGCCGAGCAGGCGCAGTATCTCGCGTATCTGCAGGATGCCGAGGACTACTACCAGAAAGGGCCCGGCATCCAGGAAGCGAACCCGGTGACGTACCGGATGGCGAAGGTGCTGCAGGACGACTTCTTCGGCGAAGTCGACGCGATCGCGCGCGGGGACCTGACGCACGCCGCGAAGCTGCGCTTCACGCATGCGGAGATCGTGATTCCGTTCGCGTCGATCATGAACCTGAAGAACGTGTTCGTGCCGACGCCGCAGGCGCAGACGTACACGTATGCGAACAACCCGTGGCGCGGCGACCAGGTGTCGCCGATGGCAGCGAACATGCAGTGGGATGTCTATCGCAACGGATCGCGGCTCATCGTGAAGATGCTGTACAACGAGCGCGAGACGGATTTCCAGGCCGCGTGCGACGGCGCGAAGATCGCGCCGGGCAGCCACTTCTACGACTACGCGGGGCTGAAGCAGTGTTACGGGTATCAGTGACGTGAAGCGCAGCGCCGCAGCCTGCAGCGGTGTGGCCGGCATCTCGCGCCGACGAACTCGCGGCGGCTCGCCGGGTCGAACGAGCATCGTCGGAGGACTCCCATGAAACGCGTCGCGCTTGCCGCCGTCCTGACCCTGTTTGCCGCCATCGGTGTGCCGGCTATCGCCGGTACACCATCGGGCGCCGCCTCGGCGGCCCCGACTCAGGCATACGCAAAGAATTGCGTACCGTCGCGAGACACCGCCCAGGGCGCCGGTTCATCCTCCCATGCGCCGCCGATCCGCGTCTGCGTCGGCGATTCCGACACGCAACTGAACCTGCCGTGGTTCCTGACCGATGTCCTCACCGCCGTGGACACGCACCAGTCGCCCGGCGGCCTGTTCCGCAAGATGCGCAACGATTTCTGAATCGCCGCGGGCACCGCACGCTCATGATGCGTCGGGACGCTTCAGCACCTCGATGAACGTGCCGACGATGCCGGCCCACATCGCGGGGTCGGCAATGCGCTCCAGCAGCCCCCGCAATTCCCGCCGTTCTTCGCTCGACAGCATGCCGTGCGCGCCGCGAATGCTGTCGTAACGCGGCGTACCGCGCGATGCAAGCGCGCGATCGAGCGAATAGTCGCGGGCGGCTCCGTCCACCGAGATCCGAATCCACAGTGAACCACCGTCCGCCGCGGCGGCGCCATCGGTCACAATGACCGGGGATGCGGCATTTTCTTCCATCGCAACGTCCCGGTTGGCAGTGGACCGACAACGGCTCCGCATGAAAATGTTTCTTTTTGAGACACAATCGAGAAATCGCATCAATATTTAAACAACAATATTTCGCAATGGCGCGCCGCATCTTATACTTGCCGCGCACCATCCTCGTGCCAAGAGACGGTGTCTTTGTCCCGGCTGCACACATTGTGCGGCCGGGGCTTTTTTCGGTACGCTGCGTCCATATACATGCTTGATGCGAGCATGTTATTACGGAATGCTGCCGGATAGATGGCCGATCGCGACAGGCTCGTGCCGATGCCCGTCGCAGCGGCCGAATCGACCGGCGTCCCGAAACCGGCGCGCGAGCCGCATGGCCCGGATCAGGCATGCGGCATGCGCGCCGTTTGCACATCGACCGGTTCGATTTGCCACGCCATGCGAACAACACCAAAGGCAACCGGAGGACCGTGGGCGCGCCCCCGCGGCTCGAAGCCCGTTTTCCACCGCAGCGGCGCGTGGCCGCGCATCGTGTTTCTCGCCGCCGCGATCATTTGCGTGCTCGTGCCCGCGTTCGCGATCGTGCTGGCCGACCGCTACGCGCACGACGCCGTCACCGCGCATGAGCGCGTCGTCGCAAACGACATCGTGAATTCCGTAGACCGCATCCTGGACGGCGTTCGCCTTCGGCACGCGGACGAGCTGACCGCACTCGTCGGCCGGCCCTGCGCGACGGTGTTCCGGACGCTGGCCGAAGTGGGCACTCGCCTGCGCTACCTGCGTGCGGTCGCGCTGGTGAATGACGGGCGCGTCATGTGCTCGTCGGCGCTCGGTTCGATCGACCTGCCGCTCGCCGCCTATGCACGCGAACCGGACCCAGGCTCGACGGTCGTCACGCTGCTGCGGCAGACGCCGTTCCAGCACGACATTCCGGTGCTGTCCGCGTTTCGCGCCACCGCGCGCGGCGCGGGCGTCCTGTACCTGATCGAAGGCGACTACGTAGCCGACGCGCTCGCCCACGGCACCGGCAATGAAGCGGCGACGGCCGTGCTGTCGATCGCAGGTTCGGGCCGTCTCGATCAACACGGGAAGTTCACGCCGGAAACGGACACAGGTCCCGCGGGCGGCAGCACGATCGCTTCGCAGCGCTGGCCGTTCACGGTGTCGGTCATCGCATCGACGCACTACGCGTCGCAAGTCCAGCGCCACTACCGGTTGATCTGCGCGACGATCGTGCTGCTGGCCGACAGCCTCGTGATGGCCGCCTACCTGCTCGCGATGGCGCCGCGGCGGCTGTTGCTGAAGGCCGTGCGTCAGGCGCTCCGGCGCAACGAATTCCATGTCGTGTACCAGCCGATCGTCGACGTGCAGACGCGCAGGACGGTCGGCGTCGAAGCGCTCCTGCGCTGGCACCATCCGAAGTGGGGGGCCATCAGCCCGGCCGTGTTCATCCCGCAGGTGGAATCGAGCACCGTGCTGCCGAAGGTCACCGAATTCGTGCTGCGCACCGCCGTGTCGGAGCTGACCGCGCTGACGCCGTCCGCGCCGCTGCGCATCGCGGTGAACGTCGCACCGCAGGACCTCGAGCGCGGACGGTTCGTGGCCGTCGTCGAGGAAGCGATCCACGCGCTGCCGCCCGGCTTCACGCTGGTGCTCGAAGTCACCGAACGCATCCTGCTCGAGAAGAACGCGCGAACCACCGAGATCTTCCAGGCGCTGCGGTCGAAAGGCGCGAAGTTCGCGATCGACGATTTCGGCACGCATCACAGCAATCTCGACATGCTGTCGCGCTTTCCGTTCGACTACGTGAAGATCGATCGACAGTTCGTCTCGCAACTGGACCATGGCAGCGCGAGGCTGATCGAGGGGATCGCGGCCGTCGCGCATCACTACGGCCTGAAGATCATCGCGGAAGGCGTGGAGACGGAAGCGCAGCATCGCGCGCTGCAAGCGGTCGGGATCCAGTATGCGCAGGGCTACCTGTATCAGCGCCCCATGCGCGCGGAGCACCTGACACGGGATTTCGCCGGGGCAGCGGTGTAGCGGCGCCGCGGACGGCGACTACTGCGCGCCGTATTGACCGCCGAGGTGCACGCGGCCCTGCTCGATCCATCCTTCGAAATCGTCGCCGGTCTTGCCGTTCACGTACATGACGTTGTACCAGCGCCCGTGCGACTTGTAGACGGTCACCGAATCGCCGGGGACGATGAAGGTCCGCTTCGTCATGCACTGCGCGTCGGGCGCCGAGTAGAAATACGCGCGCCCCGCGCCGACGACCGTGCCGGACGCAGGCGGCCGGAAGTTGTCGTCCGGGCCGCTCGTGGCTGCGTCGAGCTTGCCGCAATCGACCGTGCTCTTCGCGTGCGTGCCGTTCGCGCCCAAGCTCGCGCCGAGCACCAGCATCGCGACGCCGATGCGCATCGTCGCTTTCATCTGCATGATTCGTTCGGGATACCGTATTTTTTCGGTTTGCCGGTTCGCGGCCGGCCCACGTTCAATCCTGCGCGACCGTCGTCGCTTCGACCCCGGCCGCTTCCGGACGATGCCCGAGCCGCTCGGAAATCGCCTGCCCGGCCTCCTTCAGCAACGCGACGTAATGCGCTTTCGTGTCCGCACCGCACCGCATCGTCGGAAACGACAGCGACAGCCCCGCGATCACGCGACCGAAACGATCGAACACGGGCACCGCGAGACACAGCAGGCCATCTTCCTGCTCCTCGTTGTCCTCGCCGTAGCCCTGCCGCCGCACGTGCGGCAGGATGCTCATCACCGCATCCGCCGACGCGAGCGTTTTCGCGGTCGACTTCCTGAACTCGATGCCGGCAAGCACCGCCCGCGCGTCGCCGGGCGGCATCCATGCGAGCAGCACCTTGCCGATCGCCGTGCTGTACAACGGATTGCGCCGGCCGATGCGCGACTGCATGCGCAGCCCGTAATCGGCGTCGATCTTGTGGATGTAGATGATCGCGTCCTCGTCGAACGCGCCGAGATGCACGGCTTCGCGCGTCAGTTGCCCGATGCGGCGCATCTCGAGATCGGCCTCGCGCACGAGATCCACGCTCTCCAGTGCCTTGCTGCCGAGCTCGAACAGCCGGATCGTCAGCCGGTAGCGATCGGTCTCGCCTTCCTGCGCGACATAGCCGAGCGCCTTGAGCGTCTGCAGGAAGCGATGCACCGTCGTCTTCGACATGCCGAGCTGGTGCGACAGTTCGCTGATGCCGACCTCGCGGCGCTCGCCGAGCGCGGCGAGGATCGTGAAGACCTTGCCGACGGCGGCAACCGAATCGGGCTTCTCGACGGCGCCTGCCGCCGAAAGGTCAGCCCCGGTTTCCGGGTTCGCGTGATCGCGCTTGCGCTGCCTGGGCGTTGCTGTCATGTCCGTGAATCCGTGAGATGCGAATCGGGAGAGCATAACGCGTTCGTCGCGCAATACGGTCAGCGCGCGAGCCAGCCGCCGTCGACGGCGAGCGTGTGGCCGTGCACGTAGTCCGACGCGCGCGACGCGAGAAACACCGCCGCACCCGCGAGATCGTCCGGCACGCCCCAGCGGCCGGCCGGGATGCGCGTGAGGATTTCGTCGTTGCGCCGGCTGTCCTCGCGCAGCTGTGCGGTGTTGTCGGTCGCCATGTAGCCGGGCGCGATCGCGTTCACGTTGATCCCGCGCGCGGCCCATTCGTTCGCGAGCAGCCGCGTGAGGCCCAGCACGCCGCTCTTCGACGCCGTGTACGACGCCACGCGAATGCCGCCCTGGAACGACAGCATCGACGCGACGTTCACGATCTTGCCGCCACGCCCTTGCCGCACCATCTGCCGCGCGACCGCCTGCGACAGGAAAAATACGCTCTTCAGGTTCACGTCGATCACCGCGTCCCAGTCGGCCTCGGTGAACTCGAGCGCATCGCAGCGGCGGATCATGCCCGCGTTGTTGACGAGGATGTCGACGTGGCCGAACGCGTCGAGCGCGCCGCCGACGATCCGCTCGACCGGCTCGAGCGTCGACAGATCCGCGCGCACGTCGACGAAACGCCGCCCCGCGGCCGTCACGCGCGCCGACGTTGCATCGGACGACGAACGGTTCGCGCCGACGATGTCGCACCCGGCCGACGCGAGCGCGACGGCCATCGCCGCGCCCAGCCCCGTGTTGCAGCCGGTGACGATCGCGACCTTGCCGGTCAGGTCGAACAGGCCGGCGAGCGCGGCATGCGCATCGGCGGCGGGAAGATCGGTCGTATCGCGTTTCATGATGTCAGCGCAGGTCGGCAACGGCGATGTGGTCCATGTCCTTGAACACCTGGTTCTCGCCGACCATCCCCCAGATGAACGTGTACGCCTTCGTGCCGACGCCGGAATGAATCGACCAGCTCGGCGAGATCACGGCCTGCTCGTTGTGCACCACCACGTGACGCGTCTCCTGCGGCTCGCCGAGCATGTGGAACACGGCCGCGTCGGCGGCGAGGTTGAAGTAGAAATACACTTCCATCCGCCGCTCGTGCGTATGGCACGGCATCGTGTTCCACAGGCTGCCGGGCTCGAGTTTCGTCATCCCCATCGACAACTGGCAGGTCGGCAATACGTCGGGCACGATGAACTTGTAGATCGTGCGGCGGTTGCTCGTGGCCGCGTCGCCGAGCGTTTCGGGCGATGCCTGCGCGAGCGTGATCGTACGGGTCGGATAAGCCGTGTGCGCGGGCGCGCAGTTCAGGTAGAACTTCGCGGGCTGCGCGCGATCGTCGCTGCCGAACACGACGGCCTGCCCGCCTTGCCCGACGTAGATCGCCTCCTCCGTGCCCACCGCATGACGCTGCCCGTCGACCTCGACCCAGCCGGCCCCGCCGATGTTGATCGCCCCGAGTTCGCGCCGCTCCAGCAGATGGCTCACGCCCATCGCGGCGCCGAGCGACGCCGGCACTTCGACCGGCCGCGTGGCGGGCCACGCGCCGCCGACGATGATGCGGTCGATATGGCTGTAGGTGAGCGACAGCGCGTCCGGCGCGAACACGTTCTCCACCAGGAAATGCCGGCGCAAGCCGGCGGTGTCGAGCGCCTTCGCGTGCTCGCTGTGAATGCCCTGCCGCACTTCCATGCCGGTTCTCCATGGGAAACGGACACGCCGCCGGCATCGTCGCCGCCGATCGCCTTGATGAAGATTGAAGCACACATTTCTTGAATTCGGAACGTCGATCCGGATTTTCGATCTCGCTTGGCAGGTCGATAAATTCCTTTCTTATCAATGCTGTTACGTATTACGGGTATACGACTACCGCCTAAATTCACAAAAACGGACCATCGTTCCGAATCATGTCCTATAGTCAGTCGGCAGACATCATTCGACAACGGGACGCATCGACGTCCACGGAGGAGACGTGAAGCTGAAACAGGCCATCGACCGCATTCCGGGCGGGCTCATGCTGGTCCCGATGCTGCTGGGCGCGTGCGTGCACACGTTCGCACCGAATGCCGGGAAATACTTCGGCTCGTTCACCAACGGCCTGATCGCGGGCACGGTGCCGATCCTCGCCGTCTGGTTCTTCTGCATGGGCGCGACGATCAACCTGCGCGCGACGGGCGTCGTGCTGCGCAAATCGGGCACGCTGCTCGCGACGAAGATCGTGGTCGCCTGGCTCGCGACGCTGATCGCCGCGCAGTTCATCCCCGACGACGGCATCCGCACGGGCCTCTTCGCGGGACTGTCGCTGCTCGCGATCACGACGTCGATGGACATGACCAACGGCGGCCTTTATGCGGCCGTGATGCAGCAGTACGGCAGCAAGGAAGAGGCCGGCGCGTTCGTGCTGATGTCGATCGAATCGGGGCCGCTCGTCAGCATGCTGATTCTCGGCGCGGCCGGCGTCGCGGTGTTCGAGACGCGGCTGTTCGTCGGCGCGGTGCTGCCGTTCCTGATCGGCTTCACGCTCGGCAACCTCGATGTGGAGCTGCGCGAATTGTTCGGACGCTGCGTGCATCCGCTGATTCCGTTCTTCGGGTTCGCACTCGGCAACGGCATCGATCTGAACGTGATCGCGAAGAGCGGGCTGCCGGGCATCGCGCTCGGGCTCGCGGTGATCGTCGTGACGGGCGTGCCGTTGATGCTCGCCGACAAGTTTCTGGGCGGCGGCAACGGGACGGCCGGGCTTGCCGCGTCGTCGACGGCGGGCGCCGCGGTCGCGAACCCGGCGATCATCGGCGAGATGATTCCGAAGTTCAAGCCGATGGTGCCGGCGGCGACCGCGATCGTCGCGACCGCGTGCCTCGTGACGGCGATACTCGTGCCGATTCTGACGGCGATGTGGGCGAAGCGGGCGGCGCGGGCTTCAGGGGCGCCGGTGAGGGTCGCGGCGCGGGTCGGGAATGGTGGGGCGATCGAGCATGAGGGGCATGTTTGAAGGGTGCCGATTCGAGTCGAGTCTCAGGCACCCGCCTCAAGTCGGTCAATGTTCAACGGCGTAAAAACCCCGGGAAATCGATGAATTTCCCGGGGTTTTTATTCGTCGGTATCAGCGCGCACCTTGTCGCGCGCTTGCGAAAACCGGACACCGATGCGCATCTGCCGCGCCGCGCTTCAGTCGAACGTACGCACGATGGCGGACGCCTTGGTCGCGATCAACCAGCGGCCCTCCACCTTGTGCATGACGAAGTGATCGTTGAACAGCCTGTTGCCTATCCGCACTCGCACCGTCGCCGTCGAAAGACCGTCCGAGACATGCTGCATCGCGAGGATCGCCTCGTCTCGGGGCGCGCCGGCCGATCGCGGACTGGGCCTCCCGTTGATGAGCGCCGCGTACTCCGACGACGACAGCGTGCGCAACCGGCCTTCATCCAGCCACTGAACGAAGCCGTTCGGATGGAAAATCTTGTCGAAGTCACGGCTCTTCGGCTCATAAGCGAGGTTGAAATAATCGTCGATCAAGGCGACGACGGCTTGGGTCTGGGTCATTGTCGGCTTTCCTCGGTAGTGAACGGCTCGTATAGTGAGCGATCCTTCCCGCTCTCTGCTACGGCGACCCGGTTATCGCTGCCATTACAGGAACACATGGATGATGGAAGACCTCGATGGAGGGCTGGTCAGCGGCTTGCTCGTCCTGGCAGCCCTGGCCGAATCCGGCAGCTTCAGCCGTGCAGCATCTCGTCTGGGCAAGACTCAGCCGGCGGTCAGTCGCGCCATCCAGCGACTGGAGGATCGCCTGCGCGCGAAGCTCGTGCATCGCACCAGCCGGCACGTCGAAGTGACGGACGCCGGCCATGCGTTGTTGTCGAAAGTGCTGCCGTTACTCCACGGAATCGAAGAGGCGGCCGTCGACGCCTCCGACCAGACCTCGGTCGTCAACGGAACGCTCCGTGTCGCGTGCGATGCCGTGTTCGCGCGCCTCGTGCTGGCACCGGAGCTGACCCGGTTCATGAAGGATCACCCCGCGCTTCACCTGAAGCTGGAAACCCGGAGCGATCTCTCGGACCTGGTCAGCGAGGGATTCGATCTCGCCATCCGATTTGGACCGCCTTCTATTTCGACCTTGGTCTGCCGCAGGCTATACAGTCCTCGGGTACTGACTCTGGCCGCGCCGTCCTACCTGGAGCAGCGCGGTCGGCCAAGGTCGCCGCAGGATCTGGTCGACGGCGGCCATGAATGCATCCTCGCGATCGACCCGGCCACCGGCAGGCCCTTCGACTGGGAGTTCTGGCGTGACGACGAGAAAGTGAAAGTGGCCGTCAGCGGCTCCCTGACCGTCACGGATGCGGGAACCAAGATCGGCGCCTGCCTCGCCGGCTTCGGGATCGCCCAGGTGATCGACCTCGGAATCGACACGCACCTGCGCGCGGGCACGCTGGAGCCGGTTTTGACGGACTGGTGCGGCGAGACGTTTCCTCTTTACGTCTACTATCCCAGTCGAAACCACGTCCCGGCCAAGGTCAGGGCGTTCATCGACTTCGTGGTCGGCATGATGCCCAGGCTACAGTCGAACGGGTATGGCGCCGGCCAGCGGTCGCCCTCAACCGTGCTCGAAGCGCTGCGTCGCGAATAGCGTCCGTTGCCCATCGTGCGCGTGACCGTCCGCTTCCGCCGTCAGCGACATGCCGTCGCTTCCATTGCGCTGCAAGCGCATCGCCCGACGACTTCCTGCCGCCTGGTGCCAAACGCCCGCCGGCGGCACGACTGCCATTCAAGCGCTAAAATCCGCCGCCTGGGCATCCACGACGAGCAAGCGTTTTGACGGCGTTCGAGCAGGGTTTCATCCTTACCCGCCACTGGCGGGACACCGCATCCGGTATCGAGATCGAGTTCTGGCTGGCAACCGAACGCGGTCCGCGCCGCGTGCGGTTGCGCCCGCAGGAAGCCGTCGCGTTCATTCCGGCCGAACAGCAGGCGCTCGCCGAACGCACGCTGGCCGGCGAACGCGAGGCGGAACTGCGCCCGCTCGCGCTGCGCGATTTCAGCCGACGCCCGGTCGTCGGCCTCTATTGCCGGCGCTATCGCCACCTGTCCGGGCTCCAGAAGCGCCTCGCGGCGGCCGGCGTCGACGTCTACGAAACCGACGTGCAGCCGCCCGATCGCTATGCGATGGAGCGCTTCATCACCGCATGCGTCGAGTTTCGCGGCCAGCCCGGCCGCGACGGCACGCTGACCGGCGGCGAGCTGAAGCCCGCGACCGGCTACCGCCCGGCGCTGCGCTGCGTGTCGCTCGACATCGAAACCAGCGTCCACGGCGAGCTGTATTCGATCGCGCTCGAAGGCTGCGGGCAACGGCAGGTCTACATGCTCGGACCGCCGAACGGCGATGCCGGCGCGAGCGCCGTCGACTTCCGCCTCGACTACTGCGACACCCGGGCCGCGATGCTCGCGCGCCTGAACGACTGGTTCGACGAACACGATCCCGATGCGGTGATCGGCTGGAACCTCGTGCAATTCGACCTGCGCATCCTGCATGCGCACGCGGAGCAATACGGCGTGCCGCTCAAGCTCGGGCGCGGTGGCAGCGTGCTCGACTGGCGCGCGCACGGCCAGCAGCCCGACCACTTCTTCGCGGGCGCGGCCGGCCGGCTGATCCTCGACGGCATCGACATGCTGAAATCGGCGACGTGGACGTTCCCGTCGTTCAGCCTCGAATACGTGTCGCAAGCGCTGCTCGGCGAAGGCAAGTCGATCGACAATCCGTACCAGCGGATGGACGAGATCCAGCGCCGCTTCGATCACGACAAGCCCGCGCTCGCGCGCTACAACCTGAAGGACTGCGAGCTCGTCACGCGCATCTTCGACAAGGCCGACCTGCTGTCCTTCGCGCTGGAACGCGCGAGCGTCACGGGGCTCGCGGCCGACCGCACCGGCGGGTCGGTCGCGGCCTTCACGCACCTGTACCTGCCGCGCATGCACCGGCTCGGCTATGTCGCGCCGAATCTCGGCGACGTGACGGGGCAGAACAGCCCCGGCGGCTTCGTGATGGATTCGCGCCCCGGGCTGTACGATTCGGTGCTCGTGTTCGACTACAAGAGCCTCTATCCGTCGATCATCCGCACGTTCCTGATCGATCCCGTCGGCCTGATCGAAGGGCTCGCGAACCCCGGCGACGACGCATCGGTGCCCGGCTTTCTCGGCGCGCGCTTCTCGCGCACCGCGCACTGCCTGCCCGATATCGTGCGCCGCGTATGGGAAGGCCGCGACGACGCGAAGCGGCAGCGCAACGCGCCGCTGTCGCAGGCGCTGAAGATCATCATGAATTCGTTTTACGGCGTGCTCGGCTCGACGGGCTGCCGCTTCTTCGACCCGCGCCTCGCGTCGTCGATCACGATGCGCGGCCACGAGATCATGCATCGCACGCGCAAGCTGATCGAATCTCAGGGATACGAAGTGATTTACGGCGATACCGATTCGACCTTCGTGTGGCTTGGCCGCGCGCACGACGACGACGAAGCCGGCGCCAAGGGCCGCGCGCTCGTCGAGCACGTGAACCGCTGGTGGCGCGCGCACCTGCGCGACCACTTCGGGCTCGAAAGCGCGCTCGAGCTGCAGTACGAGCGGCATTACCGCCGGTTCCTGATGCCGACCGTGCGCGGCGCGGAAGAAGGCAGCAAGAAGCGCTACGCGGGCCTCGCGGCGACGGCCGACGGCGGCGAGGATCTCGTGTTCAAGGGGCTCGAAACGGTGCGCACCGACTGGACGCCGCTCGCGCAGCAGTTCCAGCGCGAGCTGTACCGGCGCGTGTTCAGGCGCGAGCCGTACCGGGATTTCATTCGCGACTACGTGCAGCGCACGCTCGCCGGCGAATTCGACGAGCAGCTCGTCTACCGCAAGCGCGTGCGCCGGCCGCTGCGCGAGTACGAACGCAACGTGCCGCCGCACGTGCGCGCGGCGCGGATCGCCGACGAGTTCAACCTCGCGCAGGGCCGGCCGCTGCAGTATCAGCGCGGCGGCTGGATCAGCTACGTGATGACGACGGCCGGCCCCGAGCCGCTCGAGACGATGCGTTCGCCGATCGACTATGCGTTCTATCTGAGCCGTCAGCTTCAGCCTGTCGCCGATGCGATCCTGCCGTTCCTGCGGGACGATTTCGAGCGCGTGATCTCCGGACAAGGGCAGTTGTTCGGCGACTGACGGAACACTGACGCGCCGGAACACGCGTCAGCGCAGTCGTCGCATCGCGCTTTCACATGACGTCGATCACCATCGCATTCCGTCAGCATCGCGCACTCTCACTCATTCTGGAACACAGTTCGCCTGGAATCGCCATTTATCAGGCCGATCAAGGTTCCTAAACTTTCCTCGTCGGTTCAGCAAACCGCAACGAAATCGTCCGAGGAAACCGTGAAATCCATCATCGCCGCCATCGCCACTGTCGCCGCTACCGCCCTTCTCGCCGCACCGGCCGCGTCGTACGCACAGTCATCGCACTCGACGCTCACGCGCGCGCAAGTGCGCCAGGAGCTGCTCGACCTCGAGTCGGTCGGCTACGAGTCGGTCGGCTACGAGTCGGTCGGCTACGAGTCGGTCGGCTACGAGTCGGTCGGCTACGAGCCGGTCGCCGGCGACGGCGACAACTATCCGGGCGACATCGTCGCCGCGCAGGAACGCCTCGCCACGAGGCGCCTCGCAGAACGCAAGAACGCGGAAGCCGCCTATGGGGCGAACGGCGCACCGGGCATGGATTCGGGCGCGCCGGCGGCTGCGACGACGAAGCGGTAACACGCGGCCGGTCGTTTCGGGCGCGTTCCCATCCGGCTAAAATACCGGCCTGCCGCGCCTCCCGCCGCGGCCGGAGGACATCGATCATGACCGCACGTCGCGGTGCCGCGGTCGCCATCGCGCCCAGCCACGAGACAGCCAGCCTGTCGATAGCCCAGAAGACGTTCAATACGCTCGTCGAGCAAATCGAAAAGCGGCGCGAACGTCTTGGTGCGTGGGAAGCCGTGATGCCGGCGTTCCAGAAGAAGTTCGTCGACGCTCTGTTGCCGCTCGAACGGCAATCGACCGCGCTGCGGATCAAACTGATCCATCTGCTCGACGACGCGTTCCTGAAGAAGGGCTTGAGCAAGGCTGAGCAACGCGCGCTGTCGGACCTGATCGTCGACATGGCGAGCGATTTGCTGCGCACCAGCGACGACGCGGCGTTGAAGGTGATTTACCACCGGCATGCCGGATCCGACCACGTCGGCAACGCAACGGCCGCTCCCGAGCCGACGAAACCGAAACGGAAACCCGAGCCCGAACCGCCGGAAGATCTCGACTCGCTGTCCCCGGACGAACTTGCTGAGCGCATGCAGGCCGAACTCGACGCCCAGTTCGAGCGCGACATGGCCGCTCACGCGGCCCGCGAGGCGCAGCGCGCGAAGCGCAGGAAAGCACCGAAGCAATCGGCCGCGCAGGCCCGGATCGAGGCGGACCGGGCCGAATCGAGCAAGTCGATCCGCGAGATCTATCGCAAGCTCGCAAGCGCCTTGCATCCCGACCGCGAAACCGATCCGCAGGAGCAGCAACGCAAAACCGTGCTGATGCAGCGGGTCAACCGCGCCTACGAGAAGGGCAACCTGCTGCAATTGCTGGAGCTGCAGCTGGAAATCGAACAGATCGACCGGCGTGCGATCGACGGCCTCGGCGAAGCGCGGCTCACGCGCTACAACGGCATCCTGGAGGAACAGTTGCGCGAGCTCGATCGGGAGATCGTGCACGTCGAGAACGATTTCAGGGGCACGTATGGCATCGCGCCGTCCACCAAGGTTGCGCCCGATACCGTGCTGCGCATGCTGACGCGCGACATCGCCGGCATGCAGCGCAGCAACCAGGACCTGGCCGTCGCGCTGCGCGAATTCGAGGATCCGGACAACGTCAGGCGCTGGCTGAAGGACACGAAGCGCCGGCCGGCGTCGTCGCGCTTCGACGACGAGCCGTTCTGACGAAACGACGACACGCACCTGCACGGCGCTCCCTCACCGCCCCTCCTCCATCCCGCCCATCAGCGCCATCAACTGCCCGCGCAGCCACTGGCTGCCCTGATCCTGGTCGGCACTGCGATGCCAGTAGCAGAAGTAGTCGAGCCCCGGCATCTCGAACGGCAGTTCGAGAATCCGCGCCGGATAGCGCCGCAGCAGCCGCAGCGGCGCCGTCAGCGCGAGATCGCCGCGCATCGCGATCAGCGGCGCGACCATGTAGTGCTGCACGCGCATCTGGATGTTGCGGCGCAGCCCGAGCCGCGTCAGTTCCGCGTCGACGTGCCCGCTGCCCTTGCGGCGGCTCGATACGTGGATGTGGCCCATCGACAGGTAGTCGTCCATGGTCAGCGTGTCGCCCTTGAACGGGTGATCGTCGCGGATCATGCACGCGTAGCGGTCCTGCACGAGCAGCGCCTGGTGCAGATGCGGATCGCCGATCAGCGGCGCGTCGATCGCGAGATCGACCGACCCGTTCGCGAGCGCGGTCGCGACTTCGCGTCGATCCATCGTGTAGCTGCGCACGTGCATGCCGGGCGCATGCGTCTGCAGCAACTCGCCGAGCGCCGGCAGCAGCAGCGCTTCGGTCAGGTCGCTCATGCTGAGCCGGAATACGCGCTCGGACGAAGCCGGATCGAACACGTCGCCTTCGTGCGCGCTCGAATCGAGCAGTTGCAGCGCCTCGCGCACGCGGCCGACGATGTTCTCGGCCATCGGCGTCGGCATCATCCCGGCCGGCGTGCTGACGAACAGCGGATCGTTCAGCGTCTTGCGCAGCCGCGCCAGCGCGTTGCTGACGGCCGGCTGCGTGAGGTTCAGCACCTCGGCCGCGCGCGTCAGGTTGCGCTTGTTGTAGATCGCCTCGAATACGACGAACAGGTTCAGATCAATCTTCGAAAGGCGCATCGCCGGATCTCCTTGCCGAGATCTTACGGCGGGCGCCATTCGTTCGTCCACGTCGCCCCGCTCAGCCGCGCGGCGGCGGCGTCAGGTACGGCGCCGTCGCACCGGGCTCGCCGTCCTTGATCTCCATCCGCGCGATCGCCTGCAGGTGCACCTCGTCCGGGCCGTCGGCGAAGCGCAGCGCGCGGCCCCAGGTCCACAGGTCGGCCAGCGGCGTATCCGGGCTCAAGCCCGCTGCGCCGAATACCTGCATCGCGCGGTCGCACACGTCCGTATAAACGGTCGGCACGAGCGCCTTGATCATCGAGATTTCCTTGCGCGCGGCCTTGGCACCGACCTTGTCGATCATCCACGCGGCCTTCAGCACCAGCAGGCGCGCCTGGTCGATCTCGATGCGCGAGCGCGCGATCCATTCACCGACGGTGCCGTGCCGGTTCAGCGGCTTGCCGAACGCGACGCGCGACTGCGCGCGGTCGATCATCAGCTCCAGCGCCAGCTCGGCCGCGCCGATCGAACGCATGCAGTGGTGGATGCGGCCCGGCCCGAGGCGCGCCTGCGCGAGCGCGAAGCCGCTGCCCTCCTCGCCGAGCAGGTTGCGCGCCGGTACGCGCACGTTGTCGAACGTGATCTCGCAGTGTCCTTCCGGCGCGTGGTGATTGACCACTGTGATGTTGCGCACGACCGTCACGCCCGGCGTGTCGCGCGGCACGAGGATCATGCTTTGCTGCTGGTGCGATTCGGCATCGGGATCGGTCTTGCCCATCACGATGAAGATCTTGCAGTTCGGATGCGCGGCGTTCGTGATGAACCATTTGCGGCCATTGATCACGTACTCGTCGCCCACGCGCTCGATACGCGTCGTGATGTTGGTCGCATCCGACGACGCGACGTCGGGCTCCGTCATCGCGAACGCCGAGCGGATCTCGCCGCGCAGCAGCGGCAGCAGCCACTGTTCGCGCTGCTCGGGCGTCGCGAACATGTGCAGCAGCTCCATGTTGCCGGTGTCCGGCGCGTTGCAGTTGAATACTTCCGACGCCCAGCTCACGCGCCCCATGATCTCGGCGAGCGGCGCGTATTCGAGGTTCGTCAGGCCCGTGCCCGGCTCGTCGTCCTTCAGGTGCGGCAGGAACAGGTTCCACAGCCCTTCCGCTTTCGCGCGCTCCTTCAGCTCCTCCATGAACGACACCGGATACCGGCCCGCGTGCACTTCGTCGTTCCACTGGCGGATGCGCGGCACGATGTGCGCGTCCATGAACGCGCGCACACGTTCGCGCAGCGCTTCCACTTTCGGGGTGTAGCCAAAGTCCATGATCGACTCCTCGAGATTGTCGTGATCCGTTCGTCCGGTTCAGAAGGCCGAGACGCCGCCGTCGACGGCGACGGCCTGCCCGGTCAGATAGGTGTTTTCCTTCGCGCACAGCATCAGCATCGCCGCGACGACTTCGTCGGGCCGGCCGAGCCGCTTCATCGGCGAGCCTTTTGCGAGAAAATCCTGGCGATCGCCGATATCGCCGTCGGTGACCATCGGCGTCGTGCTGTAGAACGGGCACACCGCATTCACGCGGATGCCATGGCGCGCGTATTCGAGCGCGGCCGTCTTCGTGAGCCCGACCACCGCATGCTTCGACGCCGCATACGCGGCCAGCTTCGGCGCACCGCCGAGCCCGGCCATCGACGCGACGTTCAGGATCACGCCTTCGCGCTGCGCAAGCATCTGGCGGATCTGATGCTTCATCCCGAAGAACACGCCTTTCGCGTTCACCGCGAAGCTCAGATCGAGATCGGCTTCGTCGGTGTCGATCAGCGCCTTCATCGGCGGTGCGATGCCCGCGTTGTTGATGCCGACGTCGAGCCGCCCGAAACGCGCGACGGCGTCATGCACCAGCGCAGCGACGTCCGTTTCGACACGCACATCGCAGCGCTGCGCGAGCACGTCGGCGCCGGCCGCGCGCAGCGGTGCGGCCACGCGTTCGAGCGCCTCACCGTTCAGGTCGCCGAGCGCGAGCCGCGCGCCCATCGCGGCGAGTTCGCTCGCGAGCAGCGCGCCGAAGCCGCTCGCGGCGCCGGTGATCATCACGGTCTGGCCGGCATAGCTGTCGAGTTTCATCGCGTGCTCAGATCGTCAGGCCACCGTCGACGACGATGCATTCGCCGTTCGTGTAGCTCGCCGCGTCCGACACCAGATACAGCACGGTGCCGGCCATTTCGCGTGGCTCCGCGTGGCGGCGCAGCGGGATCTTCGTCATCCACGCTTCGTAGATGTCCTTGTCGGCGAACAGCGCACCCGCGAACTTGGTCTTCGTGAGCCCCGGCAGCAGCGCGTTCACGCGGATGCCGAGCGGGCCGCATTCCTTCGCGAACGCCTTCGTCATGTTGACGACGGCCGCCTTCGTGATCGAGTAGATGCCTTGCCGGTCGCCCGGCTGCAGCGCGTTCACCGACGCCGTGTTGACGATCGCGCCGCCGCCGTGCGTCTTCATCAGCTTGCCGGCCTCGACCGACATGAAGAAGTAGCCGCGGATGTTCACGTCGACGGTCTTCTCGTACGCGGCGAGATCGGTATCGAGGATGTGCCCGAAATACGGGTTCGCGGCCGCATTGTTCACGAGGATGTCGAGACGGCCGTGCTTGCCGCGGATGTGCTCGAACGTCGCGGCGATGTCCTCCAGACGCCCGACGTGGCACGCCAGCGCCTCGGCGCGGCCGCCCGCGGCGACGATCGCATCGGCCACGGCCCGGCAGTCGTCGAGCTTGCGGCTGGATACGATCACGTGCGCGCCCTGCTGCGCGAGCAGCTTCGCGATTTCCTCGCCGATGCCGCGGCTCGCGCCCGTCACCAGCGCGATCTTGCCCGTCAGGTCGAACAGGTTCGTTGCCATGTTGCTGTGCTCCTCCATTGATTGGGATGTCGTGCCGCCGCGCGGCGATCGTGGCGCTTCGCGGCGACGTCAGCGATGCGCGTCGATCACGCCGACGGCCATTTCGGCCAGCCGGCCGGCCATTTCGCCGACGCGCAGCGCCTGCTCGCTCGATGCATTGCCCTGCAGCGCGCGCGCCTTCACGCCCTGCGCGATCGCCGCGAGCCGGAAGAAACTGAACGCGAGGTAGAAGTGCCAGTCGCGGATCGGCGCGATGCCGCGCAGCTCGCAGTAGCGCGCGACGATCGCCGCTTCGTCCGGAATGCCGAGCGCCGCGCGATCCTGGCCCGCCAGCCCGCGCACCTGCCCGCCGGACGGCAGCCGCAGGCACATGCAGAAATACGCGAGGTCGGCGAGCGGGTTGCCGAGCGTCGACAGTTCCCAGTCGAGCACGGCCTGCACGCGATAGTCGTCACGCGCGAACATCAGGTTGTCGATCCGGAAATCGCCGTGCACCAGCGCCGGCCGGCCCGTGTCCTCGGGGCACGCTTTGGGCAGCCAGTCGATCAGCGTCTCCATCGCGTCGAGGCGCCCGGTTTCGGCCGCGCGATACTGCTTCGTCCACACGCCGATCTGGCGTTCGAAGTAGTTGCCCGGGCGGCCGTAGTCGGCGAGGCCCACCGCGTCGACATCGACGTCGTGCAGCGCGGCCATCGTCTGCAGCAGCGCGTCGTAGCAGGTCGCGCGCTCGGCCTTCGGCAGTTCCGGCAGCGCGGGATCCCAGAAAATCCGGCCATCCTCGAAACTCATCACGTAGAACAGGCTGCCGATCACGTCGCGGTCTTCGCAGAGGTGATACGGATGCGCGACCGGCACCGCGGTACCCGACAGCGCGCTCAGCACGCGGAATTCGCGGTCGACCGCGTGCGCGGATTTCAGCAGTTCACCCGGCGGCTGGCGGCGCAGCACGTAGCGGCCGCTCTTCGCCTTCAGCAGGAAAGTCGGATTCGACTGGCCGCCGGCAAACTTCTCCATGTCGACCGGGCCTTCGAAGCCCGGCACGTGCGTTTCCAGATAACGCGTGAGGCGGGCTACGTCGAGTTGCGGGGAAGGGTTCGTCATCGTCGCGATCGTTCGTGGGTCAGCCGTAGGTCCGCAGCGCATGTCGTTCGGGATCCTCCAGATGCGGGATGCCGTTGAACGACGCGAGGTGGAACGCGTCGGCGTTGAAGAAAAACTGCGAAAGACTGCTGTTGCGGATCTGCAGGTTCAGCGCGATCGCGCTCGACGGCGGCGCCGCGAGCACCTGCTGCACGGTGACCGCAATCGGGCCGCCGGAGCTCACCGCCAGCACGCGCTGGCCGCCGCCGTGGCGGATCGCGGCGCGCGCGTCGGCCACCCGCTGCTGGAAACTGGCCCAGGTTTCGGGGGCCGCATCGCCGAGCTTGTCTTCGGTCCACAGGTGCAGAACCTGCCGCAGCGCGCGGAAGTGTTCCTTCATCGAGCCGGCCGCGAGCCGCGCGATCTCCGGGTAGTCGCTGGCGGCTGCCGCGAACAGCCCGTGGAAATCGTATTCGTTCAGGCCCGGATGGCGGTCGACCGCAGCGCCTTCGCGGCCCATCCCGCGCAGGATCGCGGCGACCGTCTGCGCATGGCGGTTCATCGTGCCGCAGATCACGCGGTCGAACGTCAGGCCCTGCCGCGCGAAGTATTCGCCGAGCCAGACGCCCTGCTGGTCGCCCGCAGCGGAAAGCCGGTCGTAGTCGTCGGTGCCGAACGACGCCTGCCCGTGCCGTACCAGAAAGAGTTCAGCCATTGCGCTCGCCTGAGGAAAACCGAAGGCCCAGCATAGCGACCGGGCATACATTTTTGAAATTTATTTTCTGAATCGATCGGTATTCACCACATGAATTCGCGGAATTCGAACAATGCGCTTGCACCGACTTTCACCGGCACCCGCGTCGCGGCACGCGAATTGCGTCGGCGCATACCGTGTCGAATAAATCCAGGAGGGATGCGATGCTCGGTACGATCCTCATCATCGTTCTGATTCTGCTGCTCATCGGAGCATTTCCTTCATGGCCGCATAGCCGAAGCTGGGGTTATTGGCCATCGGGGACCGTCGGGCTGATCGTCATCATTGTCGTGATACTGGTGCTGCTCGGTCGCATCTGAGTACGGACGCGCGTGCCGCTGGATGGGCACGCGCGTTCCGATCCGGCGTGCCCATCCGGCCGCCGTGTCTTCTTTACACGCGAAAGTAAGCCGTAAAGGAAAGCCCGCCCACACCGCCCGTGTGACCCGCGCTTATTCGCGCGTCCACCCGTTCTCGTAAAGCTGGCCCGCCAGCACGCCGAGACGCGACGCGAGGATGTAGTTCTCGCCATCCTCGATCAAGGCCGAACGCACGTCGCGGAACAGCTTCTCGATCGGGAATTCGCGCGTGGTGCCGTTGCCGCCGAACAGCTGGAATGCCTCGTGCGTGATCTTCATCGCCTCCTCGGTCACGCTCACCTTTGCTTGCGCGGTCGCATACGGATGGCTTTGCGGCGACATCCGCGAGAACGCGAGGCTGCGGCGCGCGATCGCGCGCGCCATCTCGAGCCGGCGCAGCATCTCGCCGATGCGCAGGTGCGTCATCTGGTGATCCATCAGCAGCGCGCCGCCCTGCTTGCGCTCGTGGCAATACGCGAGCGCCAGTTCGAACGCGGCCCGCGCCGCCCCGACGAACACCTGGCACATGTGCGTGCCCGCATACGACCACGTCGATGCGAGGTTGCCGAGATAGTCGTCCTTCAGCGCGACCGCGAAGCGCTTCGGCACCTTCACGTTGTCGAAATAGATCTCGCCCTGCGGCAGCGCGCGCTGGCCGATCTTGTCGAGCGGCTTGCCGCGCGACACGCCGGGCAGATCGAGCGGCAGGATCATCGCGATGCCGTTCGTGAACGCGCTGCGCTCGCCTTCGCCATAGAAGCCGTCGCCGTAGTCGGCCGCCATGTACGCGAGCGCGACCTGCGCGACCGAGCCGTTCGAGATCCACGCCGAGCTTTGCCCGTTGATCACGATCTCGTCGGCGCCGACCTTCGCGGTCACGTTGCCGACCGGCTGCCGGCCATTCCCGGCAAGCTCCTGCCGATACAGGATCGCCGCATCCGACCCGCGATCGGGCTGCGTGTTCATCCAGCAGCCGACCTTGCCCGCGCACATCTCGATCAGTTCGGCGTTGCCGACCGTGTGCGCCATCATCAGCGGCATCGTGGCCGCGCCGATCGACACGGCGAGGCCCGAATCGCCCCAGCCAAGTTCCTCGCCGATCAACGACTCGATGCGCACGGCTGTCTCCGCCGGAAACTGCGCGATCAGTTGCGGATCGAGCCCGAGCTTCGCGCTCTCGACGATCGCGGCCCAGTACGGCGAGCCCGGAGCGATCACGTCCTCCGCCGTCATCCGGTCGAGCTCGCGACCGATCGGCCGCAGCACATCGCGCGCAAAACGATGAACCGTGTGCTGGATTGCGCTTTCCTCTTCGCTCAGCGGCGTCTCGAAGCCGGTCATGCCGACCGCGGGCAGCGCCGCGGACTTGTTCAGACGAATCATCTCCGTTCTCCTCCTGGACTCGAATCATGTCGGCCCGGCAGCGGATGCGCCCGGCCATCCAACATCTAGTAATACATACCAAACATAGGTCATCATGACAAACACGGGAAGCAAAAAAAAGACAGGGTATTCCCCTGTCCCGATTCGCTTGGCGCTGCAGGCTCGTGCAGTTATTTGCCGGCCGGACCCGTCAGCGTGCCGTAGGCGATCGCGCGCGACGTCGCGAGGAAATACGCTTCGAGCGCCTGCGTCTGCCGCCCGGTGCCGTACTGCATCGCGAGGCCGTCGGCAAGCGCGATCAGCATCGTGGCCGCATGCCGGCTGTCGGCCGCGCTGAACGCCGGATTGACGGCGCGCAGCAGTTGCGCGAGGTCGCGCGTCAGCGTCGTGTACCACTCGTCGTAGAGTTTGAAACATTCGGCATCGGTAGCCGCAAACGACAGCAAATGCCGGAACAGTGCGTTGTACTTGGCATCCTTCGCATCGGCGATCGAGCGCTGCATGATCTCTTCGAACACGTCGCGCGGGGACGCTTCGCTGCTCATCGCGCGCTTCATGTCGTCGAGATAGGTGTCGATGACCGGTTCGATGACGGCCCGCAACACGGCGATGCGGGTCGGGAAGTAGTACTGCAGATTGCTGACGCTGATGCCTGCGGCCGCGGCAACCGCGCGCTGCGAGAATTCCAGCGGGCCGCCGTCGAGCAGCAGCTTGCGTGCGACGCGAATGATCGTGTTGCGGGTGCGCAGGCCCTGCGCCCGCAAGCCGTCGGTGTTGCCGGCTGCGGCGGCGGGAGTCGAGGTGCGTCGCTTTTTCGTGCTGCGCGGCTCGTTGGACACTGTCATCGTGTTCGTCGTGAAGAGGGCGTTTCGGCTTCGTCGAATGGACGCTCCGTCCCTTACGGAGCGCCAACGACTATACCCGATGCGAGCTGCATTTTCCATCGAGCCGCCCTTCCGTCGGGTGGCCCGGCCGGATGCGCGTTTTCGCGTCGCGACGATCGCATGCGCCGCTACATCGTCCGCACCTTGCGATTCACGCGTTCGTCGAGCAGGTTCGCGACGCCGAGCATCGCGGTCATCGCACACCATCGCAGCGGCTCGGGCGGCACCGACGGCGTCTTGTGCGTCAACGCGTCGAGCAGCGGCGATCGCCCGTCGTGAATGCGCTCGGCCAGCACGCGGCCGATCAGCGATTGCGTGCCGACGCCATGCCCCGAGCACCCGGCCGTGTAGAACACGTTGCCGTGCGCGCCGGCCGCGCCGACCACCGGCAACGCATCGCCCGCGAACGAGATGTAGCCGCTCCAGCATGCGCGCACCGGCACGTCGCCGAGTTGCGGAAAGCGCGCGTGCAGCGTCTTCAGAAGCGCGCGATACGTGTCGCCGTCCGGCACGTTCGGCGTCTGCGAGCCGTAGACGTAATGCAGCCGCTTGGTCGTCAGCAACAGCGTGTTGCGCGCGGTCAGGCGATGGCTCTCCATCGTCAGATGCGGCGTGACGATGCCCTCGCGATTCGGCCAGCCGAGCGCCTCGAGCTGCGCGTCGGACAGCGGCTCGGTCTCGAGCGCCGATACGCGCAGCGGCATCACCTTGTCGCCGAGCAAGCCGAGTTGCGGCGTGTACGCATTGGTCGCGAGCACCAGCACCGGCGCACTCGCGCTGCCGCGTGCGGTGCGCACGCGCACCGTCTCGCCGGCGTCGAATTCGAGCAGCGCGGTGTTCTCGTAAAGTCTCACGCCGGCCGCGAGCGCAGCCCGCCGCAAGCCCGTCACGTACTTGCCGGGATCGAGCGTGCCGCCGCCCGGCACGTACGCGCCGAACAGGAACGCCGGCGGAATCCCGCGCTCGCGCATCGCCGCGCCATCGAGAAACTCCGCAGGCGAGCCAAGTTCGATCCCGGTGGCCATGCTCTCGCGCAGGCGCTTCTCCTGCGACGGATGCACGCCCGCGCGAATGATGCCCGACGCGCGGTAGTCGCAGTCGATCGCGTATTCGGCGAGCTTGCGTTCGACGTACGCGACGCCTTCGTCGTAGAAGCCGACGATCCGCTTCGCCTGTTCGTGGCCGACCCGCTTGAGAAACAGCTCGTATTCGAGCCCCTGGCCGCCGGCGAGATAGCCGGCGTTGCGCCCGCTCGCGCCGAAGCCCGCGAACTCGCGTTCGAGCACGACGACGCTCGCGCCGCGCGCGGCCAGTTCCAGCGCGGTCGACAGGCCGGCAAAGCCCGCGCCGACGACGATCGCGTCCGCCTGCACGTCGCCTTCGAGCGCCGGTTGCGCACGCTCGGGCGGCTCGATCCAGCCGCCGACGGGGCGATATTTCCGCAATGCGGCGTCGGCGCGAATGCCCTCGCCCCAGCGCGCGAGCGGCCCGCCCGCATCGGTGCCCGCCGCCTGCATCGCCGCTGCCGAACCGACCCCGCCCGACGCCGGTCGCATCGCCTGCCCTGCCTGCGCTACTTGCCCGAGCGCCATTGCGCCGTGTGCGTCGCCCATGTCCGTCTCCGTCAATCCCTGCTGAGAATGTGAATCGCCAGTGCCGCCTCTTCGACGCCCTGCAAGCCGCCGCCGTTTTCCTGGATCGCATGGCGCGCGCCGTCCACCTGCCGTGCGCCCGCTTCGCCGCGCAACTGCGTGACCAGTTCGTATAACTGACCGATGCCGGTCGCGCCGAGCGGATGCCCCTTCGATTCGAGGCCGCCGGACGTGTTGATCGGGATGCGCCCGCCGAGCGTGAACTCGCCGCGCTCGGCGGCCGGGCCGCCTTCGCCGAGCGGCACGAAGCCGAGGTTCTCGGCCTGGATGATTTCACCCATCGCCGACGCGTCGTGCACTTCGGCCACGTCCATGTCCTCCGGCCCCACGCCGGCCTGCTCGTACGCCTGGAATGCGGCGAGCCGGCCGATGTGCTTGTGCGGCTCGTCGATGCGCCGCCGCGTGAAGCTGCGGATCACGCTCGCGGCGATCCGGATGCAGCGGCTGCGGTCGGCGCCGATGCGTTCCAGCCCTTCTTCCGTACAGAGGATCGCGGCCGCCGCGCCATCCGACAGCGGTGCGCACATCGGCAGCGTGATCGGATACGTGATCGGTGCGGCCGCCAGCACCTCGTCGATCGTGAACGGCTGGCGGAACTGCGAGTACGGGTTGTGCACCGAATGCCCGTGGTTCTTCGCCGACACGGCGGCGATCTGCCGCTGCGTCGTGCCGTACGTGCGCATGTGATGCCGGCACAGCGCCGCGTAGATCTTCATGAAGCGGCTGTACGGGCGGTCGGATTCCGAGCCGGGCGGCGGCTCGATCCCTTCGCCGAGCCGTGCGAGCATCGCGAAATTCTCGTCGACGCGCGACACGTCCCAGCCGGCCTCGAACAGCGCGAACGATTTCGCCTTGTCCGCGACGTTCATCTTTTCCGCGCCGAGCGCGAGCGCGACGTCGCATGCGCCCGACTGCAACTGCCGCACGGCGAGGTGCACGGCCGTACTGCCCGACGCGCACGCATTCTCGACGTTGAATACCGGAATGCCTTCGAGGCCGATCTTGCTGAACACGACCTGGCCGGGAATCGACAGCTGCCCCTGCAGCGCGCCGTTGGTGATGCCCGCGTAGAACGCGGCGCGGATCGCATCGGCGTGGCAGCCGGCGTCCCGCAATGCGCGCTGCAGCGCCTCTCTCGCCAGATCGTCGAGGCTGCGCTCGAGATGCCGGCCGAACACGGTCATCGCGATGCCGGCGATGTAGATGTTGCTCATCGTATGGAATCCGTATGAATCAGGTTCAGATCCTGCGTTGCTGGCCTTGCCAGTACCGTTCGCGCAGGTCCTTCTTCAGCACCTTGCCGGCCGTGCTGCGCGGCAGCGCGGCGACGAAGTCCACGCTCTTCGGCGCCTTCACCGAGCCGAGCTTCTCCTTGCACAGCGCGACGAGTTCTTCGGCACTCACCTGCTGCCCGGCGTTGAGCTCCACCACGGCCTTCACCGCCTCGCCCCACTTGTCGTCGGGCACGCCGATCACCGCGCAGTCCTGCACGGCCGGATGCGCCCAGATCACCTGCTCGATCTCGCTCGGATAGACGTTGAAGCCGCCGCTGATGATCATGTCCTTCTTGCGGTCGGTAATGTGCAGATAGCCGTCGCGATCGAGATGGCCGATATCGCCGGTGTGCAGCCAGCCGTCGACGATCGTCTCGGCCGTCTTGTCCGGCGCGCGGTAGTAACCCTTCATCACGAGATCGCCGCGCACGCAGATCTCGCCGGTCTCGCCCTGCTTCAGCAACTCGCCGCGCTCGCCGACGATCTCGACGCGCACCAGCGGATTCGGGCGGCCGACCGACGCGAGTCGCGTGTCGGGCGCCAGCTTGCCGTCGACGAAATGCTCGGCCGGCGTCAGGTACGAAATCGACGCGGGCGCCTCGGTCTGCCCGTAGCCGCCCGTCATCACGGGGCCGAACACGTCGATCGCACGCTTGAGCTTCTCGACCGACATCGGCGCGGCGCCGTACAGGAAGTAGCGCAGCGACGAGAAATCGACCTGCTCGATGCCGGGGATATCGAGGAGCCGATAGATCACGGTCGGCGGCAGGAAGAACTCGGTCACGCGATGCTTGACGATCGCGCCGAGCAGCAACGCCGGGTCGGGCTTCGGCAGCACGACCACCGTGCCGCCGCGCGCGGTGCACGGCAGCGACATCATGCCGGCCGTATGCGTCATCGGCGCCGCGGCAAGATTCACGGGGCGCACATCGTCGTACGTCATCGCGATCATGAATTGGGCGAAGTACGTCTGCAGCGAACGATGCGTGTTCATCACGCCCTTCGGCGCACCCGTCGTGCCGCCCGTGGCCGACAGCGCGACGACGTCGTCCATCGCGTAATCGACGGCTGGCTGCGTCGCCGGCTGGCGCTCGCTCCACGCGGCCAGCGACGGCGCCCACGGCAGGTCGGCGTCGAGACACACCCACAGCCGGATCTTCGGCAGGCTCGGCCGCAGCGTATCGATCGCGTCCGCGAACGCGCGATGGAAAAACAGCACTTCGCAGTCGAACGCGTCGAGCACGTATTGGTTCTCGGCCACCGCGTTGCGGCCGTTCACCGGGATGTACGCGAGCCCGGCGCGCCACATCCCGAGCGCGCAGCTCCAGCCGATCACGTCGTTGTCGGCCCACACCGCCGCCTTCGCCTCCTTCGCGAAGCCGGCGGCGAGCAGCCCGTTGGCGATGCGGCACGAGAGCTCGCCGATCTCCTGGAACGTGTAGTTGCGCTCGTCCTGGATGTACGCGATGCCGTCGGGATTGAGCCGCCACCCGCGGTCGTAGAAATCGATAATGGCCATGTCACAAGTTCCGTTGGATCTGTACCGATGCGGCGGCGGCCGTCACAGTTGCGTGACCGTCGCGCGCGCGAGCCCGCGCTGTTCGAGGAAGCCGAGCAGGTAGCGATGGCCGAATGCCTTCGAGCCGGACGCGAAGCCCGTGCGCGCGGTATCGCCGTCGAGCAGCTTCAGCACGCCGGCCGCATGAATCGCGCCCGTCGAGATGTACGGCGTGACGCCGTGCACGGTCGCGCGCACCGCCGCGAGCTGGCCGCGGCCGATCGCGAAATCGACGCTGCGCTGGATCGTCGTGCGCTCGCGCGGCGGCATCGTCGGCGTGGTCGACGCGACGACCTGCTTCAGCACCTCGTCCTGCTGCTCGCGCGGCAGGTGCTTGTATTCGGCTTCCCACTTCTGCCCGAACTGGTGCACCAGCTTCATCACGTTGTTGTCGTAGAAGCCCACGCACGAGATGCAGCTGCGCACGCGCGCATCGTGCTCGAAATAGACGGGCAGCGACGTGCCGCCCCACGGCAGGCAGAACACCGGCTGCATCAGCTCAGGCGTCGCGACGGTGAACGACGCGTCCGCGGCGTGCGGCACGAGCGCCTTCTCCCACAGGTAGCAGGACTCGTGGCGGGCGCCGTCGAAGATCGTCGCGGTCGAGCCGATGCTCACGCCGGCCGCACCGCGCGGGCCGCGCGTCAGCGTGGCCGTCTCCAGCGCATCGATGCCCGGCGTTTCGAGCGCGAGCTCGGCGGCGATCTCGGCGAACGTGTACATGTAGGCGTTCGACGACGACACCAGCAGGCCGGCCTGGCGATACTGCTCGCCGAATTCGTCGCGCACCGCACGGATGTACGACTGCTCGCCGGTCGTATCGAGGTGGTGGCAGCCGGCCTTCAGCGCGGCCTCGACGCCGACGAGCCCGAAGCTCGAGAACGGTCCGACCGTGTTGCACACCACCTTCGCACCGCGGAAAGCCTTCACGAGCGCATCGACGTCGTGCTCCGCTTCGATGATTTCGTATTGCGCGGATTCGAGCCGCACGACGCGCTGCGCCATCATTTCCTTCGCGCGGCCCGCATTGCGCGCGACCGCCGTGAACGGGATGTTCTGGTCGATCAGCCAGTCCATGATCAACATGCCGGTGTAACCGCTTGCGCCATAAACGACGACGGGGTGCTTAGCCATGGTTGTCTCCTGAAACGTGAGTTGTCGAGAACCGGTTCGGTTCGAGGTCGGGTACTGCTGCTTCGTATCCGGCGCGTCCTTTTGTAGAACACATTACCAATCTTAGGTCACTATGACAAAGTAAAAGGCAAAGAAAAAGGTAGGGTATTCCCGGCCCCGACGCGTTTTGCGCATCATTTCGCCGCTCCGCCCGGCGACAGACCGGCCAGATAATGCGCAACGGCACGCGTGTCGTCGCCCGACAACGTCGCGGCCAACGCGTTCATCGCACCGGTCGGATCGTGTCGCTCGCCCGAGCGGAACGCCGCCAGTTGCGCTTCCAGGTAAAACTGCCCCTGGCCGGCGAGGCGCGGGGCCGGATCCTTACCCGTCAGCGCCGCGCCGTGACACGCGCGGCAGCTTCGCGCGTCGACCAGCGCCATCCCGCGCTTGTCGAGCGCCGCGTCGGCCGGCACGGGTTCGTTGCGCGCCGGTGCCTGTCGCGCGAAGTAGGTCGCCAGCGCGTCGATCTTCGCGTCGTCGAGTTCGCGCGAAAGCGGCCCCATGTACGCATTGCGGCGCCAGTCCGTGGCGAACGCGCGCAGTTGCGCGGCGATATACGGGGCCGGCTGGCCGGACAGCGACGGATACCACGCGTTCTGCGACTGTCCGTGCGCGCCGTGGCAGAAGAAGCACGTCTCCTGAGGCTGCGGCCACGCGCCGCCGTTGGCCTTGTCGGCTTCGCCGATCGCGGCCATCGCCTTCTGGTAACGCATGCCGTCGACGAGGTCCGGTCCGTACAGCACGCCGGCCGCCGCGCCGCCCGCCAACAGCAGCGCCGCGCCGATCATCCAGGTTCGTTTCACTCAGGCCTCCCCGCCGCGGCCGGCCAGCTTGCCGAGCGCCTGCAACGCCGCGCGATGCCCGGAGCGCACCGCGCCGTCCATCGCGCCGGCCCACAGGTCGGCTGTCTCGGTGCCCGACCAGATCAGCCGGCCTGCCTCCGGCCGCAGGAACTTGCCCCATTTCGTCCAGAAGCCGGGCGGCAGCGGGTGGATGCACTGCAGCGTCCACGGATCGACGCGGCCCCAGTCGTAGTCGTGGAACTGCGTCGGATGCAGCGCCTTGTCGCCGAGCGCGCGCGCAAAGATGGCCGACAGCGTTCGCTCGGCCGCCTTCGGTTCGGCCGGCAGCGCGCCCGGCGCGACGAACGCGGCGAGCACGCCGACCGAGCCGTCCGGCGGCGAGTTGTCGTACGCCATGAACACCGGTCCGCCGACCTCGAAGATCTGTCCGTTGTAGCCGTCGTCGCGCCAGAACGGCCGGTCGTACACGTGCACCGTCTTGCGCATCGGCGCATTCGCCGGCCAGTTCCGCTGCAACTGCGCGCGGCCCTCCGGCAGCGGCGGATCGAACACGATCTGCTGACACAGCGCCGGATTGAGCGCGACGATCACGCGCCGCGCGCGCAGCACGCCGCGATCGGTCTGCACGTCGACCACGTCGCGATCCCAGCCCGAAATCTTGCGCACCGGGCAGGACAGTCGCACCTTCGCGCCGAGTTCGCTCGCCATCCGGAGGCTCAACACCTGCGAGCCGCCGACGAAGCGCGTTTCCTGTGCGCCGCCCTTGGTCGATTCGAGCTTCGCGTAGTCGCAATCGGCGCTGTTGATCATCGACAGGTAGTGCAGCAACCCGAGCTGCGCCGGTGCGCCGCCGAGCGACAGCTTTGCCGCGAGGCCGAGGAAGTAGCCGTCGTCATAGGTCACGCCCTGCTTGAGCAGCCATTCGCCGTAGGTGAGCTTGTCGAACTCCGCCGCGCGCTGCGCGGTCCACGGTTCGCGCGACGGCACGCCGCGTGCGAGTGCGCCGAGCTTCGCGCCGATCGCGTCGTCGCCGCCCGAGCCGCCGTGGAAATCCTGGGCGACGCGCGTGTCGCCCGCCAGCACGACGGTCTTGCCCGCGTAATACGTCGGGAACGTGTCGACGCCGAGTTCGCGCGCGAGATCGGCGATCGCCGTCTGCCCCGGGCCGATCCACTGGCCGCCGGCTTCGGACACCACGCCACGGCCGAGGTCGTGGTTGTAGGTCCGTCCGCCGACGCGATCGCGCGCCTCGACCACGACGAACGATTCGCATCCGGCGCGCTTCAGGTCGCGCGCGGCGGTCAGCCCCGCGAGCCCTGCGCCGATGACGACGACATCGAACACGCCGCGATCGGCCGATGCCGACGCCGCGCCTTCGGCGAACGACACCTCGCCGGCCGCGAGCGACGCGGCGCCCGCGGCCGCAGCGCGCAATATCCGCCGCCGGGCCTGCATGTCCGGCTTGTGCTTGCGATTCATTTCAACGGCTCCATGCTTCCTCGTTTTTTTCGATCGATTCGACTCATGGCGCGGCCAGCACGCCATCCTGCGAAAACAGCACCGGCTTGCCGCGCGCGTCGATCAGCGCGGCGGTCAGCGTCGCGCGATCCGCGCGCTGCGCGACGTCGAACGGGCCGCCTGCCACGCGCTGCGTCAGCACGAGGCCGTCCAGCCCGACGCCGGTCAGGCCGCCACCGGTCGCGACGAGATCGGTGATCGAGCTGCGCGTGCCGGTGTGCTGCGCCGCCCACGTCGCGCCGCCGTCGCGGCTCTCGAACAGGCTGCCGAGCAGCCCGCCCACCACGATCCGCCCGTCCGGCATCGCGACGCCCGACCACAACGTGCCCTTGCCGCCCGTCGGCAGATAGGTCCAGTTCGCGCCGCCGTCGGCCGACTTGAGCACCATTCCCTGTTCGGAGACGATGTAGAGCGCCTGCGCGGCGTCGGCGAACACGTGATAGAGGTTGCGGTCGGCCTTGCCGCCGCCCGGCGGCTTCGGCAGCGTCGTGCGCGCCCACGTCTTGCCGCCGTCGTGCGTCTGCAGCATCAGCGACCACAGGCCGACGGCAATGCCGTCCCGCGCGTTCGTGAACAGCACGGAGAACAGCGGCTGATCGACCGACGTATCGAGCCGCTGCGTGACCCACGTGTCGCCGCCGTCGTCGGTCGCGAGAATCGCCCCCCACTGGCCGACGGCCCAGCCGTGCTTCGCGTCGGCGAACGACACGGCCGACAGCGTCGCCGATACCGGCACGCGTCGCGCCTGCCGCCAGGTCTTGCCGTCGTCGTCGGACAGCAGCACGATGCCGTGCTCGCCGACCGCGACGATCCGCGCGCCGGCGCGCGCCGCGTCCATCAGCATCCGGTGCGTCGGCGCGGCCCATGCATGCGCGGGCTTCGCGGCCCAGGCCGCCACCGTTCCGTCCTGCGGTTGCGCAAGGGCCGCGGCGGCCGCGCAGAGTGCGGTACAGGCAACGAGTGTCTTGATCATCGATGAACCTCCGTGGTGGTGTGCGCGGGCATCAGTGGCTGAACAGCGCCGACCAGCCGGCATGCGCGACGCCGAGCGCGACGACGGGGGGCTTGTCGGCACCCTGTTCGGCCGCCGTCTGACGTCCGGCGTCGCCGTCATTCGACGACGGAGCCGCAGCCGTTTCGTCACCCGTCGCGTGGCGCACACTGACGCGTTTCACGTCGGTCGAGAACGCGCGGGCCGGCGCAGGCTGCTGCGCGGCCATTTCATGAAAGCGTGCGAAGGCGGCCGCCGCGAGGCAAAGCGTGCCGCAAACAGCGAAGGTCTTGACCATGACCGGATCTCCGTCGGAATGTTCGTCGGCTTCAGTGGCTGAACAGGCCCGGCGCGCGAGCCGGCTTGCGGCGCGGGAACCAGCGCTCGAGCAGCGACGCGAGCGCGGGCAGCGCGGTCATCGCCATCACCAGGTTCACGATGAACATGAACGCGAGCAGCTTGCCCATGTCGGCCTGGAACTTGAGCGCCGAGAAGCTCCACGTCGCGACGCCGATCGCCAGCGTGATCGCAGTGAAGATCGTGGCCACGCCCACTTCGAGCATCGCGTGCTGCACGGCCTTCACGATGTCCTGCCCGCCTGCGAGATGCACCTGCAGCCGGTTGTAGATGTAGAACGCGTAATCGACGCCGATCCCCACCGCCAGCACCATCACCGGCAACGTCGCGACCGTCAGCCCGATCTGCAGTTCCTTCATGAACCAGTAGCCGATGAAGGTCGCGACCGACAGCGGTACGCAACAGGCGAGCATCGCGCGCCAGTCGCGATAGGCGAGGAACACGAGCACCAGGATCGCCGCATACACGTAGAGCATCATCGGCAGCTCGCTCTTCTCGACTTCGTCGTTCGTCGCGGCGAGCACGCCCGCGTTGCCCGCGGCCAGCCGCACCGTGATGCCCGGGAACGGATGCGATGCGCGGTATTGCTTCACGTCGTCGAGGATGCGGTTGATCGTCGTCGCCTTGTGGTCGGTCAGGAACAGGTGCACGGCCGTCATCCCGCAGTCGCGGCTCATGAAGCCCTTCACGCGCGACACGTCGACCGACACCGCGCCGTAGTTCTCGGGCGCGATCGGCACGACGTTCATCTTCGGGAAGTCCTCGTTGTAGCCCTGGTTGTACGCGCGCAGCATCGCCGAGTACGACTGCACCGACACGACGCCCGGCTCGGTCTTCATCGCCGCCGAAAAGTCGTCCTCGTACAGCCCGACCGCCGGGTTGTCGCACGCGTTGCCGGTCGATTCGATCGCCACCGTCAGCCAGTCGAGGCCCATGTCGTAGTTGCCGGCAATCGACGTCGCGTCGCGGTTGAAGCGCGCGTCCGCGCGCAGCTCCGGCGCGCCCGGCTGCAGCGTGCCGATCACGCGGTCGCGGCTCTGCCACGCGGCGAGCGCGAAGATCGCCACCGTCAGCGCGACGGCGACGCCCGCGACCTTCGGCTCCGCCACGCGGGCAAGCACGCGCAGCGGCTTCGCACGTTGCTGCGCGCGCTTCAGCGAAGCGTCCGCATAGGTTTTCGTGAAGTTGAAGCACGATGCCGCGACGGGCAGCAGGATCAGGTTCGTCACGATCTTGTACGCGACGCCGAGCGACGCGGTGATCGCCAGTTCGCGCACCATCGGGATCGGGATCAGCAGCAGCGTGATGAACGACACGAACGCGGTGATCAGCGCGAGCACGCCGGGGACCAGCAGGCCGCTGAAGCTGTGGCGCGCCGCATCGAACGAACTCCGCCCGTGCGCGATCTCGCGGACGATGAAGTTCACCTGTTGCACCCCATGCGACACGCCAATCGCGAACACGAGGAACGGCACGAGCACCGCGAGCGGATCGAGGCCGAAACCGAGCAGCTTCAACGTGCCGAACTGCCACACGAGCGACGTGAGCGAGCACGCGACCAGCAGCACCGTGAAGCGCACCGAATGGCAGTACCAGTACACCGCGAGCGTGGTCAGCAGCAGCGCGATCGCGCAGAAGCCGAGCACGGCCGTCGCGCCGTCGGCGATATCGCCGATCTGTTTCGCGAAGCCGATGATCTGGATCTCGTAGCCGGCATCCTCGAACGGCTTGCGGATCTTGTCTTCGAGCAGGCGATTGAACGCGACGTAGTCGAGCACCTTGCCGGCGCTGTCGCGCTCGTTCAGCTCGGCCGTGATCATCGCGCTGTCCTCGCCGTGCGACACGAGCGTGCCGACGTAGCCGCCGAGCGTCGTGGCGCGGCGCACGCGCGCCACGATGTCGGGCGTCAACTGGTCGGGCGTGATCGTGCCCGGGATAATCGGCTCCGCACGAAACCCCTCGTCGGTCACTTCGTTGACGAACGCGTTCGGCGTCCACAGCGATCGCACGCCGATCCGGTCGACGTTCGGCAGGTACGTGACGGCCTGCGTGACGTCGTACAGCCGCGTCAGCCCCTGCTTCGACCAGATCGAGCCGTGCTTCGCGCGCACGACCACCGTGATCCGGTTCGCGCCGAGCAAGTCGTTGCGGTATTGCTGGAACGTGCGGATGTACTCGTGCCCGATCGGCATCTGCTTGTCGAAGCCGGCATCCATGCGCAGTTGCACGGCGAACACGGCCATCGCGACGGTGAACAACGCGATCGCCGCGAGCACGATCGCGCGGTGACCGAAGAAAAGCCTTTCCAGGCGACTGACCAGACGATTGAGCACGACGTTACCCCTTCATGTATTCCGGTGGCGTACGCCACCTGCCGGTTGCCATCCGCCGTCGTCAGAAATTCCGCGTGACGAACAAGCCGACGAAATTGCGGTCCGCATAAGGCTGGCCCACCGTGTTGTGGCCGCCCCAGAACGCGGTGAAGTTGATGCCGGCCTGCCAGTTCGGCGGGTTCTGGTTGAACAGCACGTAGACGTTCAGCGACTTCGCGCCCTGCATGTAATTCGCGGTGAAGGTCGGCGTGTAGCCGTACAGGCCGGTCGAGAACGTCACGCCCGGCGTGACCTGCCAGCCGGGAATCAGCGAGCCGTCATAGGTCCAGTTGAAGTCGACCGTCGCGCCCACCGAGCTCGACGTACCCTGGCCCATCCCGATCGGATAGCCGGCCGCAGACCCGTTGTTCAGCCACGGCAGGTAGCCGGTCTGCGGCACCTGCGTGACGGTCTGCCCGCCGACCGTGCGGGTGACGCCGCTCGAACTCAGTCCCGGGTAGTAGATCCACGTCAGTTCCCACGTCAGTGCGGCCGAATCGGCGCCGAGCAGTTTCAGGAACGGGTACTCGCTGCGCGTAAGCGCGAGCAGGCCGTTGATGTCGTACTGGAACTTCTTCTTGTCGACCCATTGCGGGCAGTCCACGCCGGCCACGCCGTTCGTGTTCAGGTCGAGCGGGCCGCCCGCGCCATAGCAGCTCGACAGCGCGACCGCGTCGCGCGGACGGTACGACAATTCGGTGCCGATTGCCCACGGCCCGACGCCGAAGTTCGCGCTGACGCCGAACAACTGGCGCCGGCCGAGATACGACCATTGCTCGGTGCCGTTCGCGAGCGACGCGAGCACCGGCGACTTGTCGGTGTAGTTCAGGTAGTAGAACGCGAAGTTCGCGTCGAACGCGCGCGGCGAATAGTTGAACTTCACGCCGAACTGCGGGCGGTATTTGGCCGGCAGGGTCGTCGTGCTCGGCAGGCCGATATCGTTGAACGGCGGCCCGGCGTAGGTGCCGTTCACGAGCCCGTTCCTGATCGCGTTGAGCGTGTCCTGGTTGCCGGCCGCGCCCGATCCGCCGATCGCGTTGGCGATCGTGCCCGCGCTCGGGCCGGTCACGTTCAGGTTGTTCGTGTTGATCGTGAACGGTTCCGCGCCGCGGCCGAAGCCGTTCGTCACCGACCAGTACGACCCGACCGGCGGGTAGCGGTTGCCGTTCCACTGGAACTGGTAATACGCCTCGGTACTGAACCCGTGCGAGAGGTCGGCCGCGAAGCTCGCCATCGGCGCGGGCAGCAGCGCCTGCTTGAGCTGCGAGCCGGGAATCAGCAGTTTCTGCGCATCGATCGAGTTCGTCGCGTTGATGCCGCTTTGCGCGAACATGCTCTCGCCCCAGTTGATCACCTGGTTGCCGAGCCGCACGTGCGCGTTGCGCCCGCCGATCGTGAAATCCTTCTGCGCCCACAGGTCGAGCAGTTGCGCGTTGTAGACGACCTGCGCGGCCGCCGTGCTCGACAACGGCGTGCGGTTCGTGTTCCTGGCCATGAAGTCGTACATGCCCGTGCCGCGCACCATGAACTTCAGCCCTTCGCCCGGCATCTTCAGCAGCAGCTCGCTGGTCGCGCTGACGTAGGTGCTGAACGGCTGGCCCTTGCGATAGTTCAAGTCACCGTCGTCCGCGTAGCCCCATTGGTTCGTGTTCGCGCCCGCACCGCAGCCGAAGGCGTTCGGGTCGCCGGTGAGCGAGCAGCTCGGGTTTTTGGTCCGGATGCCGGCGCCCGCCGTCAGGTTCGTCACCCACGAGCCCTGCACGGCGCCGCCGCCCGCCGTGAAATCGTACGCATACGCGCTCGACGTCGCGGCGCCCGCCATCGCCAACGATACCGTAGTATTCCTGAACAATCGTGCCGGTTCCATGATACGCCTCCGCCCCTGTTCGATGCCGGCGCACGATCGTTGCGCGCGCCGGTCCTTGTATCCGTCAGCCGGTTTACGTCACCGCTCGCTGACCGAGCGCAGCGATTCCGCCGTATAGAAATCCTGCTTGAAGCGAGGATCGTCCGCGTGCTCGAGCCAGCGCACGTCCTTGCCCTGGCCGATCGACGACGCATCGAACACGTAACGGCCGTTGATCATGTCGTATTGCGCGAGCGGTTCGTTGTCGCAGGTGCCGCCGAGCTCCCACACCGGAATCGGGTAACTTTCCCGCACCTTCCACAGCTTGCCCTGCGCGTCGTAGTCCTCGCCCACCAGCGCGAGCCAGCTGTCCTCGTCGAGATAGAACACCTTCTTCGACGCGACGTGCCGTGCGCTCGGCTTCAACGCCGCCTCGACCACCCACACGCGATGCGTCTCGTAGCGCCGGCTCGCGGCGGCGAGGCCGTCGGGCGTCGCGACGTCATGCAGCTTGCTCTTGAACCGGTACAGGCCGAACGCGTTGTACGGAACGATCATTTCCTTCTTGCCGACCAGCTTCCAGTTGAAGCGGTCGAGCGAGCCGTTGATCATGTTCCCTTCGTCGATCAGGTACTGGTTCTCGAAGCCGATCAGCGGCGCGTCGTGCGTGTAGGCCGGCATGCGTCGCACGCGGCGCTGGCCCGGGAAGTAGTAGTACGTCTCCGACGGCTTGTTGAAGTACTGGCGCTGCACGAACGCCTGGCCGGCCAGCGCCGCCGGCGAATTCATCTGGAAGTAGACGGCCGTGCTGAGCTGGTCGACCTCCTGCGGCGACGTCTTGCCGAGCTTGCCGGACGGGAAGTAATACGTCTGCGGGCCGACTGCGTCGATCCATTCGCTGCTGCCCGGACGCGGTGAAATCGTCGTGGCGACCTGCGCCCAGTCGACGCCTTCGCCGCGATAGCGCATCTCGTAGTTCAGGATCGCTTCGATGCCGCTTTTCGGTTGCGGAAACGGCACGCCGGGCAACGCGGCCGCGGCGAGGTTCTCGCCGCTCGCATCCAGCTTCGCGGCGGTGAGGTTCGCCTTCGAGTTCTGCTCGACGGCATCCGGCAACTGGCATTCGCGATGGGACGGATAGACGTCCATCCGGTAGCCCTTCTTCTGCTTGATCAGCGCCACCTGGCCGGGCGACAGCTTGTCCGCATACTTGTCGACGTTCGCCGCGTCGATCGAGTAGAGCGGTTTCTCGTTGCGATGCTTCCAGAAATCGCCGCGCACCTTGCCCCACTCCCAGCCGGCGTCGGGCGACTGCTTGCCCGCGTACGCCGGCACCGCGCCGTCCTTGCTCGCCGAGCGGTCGGCGCCGGCCGGCGTCAGGTCGTCCGCCGCGACGGCGGTGCCGATCGCGACACATGCAGCGGCCGCGATCGCGGACGTGGTCCAGAAACGATGCTTCTTCATCATGGTTCTCCTTGCTGCTCCGCCTTCGCTCGCCCATTCCGGACGAAACCCGTTTGCTTCGATCGTCGCCGCCAGTCGACGGCGACGTCGCACCTTGTCGCGCCGGCCGGAGTTTCTCCGGCCGATCGTTTGCCGCTCGACTGCCATTCCAGTATTTTTCGTCAGGACTGCGATTCGACTGGAACGCAGAGTCGGCGAACAACCCTCGTGCCTTCCGTCAGCCCTTGCCGGACCCGGCCACCGCCACCGCGCGAATCTCGACACACAGCCCCGGCAGCGCCAGCTGCGTGACGCCGACCGCCGTCCACGACGGGTAACGGTCGGGGAAATACACGTCCTTGACCGCTGCGAAGCCTTCGGTCTCGCGCTGCAGATCCGTATGGAAGGTCGTGAGTTCGACGACATCGGCGAGGCTCGCGCCGGCTTCCTCGAGGATCGCCTTCAGGCACTCGAACGCGATCCGCGCCTGCGCCTGCACGCCGTCGGCCGGCTGCATCTGCGCGTCGAGGCCGACCTGGCCCGACACCCAGATCGTGTCGCCGACGCGCGTCGCCGGCGAGAAGTGATACGCGTCGTACCACGGCTGAAACGCTGCCGGCACGATCGATTGCCGCTTCGGAGTGGCTGTCATGATGAAAATCTCCCGGTTCAGACGAGTTGACGGAAACACGGCGCGCGGAACGGATCGCCGGCCTTCAGCGCGGCGAGTTCCTCGACGAACAGCACGCCGGCCGGCGTGAATCCCGAGCGGCTTTCGTCGGGCAGCGGACTGAACACCGCGTCGTCGCCGAAAAAGCGCAGCACGAGCGTGTGGCGATCGGGGAAAACGGCGTCGACCGCGCCGCCGCCGTGCAGCACGCCCGGATGAAGCAGCAGCACGTCGCCCGGTTTCGTTTCCCACGACAGGATGTCGTACGCATCCGGCGCCGCGCGGCGCTCGGCCTCGATGTTCGGCAAGCGCGGCCACACGTCGCCGCCGTGCAACGGGTCGGTCGGATCGTCGGCGTTCTGGAACGTCGTGCCGTCATACCGCACACCGTGATGCGAGCCGCGCACGATCTCAAGCGCATTGCGCTTCGGTACGTGCTCGAAGCTGATCCACGCGTTGCCGAAATGCATCCCCTGCCACGGCAGGTACGACGTGTCCTGGTGCCACGGCGAGCGTGCGCTCTTGCCGCCGGCCTTCATGAACAGCTCCTCGGCGAAGTACCACACGTGCTTCGAGCCCCACAGGTCGGCGAACAGTTGCCCGAACGGCAGCGTGCCGACCAGTGCGTCGAGCCGCGCCTTCGCGTACGGGTTCGCGTTGTCGTTGTGCGACTTGTGTTCGGTGCCGTCGAGCAGCGTCGTCGCCATCGGGCCCGGGTTCTCCATCCCCCAGTCGAACACCGCGCGGCATTGCGCGAGTTGTTCGTCGTTCAGCACGCCTTCGATGAGCACGGCTCCGTCCTCGAAGAACGCCTTGCGCGTCATTGCATCCATCGTCCATCTCCCGATTCGTTCAGCCACGACCGGCGGTTCGCCTTCATTGCCGGTCACCAGTAGAACACGATGACTATGTTAGGTCATCATGACAAAAATAATGAAAAGAAAAAGACGGGGTATTCCCTGTTTCGTCTGCATGATCGAACGTCCGTCGCCGTCCGCCGCCGGCCCGTCATGACAATCGGCTTTCGGCCTTCATACACGCACACGACAACGCACCGCCGCCGCTTCTTCGCGCGTTCATCCGCGCACGCGGTCGAACACCATGTGCGTGATGAAGCCGACCAACACCGCGTCGGCCAGCGCGTCGACCGTGCTCCGTGCATCGGCCGCGCCGTCCGACTGCATGCCGTCGCACAGCGCGGTCAGGCCGCGCGCCAGCACCGGCGCAGGCAACGGCAGCGACACGCCGGCCCGCGCCGCATACGCGTCGATGCACGCGACCGCGAGCGCCTGCCGTTCGCGCAGCAACGTGCCGAAGCGCGCGCGGAACCGCGTATCGCGCGCCGCCTGGAGCTGCGCGTCGAGCCACATCAGGCGCGATGCAGACCGGGTCGTGCCCCTTCGCCAGTACGCGAGCATCGCGCGCTGCGCGTCGTCGGCGGGGTCATGCGAACCGACGATCCGCTGCAATGCCGCGGCAGCCTCGCCCTGATCGCGTCGTAGCAACTCGAACAGTGCGTCGGCCTTGCCGCGGAAGTTCGAGTAGAACGCGCCGCGCGTATGCCCGGCCGTCGCGGCAATGTCTTCCACGCTCGCGGCCGCATACCCCTTCTCCGCGAAGATCGCGCGCGCGGCATCGATCAAGCGTTCGTGCGTCGCATTGCGCCGCTCGGCGCGGGTCAGGCGAACCCGGTCCATCCGCGCGCTCCGCGATCGCCGCAGCCGGACCCGCGACCGGCGCGCGCCGTGTCCGCTTCCTCGATGGCGCGACTCATTTCGGATACGACAGGACGCCCGCGTTCACCTTGCCGGGCCCGGCGTCGCGCTCCAGCGCGCAATACGCGTAATAGAGCGCGGCGGTCAGGTACGACCAAGTCAGCAACGCCAGTACGTAGAAATTGAACACGACGTTGGTTTCCTCGCCGGGAATCTTGTAGAAATCGTAGATGCACGCGATCGCCTGCGAAGCGACGAGCGCGAGCGTCGTCGTCAGCGCGTGGACCGCGTGGCCGGCACGCACGAGCCGCCACACGAAACCGGCGAGATAGATCGACATCAGCGTCCACATCGCCACGTAAAAGTAGGGCAGCGCATGCTGCAACGCGCCGGCCACGAGCGCGACCGTCCCGAGCGTCGCGAGCACGAACAGCGTCACGTCCTGCCGCATCGACGGCCGGTAGCCGTGCGTGACGGCCATCAGGCCCGCGACCGCGATCACCGGCATCCCGAACCCGCGCGAGAACGCGTCGAGGAAGTGCGACACGAAGTACGACACCGGCGATTCCGTCGCGAAGAAGATCACTGCGTTGGACGCGGAGATCGTCACGATCCACCATTCGAAGCCGAGCAGGAAGTTGCGCTTGCGCACGAACTTGAAGCCGTAGACGCCGGTCGTCATCGCGAGCGTCGCGCTGGCAAGACAAAGGACAAGTGATCTGTGATCCATGGTTCGAACTCCCGAAGTCGATTGCTGCCGTTGATTCACTGCCTGGCGGGGCCAAGGCTTGCAAGATAGGTCGCCACCGCCGCCCGATCGTCCGCCGACATCGCCTTCGCGACGCGCTGCATCGTGCCGGTCGCCTCGCTGCGCGAGCCCGTCGCGAACGCGTCGAGCTGCGCGAGCAGATAGTCGTAACCCTGGCCGGCCAGACGCGGGAACTGCGCCTGCCCCGTCAGCCGTGCGCCGTGGCAGGCCGCGCACGCGCCGCCCGTTACCAATTGCTCGCCTTTCGTGCGCAGTCGTGCATCCGGCTTGAAATAGCGGTTGTCCAGCGGCGCCTGCTTCGCGTAATAGCCGGCCACACGCGTGATCTCGGCCTCGCTCATCGTCATCGCGAGCGGGCCCATCGTCGGGTTCGTGCGTTGCCCGCCCGCAAACGCGCGAAGCTGCGCGGCCACGTACTGCGCCGGCTGGCCGGCGAGGCTCGGATAAGCCTGGCTGAGCGACGTGCCCTTCACGCCGTGGCAGCCCATGCACGCGTCGGTCACGCGCGGCCACGGGCCGCCGTCGGCGTCATCGGCTTGCGCAGCCGTATCGATATGGCTCTGCAGGCGATAGAAGCCGAGCAGCGTCGGGCCGTAGAGCGCCAGCAACGCACCGATCACCACGAGCGCCGCGACGAGCAGCATGCGTTTCTTCATTTTCGGTCTCCTAAGCACGACGCAGCGCATTGAGCGCCTGAAGCGCACTTTGGTGACCGGCGCGCACGGCGCCGTCCATGTAGCCGGCCCAGATGTTCGCGGTCTCGGTGCCCGACCAGATCAGGTTGCCGCACGGCGCGCGCAACGCGTCGCCGTGCGCGCTCCAGAAGCCGGGCGGGATCGCCGACACGCACGTGATCGTCCACGGGTCGGCCAGCCCCCAGTCGCGATCGTGGTACGACACCGGCGCACGCGCTTCGTCGCCCCACGCCTGCGCATAGAGATCCATGTGCATCTGCTGCGCGGCATGCGGACCCGACGGCATCAGCGCATTCCGGACGAATGCGTTGATCACGCCGATCTCGCCGCCCGGCGGCGAATTGTCGTAGGCCCAGAAGATCGGCCCGTCGGTCTGGAAGATGTGGCCGTTCAGTCCCTTGTCGCGCCAGAACGGGCGGCGATAGACCATCGCCGTCTTGCGCGCCGGCGAATGGGCCGGCCACGCGCGCTGCAGCGCGTGGCGCTTTTCAGGCAGCGGCGGATCGAATTGCACCTGGTGGCACAGCGCCGGGTGAAGCGCCATCACGACCTTTTTCGCGCGCACCGTGCCGCGATCGGTCTGCAACGTGACGACGTCGCGATCCCAGCCGACGATCCGCCGCACCGGCGACGACAGCCGCACCTTGTCGCCCAGTTGCTGCGCCATCCGGATGCTCAGGCGCTGCGAGCCGCCGACGAACCGCGTTTCCTGTGCGCTATGCTTGATCGAGTCGAGCTGCGCGTAATCGCAATCGGCGGAGTTGATCATCGACAGGAAGTGCAGCAGCCCCATCTTCGCCGGCGCGACGCCTCCCGACAGCGAGATCGATGCGTTCCAGCCCATCCGGTCTTCCGCCTTGATACCCTGTGTCGAGAGCCAGTCGCCGACCGACAGCCGGTCGAGCTCGCCGACCTTCGGCGACGTCCACGGCGCACCGGACGGCACGTCGCGCGACAACCTGCCGAGCTTCGCCGCGACGGCCTCGTCGGTGCCGAAGGTGCCCTCCAGGTCGATCTCGGCGCGCCCGTCGCCGCCCAGGATCACCGTCTTGCCCGCGTAGTAGCTCGGAAACGTGCCGACTTCCAGCTCGCGGGCGAGATCGGCGATCGCCGTCTGGCCCGGGCCGATCCACTGGCCGCCGACTTCGGTCACGAAGCCGCCGCCGACGTCGTAGTTCAGCGTGCGGCCGCCCACGCGGTCGCGCGCCTCCAGCACGACGAAGGATTCGCAACCCGCGTAGCGCAGGTCGCGCGCGGCCGTCAGGCCGGCCAGCCCCGCGCCGACGATCGCGACATCGAGGACGTCGCCGCCCTGGCCGGCGGCTGACGCCGAATCGGCCTTCGCCCGCGCGGCGCCGAGTGCAAGACCGCTCGCCGCGACCGACGCGCCCGCGACCTTGAGCCACTGCCTGCGCTGCAGGTCGGGCGACCCGCTGATGGATGACTTCCTGGACATGATCGGTAAATGACGCCTGCAATGGGCGCGAACGCCGGCCGCCCTGCCGGGAGACAGCCATCGTTCGCGCGGAGTCTGACGACGGGATGCGATCCCGATCCGCTTCACCTGCCGCCGGCCCACCCGCCCCTCTGACGGGGCGCGCGAATCCGGTTCGCATTCCTGCCTGAACACGCGCCGGACTGCCCGTACCGATATGGATTTTCCGGCGTCGCCAATTAGTACATGTTGCAAAAGTTAGGTCATGATACATAAAACAGGATCGAAAAAAAAAGACAGGGTATTCCCCTGTCGGGCAATGCATCGCAGCGCTTCCGAAAGGTCGCGGAAAGCCCGCGCACGCGACGGCGATCGGCGCGGCTTCGCCCGTCTCCGTTCGGTTGCGCGGGCCGTGCGGTAGTATGGCGATTCGATGGAACCCCGATAGATCCGAACGAGTGGCCATGCCCGAATTTTCTTCATCTCCCGGCGCCGGCCAGCGCGCACAGGCGCTCGTCCTCATCGCCGAGGACGAGCCCGAGATCGCCGAGATCCTGATCGCCTATTTCGCGCGCAACGGCCTGCGTACCGTGCACGCCGCCGACGGCCGCCGCGCGCTCGAACTCCACCTGTCGCTGAAGCCCGATCTCGTGCTGCTCGACGTGCAGATGCCGCACGTCGACGGCTGGAAGGTGCTCGCCGAGATCCGCCATCGCGGCGATACGCCGGTCATCATGCTGACCGCGCTCGACCAGGACATCGACAAGCTGACCGGGCTGCGCATCGGCGCCGACGACTACGTGGTCAAGCCGTTCAACCCGGCCGAAGTCGTCGCGCGCGCCCAGGCGGTGCTGCGCCGGTCGATGGGCGGCTCGCGCCAGGAAGAGCAGCGCGTGCTGCGCGCCGCGCCGTTCGAGATCGATCTCGAGCACCACGAAGCGACGGTCGAAGTCGACGGCGCGCGCCACACGCTCGTGCTGACGCTCACCGAATTCAAGCTGCTCGCGCAGCTCGCGCGCGCGCCGCGCCGCGTGTTCAGCCGCGCCGAGCTGATGGCCACCTGCCTGCCGGAAGGCGACGCGCTGGAGCGCACGGTCGACAGCCACGTCAGCAAGCTGCGCAAGAAACTCGACGATCTCGGCGTCGCGGGCGTGCCGGCCAGCGTGCGCGGCGTCGGCTACAAACTGTGGAGCGGCGAGTGAGACTCGATGGCCTGAGCCGCCAGATCGCGCTGACGATGGGCGCGATCGCCTTCGGCGTCACGGTGCTGATCGTCGTGACGGCCTATGCGTTCTACTACCTGCTGTACCAGTACTCGCCGGAGTCGTTCCAGCCGCAGAGCTGGCTCCCGAGCGGGCCGGAGTGGGTATGGATCATCTCGACCACGCTGGTCGGCCTGCTGATTGCAGTCATCGTCGCGATCAACCTGTCGCGCCGCATCCTCGTGCCGCTGAATTCGGTGACGGACAGCATTCGCCGGGTCGCGCGCGGCGATCTCGGCGCACGCGCGGTTGCCGGCGACCGTTCGTTGAAGGAAGCGGCGCTGCTCGCCGACAACTTCAACGCGCTCGCGAGCGAACTGCAGCGCGTGACCGACGAGCAAACCTTCTGGAACGCGGCGATCGCGCACGAACTGCGCACGCCCGTGACCGTGCTGCGCGGCCGGCTGCAGGGGCTCGCCGAAGGCGTGTTCACGCCGAGCGAGGCGCTGTACCGCAGCCTGCTCGCGCAGGTCGAAGGGCTGACGCGGCTGATCGAGGATCTGCGCGTGGTCAGCCTCGCCGACAGCGGCCACCTGAGCATCGAGATCCGCGACATCGATCTCGCCGCCGAAGTGCGCGCCGTGGTCGACGTGTTCGCGCACGCGCTGCAGGCCGCCGGCCAGCATCCGGAACTCGACCTCGACCCGCGTCGCATGCGCTGCGACCCGGTCCGCATGCGCCAGGCGTTGCTCGCGCTGCTGGAGAACGCACGCCGCCATGCGGTGCCCGGCGCGATCCGGATCCAGACGCGCATCGAGAACGGAATGTGCCGGCTGCGCGTCGAGGACGACGGCCCGGGCATTCCCGCCGAGTTCGCGCCGCACGTGTTCCAGGCGTTCCGGCGCGTCGACGAGTCGCAACCCGGCGGCACCGGCCTCGGGCTCGCCGTCGTCGCGGCGATCGCGCATGCGCATCGCGGCGAAGCGCTGTGCGTGCCGACCGGCGCGGGCGGCACGCGGTTCGACGTGCAGTGGCCCGACGACCTCGTGCCGGCGCCCGACGGCGAGCGCTTCCCGGCGTAACGCGCGGGCTCCGGCGCTCAAGCGCGCGGCTCGCGCCCGACCTGTTCGAGCGGCGGCCGGAACCCGAGCACCGTGTACTCCATCACCGATACCGTCCCTTTGCCGGCCGCGCCCTGCACGATCACCGCGCGTACGGCGCCGGCGCGGTCGAATGTCAGCCGCGTGCCGACGGTCGCGTGACGCAACGCCTCCAGCTCCTCGATCCGCGCGATCGCCAGCTTGCGTACCGCGCCCGACACGTACACGGGCAGGAACGCCAGCGCGATGAAGATCGACACCGCGTCCTTCGACACGCTGTCCAGTACCGGCTGGCCCGACATCACGAGCGACAGCGACGTCGCGGCGACGAAGATCGCGAGCACGGTGGCACCGACGCCGAGCGACGCGAGCCGCTCGGCCGCCTTCTTCATGAGCGCCTTCACGAGTGCGCGCGCGGTCTCGGACGTCATCAGCCATTCGCGCTGCGCACCGTAGAAGCCGGCGATGCCGAGAAATAGCGTCGCGACCGCGCTGATCGCGATGCTGGTGTACAGCGCGCCGGCCATCACGCAGACGAATTCCAGCACGAACACGATCGCGAGCGGGCACAGCAGCAGGCGGAACGAATAGCCGTCGCGGCCGTGCCCGCGGATCCACCATCTCACCGGCGCGAGCTGCCAGAAGCGGCTCTCCGGGCGCAGCGAAAGTTCGTCGTTGTCGGTCAATTTCCCACCTGTCGAATCTCGCACCGTGTCGGCGACGGCCGGCACGCAGGCCGTGAATCCGCACGGCCGCAGCCGCATTCTCCCAGATGCACGACCCGGCGCGAAAGGGCGCTCCACCGCCCCGACCACCACATTTTGTGCATCGCACGACCGACCCTGAGCAAAAAGTATCGGTTCGCGAACTTTTTTGATGTGGTGATCGCATCGCCCGCGTCACACCATTGTCCCTGCCGTCATCGGCGGCATTCGAACAAGCAGAATCAAGGAGACACGGGTGAACAAGATGCGAATCGTCGCAGCCGGCGTGCTGCTCGGCGCCTGTCTGCCGGGCGTCGCGACCGCGCAGGTCTGCAAGGTGCCGACCCTTCGGGTGCTCGCGCAGAAGAGCCTCGGCTTGTCGGTGATGGAGAAATCGCTGGCCGACTACGAGAAGAAGAGCGGCACGAAGGTCGAGATCAGCTATTTCGGCGAGAACGACCGCCGCGCGAAATCGCGGCTCGACGCGTCGACCGGCGCGGGTTCGTACCAGATCTACTACGTCGACGAGGCGAACGTCGCCGAATTCGCGTCGGCCAACTGGATCGTGCCGCTCCTCAAGTACTACCCGAAGGAATACGACTACGACGACTTCCTGCCCGGCCGCCGCGCGGTCGCGAGCTACAACGGCGTCGCGTACTTCGCGCCGCTGATCGGCGGCGGCGACTTCCTGTTCTACCGCCGCGACCTGCTCGACGCCGCGCACATCCCCGTGCCGAAGACGCTCGACCAGCTCGTCGCCGCGATCAAGAAGCTCAACGCGCCGCCGAAGCTGTACGGCTGGGTCGCGCGCGGCCAGCGCGGCTCGGGGATGAACGTGTGGCGCTGGTCGCCGTTCATGCTCGGCATGGGCGGCGCGTGGACCGACAAGAGCGGCCAGCCCGCGTTCAATTCGCCGGCCGCCGTGAAGGCCACGCAGCTCTACGGCGACCTGTTCAAGTACGCGCCGCCGGGCGCTGCCACCTACGACTGGAGCAACGCGCTCGAAGCGTTCCGCTCCGGCAAGGTCGCGTTCATGATCGAATCGACGCCGTTCGCGGACTGGATGGAAGATGCGAGCAAGTCGAGCGTGGCCGGCAAGGTCGGCTACACGCGGCCGCCCGCGCCGCTGCCGTCGGCCGCGTACGGCCACGGCTTCGCGATCTCGGCCGTCGGCGCGAAGGACGACTGCACGCGCATGGCCGCCGGCCGCTTCATCGCGTGGGCGACCAGCAAGGACCAGGAGCAGGCACGGCTGCGCAACGGCGTATTCAGCGACTACAACCGCACGAGCACGATCGGCAGTCCGTACTTCAAGCAGCACGTCGCGCCGCAGATTCAGGCCGGGCTGAACGACACCAACCCCGTCACGCAGGTAACGATCTGGCGTACGCCGCAGTGGCCGGATATCGGCGACAACCTCGGCATCGCGCTCGAACAGGTGTTCACCGGCACGCAGACGGATATCCGCGGCACGCTCGACGACGCGGACCAGTACGCGAAGGACGCGCTCGAACATGTCGCTCGCAAATGACGGCGCCGGCGGACGCGCGCTCGGCGTCCGCCCGGCCCCTTCCCCGTCTTCGGCCCGGCGCGGCCGCGAGCGCCGCGACCGCACGAGCCTGCCGTGGGTGTTCCTCGCGCCGACGCTCGCGCTGCTCGCGGTCCTGAGCCTCGTCCCGACGATCGCCGCGATCAACCTCGCGTTGCGCAACCGCGTGCTGCGCTACCCGGACAGCGAATACGTGGGCCTGCGCAACTTCGTCCGGCTCGCGTCGGACCGGCGCTTCCTGAACGCGATCGAGGTGTCGGTGCTGTGGGAAGTCGTCACGGTCGCCGGCGCGGTGCTGGTCGGCATCGCGCTCGCGGTGTTCCTGTTCGAGCGCGTGCACGGTCGCTGGCGCCGCTTCGCGTCGCTGGTGCTGATCATGCCGGTGCTGCTGCCGCGCGTGTCGGCCGCGTTCATCTGGAAGTTCATGTACGCGCCGCTCACCGGGATCCTGAGCTGGCTGCTCGGCATGCTCGGCGTCGAGCACACCGCGTTTCTCGCCGATCCGCATCTCGCGCTGTATGCGGTCGCGCTCGTCGACGTGTGGCAGTGGGGGCTGTTCTTCGCGGTCGTGATCCTGAAGCTGCTGGAGACGCTGCCGCCCGAGCCGCTCGAAGCCGCGCGGCTCGACTACGCGACGACGTGGCAGGTGCATGCGTACATCGCGCTGCCGATGCTGAAGGCGCCGCTCGTGAGCCTCGTGTTCATCAAGATGGTCGAATCGCTGCGCTCGTTCGACCTGATCTACGTGATGACCAAGGGCGGCCCCGGCATCGCGACCGAAACGCTCGATCTCTACGCGTACCAGCAGGGCATCGGCCTCGCCGGCAAGGTGTCGTATGCGTCGGGCATGGCCGTGCTGATGATGGTCGCGACCACGCTCGTCTTCACGCTCATCTGGAAGAGGGTCAACAAATGGGACGACTGACGGCTCGCCGAATGGTTCGCCGCGGCTCCGCCGCCACCGTGTCCACCGTCGCGATCGCCGGCGCGATCCTGATCGTCGCCGCGTTCCCGCTGTTCTGGGCCGTGCTCAATTCGCTCAAGCACCTGCTCGACATCGTCACGCCGACGCCGCGCTTCTTCTTCACGCCGACGCTCGCGAACTACGAACAGGTGCTGTCGAGCCCCGAAGTATTGATCGGGCTCGGCAACAGCATCGCGATCGTCGGCGCGGCCGTGCTGATCGGCGCGGTGCTCGGCGTGCCGGCCGCGTACGCGATCGCGCGCTACCCGGTGCGCGGCAAGCGCGACATCCAGTTCTTCCTGCTGTCGCTGCGCTTTTTGCCGCCCGTCGCGGTCGCGCTGCCGCTGATCGCGATCTGGGTCGATCTCGGGCTGTACGACACGAAGCTGTCGATGATCGTCACGTATCTGCTGGTCACGCTGTCGACCATCACGTGGCTGTCGATTCCCGTATTTCGCCGGCTGCCGCGCGAGATCGAGGAAGCCGCCGCGCTCGACGGCTACGGCCCGTACGCGGTGTTCTGGCACATCGCGCTGCCGGTGTGCGCGAGCACGCTGCTCGGCGGGATCGTGTTCAGCTTCGTGCTGGTGTGGAACGAACTGATGATCGCGCTCGCGCTCACGTCGTCGCGCAGCGCGACGCTGCCGGTGGTCGCGTCCGCGTTCACGTCGCTCGGCCAGGAAGTGCCGTGGGGCGTGATCAACGCGTCGACGGTGCTGCTCGCGCTGCCGCCGCTCGTATTCGTCGGCATGCTGAGCCGGCTGCTCAATTCGATCGTCAAGGGAAAATGAGGAGAACACGTTGAAAGCGCTCGTACTCGAACGCACGCGCGAGCTCGCGCTGCGCGACATCGACCTGCCGCAAGAGGTCGGCCCCGGCGACGTCCGGATCAAGGTTCATACGGTCGGCGTCTGCGGCAGCGACGTGCATTACTACGTTCACGGCGGAATCGGCCCGTTCCGCGTCGATGCGCCGATGGTGCTCGGTCACGAAGCGTCCGGCACCGTCGTCGAGACCGGTGCCGGCGTCACGCACCTGCGCGTCGGCGACCGCGTGTGCATGGAGCCCGGCGTGCCGCGCCTCGATTCGCCCGCGACGCTGCGCGGGCTGTACAACCTCGATCCCGACGTGCGCTTCTGGGCGACGCCGCCGATCCACGGCTGCCTGACGCCGTTCGTCGTGCATCCGGCCGCGTTCACGTACCGGCTGCCCGACAACGTGTCGTTCGCCGAAGGCGCGATCGTCGAGCCGCTGTCGATCGGCCTGCAGGCCGCGAAGAAGGCGGCGATGAAGCCGGGCGACCTCGCGGTCGTGATCGGCGCCGGCACGATCGGCGCGATGACGGCGCTCGCCGCACTTGCCGGCGGCGCCGCGCGCGTGATCCTCGCCGACGTCGTGCCGGACAAGCTCGCGCTGTTCGCCGGCAACCCGGCCGTCACGACCGTCGACGTGCGCACGCAGCCGCTCGCCGACGCGGTGGCCGGCGCATCGGGCGGCTGGGGCGCGGACGTCGTGTTCGAGGCAAGCGGCAGTGCTAACGCGTATGCGGGCCTCGTCGATCTGATGTGCCCGGGCGGCTGCGCGGTGCTGATCGGGATGCCCGTCGCGCCGGTGCCGCTCGACGTGGTCGCGCTGCAGGCGAAGGAAGGCCGCATCGAATCGGTGTTCCGCTACGCGAACATCTTCCCGCGCGCACTCGCGCTGATCGCGTCCGGCGCGATCGACGTGAAGCCGTTCATCTCGCGCACGTTCCCGTTTTCCGAAGGCGTGCGCGCGTTCGAGGAAGCGGCGAGCGGGCACCCGCGCGACGTCAAGATTCAGATCGAAATGGATTGAGCCATGGCCCAGATCACCTGCAAGGCTTTGTCGAAGCACTACGACGGTGGCCCCGCCGTGCTGCATCCGCTCGACCTCGAGATCGCCGACGGCGAATTCATCGTGCTGCTCGGCCCGTCCGGCTGCGGCAAGTCGACGATGTTGCGGATGATCGCGGGCCTCGAGGCGATCACCGGCGGCGAGCTCGCGATCGGCGACGCAGTCGTCAACGACCTGCCGCCGCGCGAGCGCAATGTCGCGATGGTGTTCCAGAACTACGCGCTGTATCCGCACATGACGGTGTACGACAACATCGCGTTCGGCCTGCGGCGCCTGAAGGTGCCGGCCGACGAGATCGACCGCCGCGTGCGCGAGGTCGCGCGCATCCTGAGCCTCGACGCGCTGCTCGAGCGCCGTCCGCGCGCGATGTCGGGCGGCCAGCAGCAGCGCGCGGCGATCGCGCGCGCGATGATCAAGACGCCCGACGTGTTCCTGTTCGACGAGCCGTTGTCGAATCTCGACGCGAAGCTGCGCACGCAGTTGCGCGGCGACATCAAGCGGCTGCACCGGCAGTTGAGGACGACCACGCTGTACGTCACGCACGACCAGCTCGAAGCGATGACGCTCGCCGACCGCGTCGTGCTGATGCGCGGCGGCCGCATCGAGCAGATCGGCACGCCGGCCGAGCTGTACGGCCAGCCGCACACCGTGTTCGCGGCCGGGTTCGTCGGCACGCCCGCGATGAACTTCGCGGACGGCACGATCGCCCGCGTCGGCACGAACGTGCTGCTCGACTGCAACGGCACGCGCTGGCCGCTCGTGTCCTCGCGCTTCGCGCGGCTGCAGGACGGCCAGCAGGTGAAGGCCGCGATTCGCCCGAACCATCTGCGGCTCGCCGCCGAAGGCGATCCGACCCCGGGCGCGCTCACGCTGACCGGCACGGTCGAACTCGTCGAGCTGCTCGGCGCCGAGGCGCTCGTCACGCTGGACTGGCACGGCCAGCCGTGTGCGACCCTCGTGCCGGCCCCGATGGCTCCGGCGCCGGGCGCCGTGGTAGCGTTGCGCTTCGACGAAGAAGCCCTGCATCTGTTCGACGCCGGCACCGAGCGCAACGTCGCGCTGCCGGAGGCGAACCCGATCGCGCACGCGGCGGCGCCGGCGGCCGCGACGCGCGCCACGCCGCCTGCCGCGACGGGCTGGTCGATGTCCCGTTCGTAGCACGCCGGCATGCCCCGACGGAGCACACGATGAACCCGGATCTCGAGATCGTTCCCACCCACCGCGACGAATCGTTCCGCGCGTGGGTCCACGACTATCCGCATTCGGTCGCGAAGTGGCACTTTCATCCCGAGTACGAGATTCACCTGATCCAGGCGTCGCGCGGCAAGGTATTCGTCGGCGACCACATCGGCGATTTCGGCCCCGGCAACCTGATCGTCACCGGGCCGAATCTGCCGCACAACTGGGTCAGCGAGCTCGCCGACGGCGAACGCGTACCGTCGCGCGACGTCGTGCTGCAGTTCTCGCGCGATGCGATCGAGAAGATGGTCGGCGCGTTCAGCGAATTGCAGCCGGTGATCGACCTGATCGACGACGCGGCGCGCGGCGTGCAGTTTCCCGACCGCGTGGGCATCGAGGTCGCGCCGCTGATGCTCGAACTCGCGAACGCGCACGGCTGCCGCCGCGTCGAGATCCTGATGTCGCTGTTCGACCGGCTGTCGTCGTGCCGCGAGCGGCGCGTGCTCGCGGGGCCCGGCTACCGCAGCGACGCGCAGCACTACATGTCGTCGACCATCAACCAGGTGCTGTCGTACCTGCAGCAGAACCTGCCCGGCATGCTGCGCGAAACCGACGTCGCCGCGTTCGCCGGCATGAGCGTCAGCACTTTCACGCGGTTTTTCCGGCGTCACACCGGCTCGTCGTTCGTGCGCTACCTGAACCGGCTGCGCATCAACGAGGCCTGCGAGCTGCTGATGTTTTCCGACCTGACGGTGACCGACATCTGCTACCGGGTGGGCTTCAACAACCTGTCGAACTTCAACCGTCAGTTTCTCGCGATGAAGCAGGTGCCGCCGTCGAAGTTCCGCGCGCTGCACCGGCTCAACGAACCGCACGGCCGCGACGACGCGCCGCCCCCGCGACGCGCGCCGCCGCGCGCCCCAGACAGGACGCTTCATCCGTGACATATCTCGGCATCGATCTCGGCACGTCCGAGGTCAAGGTTCTCCTCACCGATTCCCGATCGGTCCCCCTCGCGACCGGCTCGGCCACGCTGTCGATCAGCCGGCCGCATCCGCACTGGTCCGAACAAAGCCCGCAAGCGTGGTGGCACGCGATGCTCGACGCGATCGCGTCGGTGCGCGCCGCGCACCCGGCCGGCTTCGCCGCGCTGCGCGGCATCGCGCTGTCCGGCCAGATGCACGGCGCGACGCTGATCGACCGCGCGGACCAGGTGCTGCGCCCCGCGATCCTGTGGAACGACACGCGCGCCGGCACCGAATGCGTCGAGCTCGAGGCGCTGGTGCCGGAATCGCGCGCGATCACCGGCAACATGGCGATGCCCGGCTTCACCGCGCCGAAGCTGCTCTGGCTCGCGAAATACGAGCCGGCCGTGTTTCGCGCGGTGCACAAGGTGCTGCTGCCGAAGGACTACCTGATCTGGCGCCTGTCCGGCGAATTCGTGTCCGACCTGTCCGACGCGTCGGGCACGCTGTGGCTCGACTGTGCGCGCCGCGACTGGTCCGACCGGATGCTCGCCGCGACCGACCTGTCGCGCGCGCAGATGCCGCGCCTCGTCGAAGGCAACGCGGCCGCCGCGCAGTTGCGCGACGCCTTGCGGCGCGATTGGGGCATCGCCGGACCCGTGACGATCGCCGGCGGCGCCGGCGACAACGCGGCGTCCGCGATCGGCATGGGCGTCACGGGCGCCGGCAGCGGCTTCCTGTCGCTCGGCACGTCGGGCGTGCTGTTCGCCGGCAACGACCGCTTCGCGCCGAACCCGGACGCCGCCGTGCACGCGTTCTGTCACTGCGTCGACGGGCGCTGGCACCAGATGAGCGTGATCCTGTCGGCCGCCGCGAGCCTCGACTGGCTCGCGCGCGCGCAGGGCACGACCGCCGGCGCGCTGGCGGCGCGCGCCGAACGCGCCGATCCGGCTCGCGCGCCGCTGTTCCTGCCGTATCTCGGCGGGGAGCGCACGCCGCACAACGACGCGCATGCGCGCGGCGTGTTCTTCGGGCTGTCGAACGAACACGATGCCGACGATCTCGCGTATGCGGTGATGGAAGGCGTCGCGTTCGCGATGGCCGACGGCTACGACGTGCTGCGCGCGGCCGGCACGACGCTCGACGCGGTGTCGTTCATCGGCGGCGGCTCGAAGAGCGCGTTCTGGGCGCGGCTGTGCGCGAATGCGACCGGGCTCGCGATGCAGCGCCATGCGGACGGTGCGGTCGGTGCGGCGCTCGGCGCGGCGCGGCTTGCGCGTCTCGCGGCGACGGGCGACACGCTGGAGGACGTCTGTGTCGCGCCGCCCGTCGCGGAGACGGTCGTGCCCGATGCCGCATCGGCCGATCTGCTGACGGGGCGACTCGCGCGCTATCGGCGGTTGTATCGCGCGCTGCGGGACGAGTTCAAGGACGCCGACTGAACGCTCGGGCGACGTACCGCTTCGCCGTTCGGAGCGTTTTATCGGTCAGGCGCGCTTGACCCGGCCCTTGGGATCGCCTTTATGCTGAGCGCAACGAATCGACGGCAAGGAGGTGACGGATGGGTACGGACACACCCCGTTTGAACGCATCGGCCGCCGCCGCGCGGCTCGGCGTCTCGATCAAGGCGCTGCGGCTGTACGAGCGGCAGGGCCTCGTCACGCCGGCACGCACGCCGGCCGGATACCGCACGTACGGCCCGGAAGACCTCGCGCGTGCCGCCGACATCGCGGCGCTGCGCAAGCTCGGCCTCGGGCTCGCGCAAGTGGCGAGCGTCCTCGACGGCGACGCGCGCCATCTCGATGCCGCGCTGGCTGCTCACGAAGCGGCGCTCGATCACGGGATTCGGGCGCTCGTGAGCAAGCTCGACGGCGTGCGCGCGATGCGCGTCGGCCTCACGCGCGGCCGGATGCCGGCCGATGGCGACCTGACGCGGCTGCTCGGCGAAACGGACGCGGGGGTCGCGTTCAGCCTGCCGTGGCCGTGGGGCGGCGAACGGTTCGAGTGTCGCGATATCCGGCCGTTGAACTACATCATCGGTTCGCTGGGGAGCGGCAAGACGCGGCTCGCGCTTCGGCTGGCCGATGTGTTGCCCGGCGCCGTGTTCGTCGGCCTCGATCGGCTGGACGACGATTGCGCCGCGGCATCCGACGCATTGCGCGCCGATCCGGAACTGAAGTCGCGCGTCGACCGCACGTCGGCAGTGCTCGCCGGCAACGGCGCGACGCCGTCGGCGGCGCTGACCGCACTGCTCGTCAGCCTCGAAGCGGAAAGCCCGCGCGTGCGGATCGTCGACATGATCGAACAAGGCCTCGACCGCGCCACGCAACTGGCATTGATCGGGCATCTGCGCGAATGCGCAGCCGCCGGCATGCGGCCGCTGTTCCTGCTGACCCGCTCGACGGCGATCCTGGATCTCGCGGCGGTCGGCCCCGACGAAACCATCCTGTTGTGCCCGGCCAATCACAGCCCGCCTGCGCGCGTGGCGCCTTACCCGGGCGCGCCGGGGTATGAAGCCGTGGCCACGTGCCTCGCGACGCCGGAGGTGCGGGAGCGGATTGCGCGGCGGCCGGAAGCGCGCGCCGTCATGCTTCGTCCGGAGCAGGAAATGAATACTTCGCGACCCGCCTGTCGGAGAACGTGATGGCGCGCGACGAAAGGGTAGAAATCGAACTCGGCGATATCGAATCGACCGAACAGTTTCTACGTGCGCAACGCTTCAAACCGATTCATGGTCGAAGTAACCCGACATGGATTCGCATCCGGATCGACACCATCGGACGAGTTCGTTGCTTGCCGGCCGCTGTCGGGACACGTCGACAAGTCGTCTTGTCCGGATGGCCAAAATCGCGCGCAAACGGTCATTCGCGTTCAACATGAAGGACATCCGAAAGCGTTCGTTTCGGATATCGTCCACCTTTCCTGCCAGCACGCCACATGACCGCAAATGGAAACAGTACCGGCCCGGCCGATATCGGCCCCTGCGACGCGATGAGCCGATTTCGCGTCACCTACGACGGGCCCGCGCTCGAATCGTCCGAGATGGACGTGCGCGAACTCGCGCCCGCGCTGCTCGCCTTCGGCGATTTGCTCGATGCGTCGACGCGCGCGCTGTGCGGCGATCAGGTCCGGCCGCAGGTGAACGTGCGCGGCAGCTTCAAGACCGGCAGCTTCGGCATCGACTTCACGCTCGCGACCTCCTTGCTCGGCCGCATGCGCGACCTGCTGAGCGGCAACGAAGGCACGGCGCTCGCCAATGCGGTCACGATCCTGACCGCGCTCGGCATCGCCGCGCCAAGAGCGAGGAGCGGGCTTTTCGCGGTCCTCAAATGGCTGCGCGGGCGAGAGATCACCCAAGTGCGAATGCAGGACCACACCGCGGTGCTGCACGTCGACGGCGACGCCCTCGAAATCGATCTGCCCGTGCTCACGCTGCTGCGCGACGTCCGCGTTCGCCATGCAACCGCGCAAGTGCTTGCGCCGCTCGCGCGCGACGGCATCGAGATGTTCGCGGCCGGCACCGACACGGAGGTGTACGAGACGGTCACCCGCGACGAGATGGCATGGTTTCACGCGCCCGAGCCAACCGCTGCGCTCCTGCTCGACGAGCATCGCAAGATGGCGTTCTCGATCGTGTCGCTTGCGTTCAAGGACGACAACAAATGGCGACTGTACGACGGCACGTCGACGATTCACGCGACGATCACGGATGCCGGCTTCCTGTCGCGCGTGAACAACAGCCAGATCAGTTTCAGCAAGGGGGACGTGCTCCTGTGCAATGTCCGTATGCAGCAGTGGCAAACTTCGGACGGGGCAAAAACCGAGTATGAGGTCACGGATGTCCTCGAACATCGCCCGGCCGGCCTGCAGATTCCGTTGCCGGGCCTGTGATCCACGTCGAAGCCTCGCGCGCGACGCAACCGCCCACCACTCATGAAACCGGCGATCCATCTGCGTACTGCCTCCCGGGAAGACCTCCCGTTCCTGCTGATGCTCCGTCGGCTCACGATGACCGAGCACCTGCAGCGCGTCGGCGCGCCGACCGACGATGAAGCGCACGACCGGCGCATCCGCGCGAACTTCGACGACGCGATGATCGTCTGCGAAGGCGCCGACGCCATCGGCCTGCTGAAGGTAACGCGCGCCGCCGGCGAATGGCACGTCCATCAGATCCAGATCCATCCCGCGCGCCAGCGGCAGGGAATCGGCGAAGCCGTCCTGCACGCGCTGCTGACCGACGCCACGCATGCGCGCGTGCCGGTATCGCTCAGCGTGCTGCACGGCAACCCGGCACGGCGGCTCTACGAGCGACTCGGCTTTCGCGTCGCATCGGAAACCGACACGAGCGCGAACATGATCTGGCGCGCGTGACGCCCCGTGCTTCGACGCCGTCGCATTATTGCGTGATCTTCGCGTCCTTCAGCAGATTGCCGATCATCTGCGCACTCGCCTTCTCGGCCGCGATCGCCTGCAACTGCTGCCGAAGCGTCGGCTTCACGGTTTCGAAACCCGGCACCTGCGTCGGCCGCTTCGCATCCAGCTTCACGATCGCCCGCACGCCATCGACCGGAATCGAATCCTTCGTCACCGCGCCGACCGTCAGTTTCTCGAGCGCCTGCGCGACCGGCAGCGGCAACCCGGCCGTCCTGCCTTCCGCCGCCGGCGTGTTGAAGCTCACCCACGGCAGCTCGCCGCCGGTATCCCGGCTCGGTGCCATGCTGTACTGGCGCGCCAGCCCGTCGAACGACTTGCCCGCTTTCAGCTCGCTCAGCACGGTCGCCGCCGCGACCGGATCCTTGACGACAATCACGCGCGGCTTGTATTCGTTCTTGCCGAGCGCGGCGACGAGCTCGTCGTAGCGGGCCTTGACCTGCTCGTCGGTCACCGGTTCCGGCTTCACGTTGTCGCGCAGGTACAGTTGCACCTCGGCCATCACCTTCGCCTGCTGCATCGCCGCCTTGACCTCGGGCTTGTCCGCGTAGTTCGCCTTCTCGGCCGCCTGCTGAACCAGCACGCGCGTGATCAACTGGTTCTTGATCGCCTGACGGATCTGCGGCGAATCGGGCTGCCCGGACGCGCGCAGCAGCGTATCGACGTCGGTCTGCGTGATCGGCGTGCCGTTGACGGTCGCGACGGTCGCCGCCGTCTGTGCATGAGCAGGGCCGCCCAGTGCGCCGGCCAGCGCGACGATCGTCAACAGGCGGTACGGTGTCGTTTTCATTTTCATCGGGTTGTCGCTTCGAGCATAAGAAACGCGGCAGGCAGCCGCCGCGCCCGTTCATCGGACACGCCCGCGCAGCATCCGCGGGTGCCGCCGTCATTGTGCACGGAACCGCATTGGTGCGTCGGGAGGTTGAGCCGGCCGACGCGGCGCGGCGCGCATCGCGCGCACCGTCGATTGCATGCGCATTGCGCAACAATCCCGCGAGAAAGTCGATCTATTCGCGACTTCGCGCGTGTACGGCCGCCGCTCGACGCGGCCGCACGTTCAGCCCGTCACGGCGTCCACCGATACACGGTGATGCTGTTCCCCTTCACGTTGTTCTTCATCACCACGTACTCGCCGTTGGACCGACGGTATGCCCGGATGCTGTACATCGCATCGATCGCGCTGCTGGTGTCGACGGTCGCGGGGCTCGTGTTGACCAGCGTCGTATCGAGATTGCCGGTGGTCAGATTGAACGCGTCGACGTTCGGCCACAGCGGCCCGCTGCTGCTGAACCAGTAGCCGACGAACAGGTGGTTGCCCGCCGCGTCGATCGACTTCGCGCCGCTGTGCGGCAGCGTGATCACCGGGTCCGGCTTCGTCGTATTGCCCGCGCGCCAGCCGTGATACACCTCGATGCGCGTGCCGATCGACGTCCAGTCGTTGCTGCCGAGCGCGCCCTGCGCGAGCACCATCGTGTCGCTGTCCGCGAGATAGACGATGCGCGTGAGCGGCTGGATGCTGGCCGGAATGCGGGTCGCGACGCCCGGCCCCCACGACGGCTTGCCGTTCGCGTCGAAGCCGGTCAGCGGGTAATGCGTGATCGCGCCGGTCTTGTCGAGGCCGGCCCATACGCCGCCCTGGCTGTCGAGGCTGAAGCCGCCCGTCACGCGCTGCGTCGTGTTGAACGCCGGGCCCGGAATCGAGCCGTCCGGAATCGCGATGTAACCGTTCGCCGCGTCGAGGTGATAGAAGTAGAAGATCGGCGGGTTCTGGCCGGCCGCGACGAGGATCCGGTTCGCGCCGACCGACGTGAGCAACCCGAAGTGTTCGTCGCGCTGCGTATCGCTCATGTTGATGCGCGGGTCCGACGGATACGTGAACGGATCGACGGTGTTCGCGACGAACTTGCCGCCCGCGCTGCCGCTGTATACGTGCGTGCTGCCGTAGAACAGCGCGCCGTCCGTGACCGGGTCCGGCGCGGCGATGCCTTCGAAGTTCAGCGACTGCAGCGTCCAGCGCAGATTGCCGCCGCTGCCGTACGCATGAATGTCGGTCGCGCCGTTGCGGCCGAGATCCCAGCTGCCGCCCCATGGGTTGTTGAGCACATAGAGGTTGCCGCCGCTGTCCTTGCCGATCCCGACGATGCGCGTGAAGCGTTGCGGGCCGACCTGCCCCTTGGTGCCCGTCGTCGTGTCGAGATAGCCGCCGCGTACGCCGAACGTGCCGGCCAGCGCGGGCCGGCCCGAGATCGAATAACGCTTGATGTTCTGGTCGGGGCCTTCGTCGCCCACCAGCAGTTGCCCGGCCGCCGCATCGACATACAGCGCCGACGGGTGCGAGCCGGCCGGCATCCGGATCGTATTCAGCAACGCGCCGGCCGGGCTGAAGCCGACGATCGAGCCCGCATTCTTCTGCGCGACCCACACGTTGCCTGCGCCGTCCACCGCGAGCGCACCCGGCGCCGACACGCCGATGTCCCGCTGCCACACGCCATCGGTGGTGAACACGCGCACGCGATTGCCGTAGAAGTCGCTCGCATAGAGCAGCGAGCCGGCCGTCGCGAGCCCGGTGACGACATCGATACGCGGCTGGTTGGTCGCCGCGCTGATCTGGATCACGCGGTCGCGATACTTCGTCGCACGGTTGTAGCGCCCCACCGCGCCGCTGCCGTATGTCTTGCCGGGCTGCAGCGCGACGAACAGCGACGTCGCGTTGCCGGTGATCGCGCTGCCCTGGAATTCCGAATGCGCGCCGATCGAGCCGATGCTCTTGCCGTTCTGGTAGATCGCGACGCCGCCTTCATCCTCGTCCCACATCGACGCCGTGTAGATCACGCCTTCGGGCGCGACCCACATCGAACGTGCGACGTTGCCGACGTGGGCGGCGAGCGTGCCGTAGGTATTGGCGATCCAGTCGGTGGTATTGCCCGCGTATCCGGCCGGCGCGATCGTGGCAATCGCGGCGGCGAGCAGCGCGGCCTGAATCGGTTTTCGGGCGACCATGGCGGATGCTCTCCTGAATGGTGGCGTCATGCACATGAAGGGACGGCCGGATGGCTTGAAAACCGGTCACGCGTAAATACTCCCGCTGAATCATCCGGCCCGGTCGGTATTACATCGGGGCGCGCATTCGCTACTCGGCCACGCCGAGCATAACTTCATATAAATCGAAAAAAATTGCGGACCGCCCGAACAGGCGTGTGTCGCCGATGCAGTGAATGTTCACTTACCGGCACGATTCGAGATCGGGAAAATCCGGTTTTTGCCCACAGGAATAACGCCGCCGAGTCGGGTGCGACGTATCGATACGGCAAAGGCGGATAGAACGGGGGTTGATTCGGCGAATCGGGTAAATCGCCGGATGCGGTCGAGGGAATGACCGGCGGAGCGTGTCGCGCGCCGGCCGGAATCCATGTCGAATCCCGGCCGGCTCACATCAGTTACCAGGCGAGGACATCATGCGGACGTCGCCGTCTCCCGCACTTGCGCCTGCTCGAGCCCGGCGTCGCCATCCGAATCCGCGTCGTCGCGCGGCTCGCCAAGCTGCCCTTCCCACTTCGCGACCACCGCCGCCGCGATCGAATTGCCGACGGCGTTGGTGGCCGAGCGCCCCATGTCGAGGAACATGTCGACGCCCATGATCAGCAGCAATCCGGCTTCGGGCAGGTTGAACTGGTTGAGCGTCGCCGCGATCACGACCAGCGACGCGCGCGGCACGCCCGCCATCCCCTTCGACGTCACCATCAGCATCAGCAGCATCGTGATCTGCGTGCCGAGCGGCAGATGGATGCCGTACACCTGCGCGATGAACAGCACCGCGAACGTGCAGTACATCATCGAGCCGTCGAGGTTGAACGAATAGCCGATCGGCAGCACGAAGCTCGAGATCTTGCGGTTCACGCCGAAGCGATCGAGCGCGTCCAGCAGCTTCGGATACGCGGCCTCGGAGCTGGCCGTCGCGAACGACAGCAGGAACGGCTCGCGGATCAGCCGCAGCAGCGTGAACGCACGCTTGCCGAGGAACGTCACGCCGGCCAGCGTCAGCACGGCCCACAGCAGCGCGAGCGCCAGATAGAAGCTCGCCATGAACTTCGCGAACGTGAGCAGGATGCCGAGCCCTTCGGTCGTGATCGTCGACGCCAGCGCCGCGAACACCGCGACCGGCGCGAACCCCATCACCGCACCCGTCACCTTCAGCATCACCTGCGCGAGATCGTCGATCACGGCGGTCAGGCGCTTGCCCGCTTCGCCGAGCGCGGACAGCGCGGTGCCGAAGAAGATCGAGAACACGACGATCTGCAGGATTTCGTTGTTCGCCATCGCTTCGGCGATCGACTTCGGCACCAGGTGCACCACGAAATCCTTCAGCGTGAACGCGCCCGTCTTCAGGTTGAGCGCCGCATCGGACGGCGGCAGCGGCAGGCTCAGGTGGCTGCCCGGCTGCAGAAGCGTCGCGGTCAGCAGGCCGAGCAGCAGCGACGTGAACGACGCGATGAAGAACCAGCCGAACGCCTTGACGCCTACGCGGCCCACCGCGCTGCCGTCGCCCATCTGCGCGATGCCGACGGTCAGCGTCGCGAATACCAGCGGCGCGATGATCATCTTGATCAGGCGCAGAAACACATCGGACAGCAACGACACGTAACCGGCGACCTCCTTCGCCATCTTCGGGTCGGGAAACGCGCTATGGCAAGCGTAACCCACGGCGATACCAAGAATCATCGCGACAACGATGTACTTGGTAATGTTGTGCTTCTTTTTCATTAGTGATCCAAATTACAAAGCATGTGTTGCCAACGGCTGGCCAATCATTCGCGTCCGGCTGCGAATCGAAACCCGTGTCGCCATGCGGGCGACCTGTCCGCTTCGGGCGGTCGCCAGGGCGAACAGGGGGGGCATTCTAACGCAAATGGTGCGCCGGCTTTCAAATCTGAAAGCGACATCGGTTGATTTGCGTCCTGGTGTCGCCGTGAAAGGGCTTGTGTCGCGGTCCGGCCCGCTTTCCGCGCGGCCGGATGCCGGCAATTTCACGTTGCGGGGAAGGGCCGGTCGGGATCATCGTGCCGGTCGCGATCGCGAGAGATCGTCACGTACCAGGCGACACGATCCAGCGATCGCGACACATTCGCACAAAGATGCGCAGACCTCGACACTACGCCACGTAAACGATATGTAATATTTGGAAATGATTCGCGTTGCCGCCATGTCTTGACGTCGACACGCAATCTCGAGCCGGAGACGCGGCATCGCGTTCGCGTCATTGCTTCCGTTCCATCAGGTCGAGTCCTTCATTTCATCAGGAATCCTTTTAAATGAAGGGCGGAGAAAAAGCCGCATCGTGATGAACATTCTGTACACCAACTTCCACGGCGATTATGGCGGCGGCCAGGACACCTACGTTCGCGATCTCGCCGTCGCGATGAGCCGCCATCACCGCGTGACCGTGGCGTCGCCGCAAGGCAGCCGCCTGTCGAGACTGCTGAAGGACAGCCCCGACGTGCGCATCTTCGACATGGAATTCAAGCCGCGCTGGAACCGGCTGTGCCGGGAGATCCTGCGGCTGCATCGATTGATCGTCGCGGAGCGCTTTGACGTGATCCACGTGAACGGGTCCGCCGATCACCGGCAGGTGATGCTGGCGCTGCTCGCGTGCAGGTATCGGCCCGCGGTCGTGCTGACCAAGCACAACACCTATCGCGCCGACAGCTTCGGCAATCACTTGCGCGCGCGGCTGGCGACCGACCATACGATCGCGGTCAGCGACTACGTCGCGAGCATGCTCGCGCTGCGCTCGCCGTACGGCAACGTCACGGTCGTCAAGCACGGCGTACGCCGGCCGGCCGCCGAACGACTCGCGGCCGACGAGATCCGCCGCCGCAAGATCGCGCTGTTCGGCGCGGCCGGCGCGGATGCGATCGTGCTGGGCAGCAGCGCCGGCACCGCACCCGAAAAAGGCTGGATGGACCTGATCGCCGCGCTCGGCCGCCTGCCCGAAACCGAGCGCGAGCGGTTTCGCGTGCTGCTGGTCGGCGCGGAGCCGTCCGGCGAGCAGCGCGAGCAACTCGCGCGGCACGGCATGGCGTCGCGCACCGCGTTCACCGGACGGCTCGACGATGTGCGGGTGCCGTTCTCGATCATCGACGTGTCGTTCGTGCTGTCGTACCACGAGAGCCTGTCGTATGCGTGCCGCGAAGCGATGTCGCTCGGCTGTCCCGCAATCGTGACGCGCGTGGGCGGGCTGCCCGAGAACGTCGAACCGGGCGTGGACGGCTGGGTCGTCCCGCCGCGCGAGCCCGCGGCGATCGAAGCGATCCTGCGCGCGATCGTGCAGGAACCCGGCTGCGTGCGTGCGATGGGGCGCAGCGCGCGGCTGAAAGGCAAGCGCGAATTCTCGTTCGACGCGTTCGTCGACGCGACCTTGTCCGTCTATCACAAATCGATTCGACACAACCCGTCCCGCTGGCTGACCGCCTTGAGATCGACGAAATGGCAATGAATATCTGGAAGAAGTACTGGGACCTGCGCACGCAGGAATGTCCGTGCGACGTGCACTTCGTCGAATGGCTGGAATCCGTGCGCCTCAAGGGCATCCGCATCTATCACTTCGGTACCGGCGGACACCACCATGTCGGCGTCGAATGCGCGCGGCCGCATCTGAACAACACCGTCTTCGGCGTGACGGCGTCGCCGAAGGAATACAAGTCGTATGTCGATCTCGTCACGCGGCAACCCGAGGTGAGCAAGACCTACCTCGCGTATTTCGGCGACATCTATACGAGCAATTCGAGCCTGCTGCCGACGTTCGACGCCGTCACGCTGTTTCATCTGTGCGAGTTCCGCGACGAAACGAACAGCCGCTACGGCGCGAAGACCGACGAAGCGGTGCTCGACCTGTTCGCACGTCATACCGCGCCCAATGGCCACTTGCTGTTCTACAAGGGCTCGTCGGCCTACCGGAAGGCCGAGCCGATCATCGCGCAGTGGGCCGCTCGTGCCGATTTCACCGAGGTCGGCGACTTCAAGACCCTGCGGATTTTCCGCAAGGCCGCGTAACCCCGCTTTCCTGCGATCCGCCTGATGCTTGCGCGCACCCCACGCTATCCGATCCTGATGTATCACCAGATCCGCCCGCTGCCGCCGCCGACCGACCGGCTGCGCAGCCTGAGCGTCGCGCCCGACGCATTCCGCCGCCAGATGACGCTGTTCAAGCGGCTCGGCTACCGCGGCCTGAGCGTGCGCGAACTGCAGCCGTACCTGCGCGGGGAGCGACGGGGCAAGGTCTTCGGCATTTCGTTCGACGACGGCTTTCTCAACGTGCTGACGCATGCGATGCCCGTGCTGGACGCGCTCGGGTTCACCGCGACCTGCTATTTCGTCGCCGGCCGGTTCGGCGGCGCGAACGACTGGGACGCGGGTGCGCCGACCGCGCGCTCGCCGCTGATGACGTGCGCGGACATGCTCGCGTGGCGCGATCACGGCCACGAAATCGGCTCGCATACGCTCGATCACGTCGCGCTGTCGCATGTGTCTGCACCTGTCTCGGCGTTTCAGTTGACCGAATCGAAGCGGCAACTCGAAATGCTGAGCGGCCAATGCGTCGAATCGTTCTGTTATCCGTACGGCGATCTCGACGCACGCGTGCGCGATCAGGTCATCGCTGCCGGTTACGACAATGCGACGACGACCCGGCGCGGATGCGCAGGCGCGGCCGACGATCCGTTTCTGTTGCCGCGGATTCCGGTGGCGGGCGGAGTCGGGGCGGTGAGGCTGTGGTTCAAGTGCATGAAGGGGCGAATAACGGGGTGCGCGCTTGAGTAGATCGACTGGACGAGCCGGTGTCACCCCGATCCAATACCCATCTCCTTCGGTGACTCAATTTCCAACCGATTGCAGATCAATGACAAGTATCTTGATGGGTTGCCGGCCCGCCTCAAGGCATCAGTATGCGACGTAAGGCGCAGAGCCGCCTTCCGCCGAACGATCCAGGCCAAAATAGATCGTTCGACCGTAAAAATATGGCAGCCCGAGATCTAGCCAAGAGGACGAGCCGAAGTGACCTGCGACGTCATTGAATGCATATGTTGAACTCCTCGAGAACAACGTATCTGCGTTAGCAACGGACAGGGAAATCATGCTCACTGTGCCGTCGAGCCCAACCAGAGTCGCGGCATAAGTGGTCGTCGTTGACGGGCAGTAGAATTGCGTGTTCCTGGCACACGTAATCTGCGCCGAGTCATCGAAGAAATTCGCATTTGATCCAGTATCGAAGAACGCGGTGACCTTTCTGGAAAGGAACGCTCCCGGCACATCACCCGTCGTCGTTGACATCAGCTTCGTGGTGGCGCCGAATGCATTGTTGCCTTGAGTGCCGATGCCAAAAATCAACGAGCCCGTCACGCTTTCCCGACCGTCTTCCGAAATCTGCGGCATTTGTACAATCACGCCGTTGTTGTCTGCGGCGAACTGACCGACAGGATTGCTGATCTGTTGCGATAGCGGCACGGTGACTTGTACGCAGCTCGAGTTTCCGTCCGCGCACGAGTAGTAGTTGCTCAACGACGCGACCTTCACACAGGGTGCACCACAATCGTAGGGCGCCGGACCAATTCCAAGAATGCCGTTTGCACCAAGAGCCGTGGCCGAGTTCGCAGCTTCATTCCCGTTTGTACACGAACTTGGCACGTTGTCCGTGGCAAGATCGCCGATGATCTGCACCGGCAAGGAACTCGCACGTTCATCGCCAATGGAAAGGTCAATCGTTCGAACCGTGCCCCACGTATAACTCGAAACGAACTTGCCGCATTCGGAAAGCGTCGATCCGTCGTTTGTAGTCGTTTTAGGCAGGCTGTCGATAACGCTTGGAATTGCATCACGTACGATCCGCAAGCCATACGATGCGGTGTCAACGAGCACATTGGACACCACCTGGCAGCGTGACGTTCCGGGCGCACAAATCTTGATGTTGACGGTCGGAATGTTGACGACGCGTGCAACGCCTCGCGCAACCGTAACGATTGCGGTATTTCCGGTGTTGCCGTCCGATGCGCCAGAACTACTGGCGCCCGTTTCGCCGGAACCTGAATCGCCGCCGCCGCACGCAACGAGGAAAGCTGCCGAGACGGTCATCAAGCTGAATATGCTGAACCACCGGACGACCGTACGAAAAATGCTCATGATCATTTTCATGGGAGTTACAGGATATCGTTGCCGGTCAGGCCGGGCGGAAGCGCGGGCGGCAACCAGGCTTGCCCGGAAAATGCCCCCATGTGCCCTCCTGTCTTGATCACGAGATTGCGCGCCGAAACAGATACCGGCGTACGCCAGCCACGAAGTGCATGCGCGGCTTCCACGCCCGCGCTGTAATCGCGAAGATAACCGCCGAGCAACGACGCGAGATCGGGAATCGTCGGCCCTTGCCACGCTATGCCGAAGACGATTCCGTCGCCCGATGTGTATTCGCGAATCACGGTTCCCGATCCGAGCGTAGTTTCACGGACGATGTAAACGGCTGGATTCGCCGTCAGGCCATCGGCCGCTCGATTCGCAGGCCGCATCACACGCACTTTCGCGGCCTGATCGGCGGCGGGCAGCGATATCGGTGCGCCGCCCAGTTCGGCATGCGCATGTGGCGTTGCCAATCCCGCGATGAGCGCAGCGGCGTAAGCATAGCTAATCGACTTCACATTTCCCTCCCGAGCAACACCCGCGTATGACGGTTCGGGACGCCTCCGCTGCGAGTGCGCTCCCTTGGAATCAAGTAACCCTCGACGCCTTGGTCGCCGCGATCGGTAACCAGGCGCCCCACAGGGGCCGGCCACAACATTTATTGACATTAAACTCAATATTGATACTTTTGTCATTTATGTCGATAGAGCGCGTGCTCGAACGTTTCCTAACGTCGGTGTCATATTCATCTTTCGGGTTAGCAATCCTCAACATTCCGATCGCACTCGACGCATGTCGCGAGCAAGGATCACGAAACGTCCGCGGTCGGGCCATGCGCCACTGAAACTCGACTGCGATCGTCACGTCGCCGTGCTGGGCGGCGACTGCAACATGCGTGCGACGTGTCCTGGCTAATGCGGTTCAGAAGCGGTATCCGACCGACAGGAACGTCACGATCGGATTGACCCGGAATTTGCTGGTGCTCGTGACCGTGCCGACGGATGACCGGGTAGTGAGCGTGGCGCGTGTCGATACCCACGAATACGCCACCGACGCATTGATCGACCAGTGAGAATCGATGTTGTAGGTCAGGCCGCCGTTGACGACGGGCGCAAAGGAATGACTGAGCGACACGGATGTCGGTCCCTCGAGCGCGGTCCCGACGGTCGGCGAGAAATAGATCTGGCCGGTGGAAACGGGATTGCTGAGCTTGATGTTGCTGAACCACGTGTAGGTGACGCCGGCGCCCAGATACGGCCTGAACCGTGAATCCGGTTGGCCGAAGTAGTAGTTGAAGATGATCGCCGGACTCCAGGCCCGCGCGGTCCCCAGCTCGCCGAAACCGCTGAGCGTACCTGCGCCGTTCAAGTGCCATGTCGGCGGAAAACCCATGACCGTCGTCGCCGCGATATGGTCGGTCAGGAAGTACGTTGCGGTCACTCCGAACGTATCGCCACTTGCGATCTCCCCACCGCTGCCGGTCATCACTTGTGACTGGCCGAGCGCATTGACGGTCAGCGGATCCGCCTCCCCCTGCGGCGCAAAATGGGACCAGCCGGCATTGACCACCCACTGACCGGCTGATTGGGCATGCGCGCCAGAGATGGCCGCGACCAGTACGACGGTTCCTGCGCTGATCCGTTTCATGTTTGTCTCCAGATTTTGGTGTTGGTGTTCAAGAATCGTGAAACCTGTCTTCATCCTCGTGCGCCAGGCATGACTTTCGGGCTGGTCCTGCGCTTATGACACACGAGGCCAAAAGCATCGGGGGCTGCTTCGTCAAGAAAAATCCCTTTCTTCCTTAACTTCGAATTCCTAATTTATTTGCTTACTTCAACCCCAAACGTTCCGAGAATCGACAATCAGTGATGTTCGGGTTCGACAGAAGTCGAAAAGGCAAACGGGAAGCGGCCCATCACCGTATTGGCCTTCGCAATCTGCGCGTGATCGCTCAGCGCCACATGCAGGGTGAGCCCGCGCGACGGGTCGTCCACCATGCTCACCCGCGCACCCTCGACGCCGGCATCCTTCAGCGCGGAGACCAGCGCGTCGAACGTCTCCCATCGTTTGAGTTCGGGCTTGAAGATCTTGCCGACCGCCGTAAGCGGCATCGCATCGACGATATGAATCCGCTTCGGTATCGCGGCGCGCTCGCCGATCAGGCTGCGTATGAAGGTGTCGAGCTCCGTCTCGGTTGCCGTTGCGCCGGCTTTCAACTGCACGTATGCGACTGGCAGCTCGCCAGCATGCACGTCGGGACGTCCGATTGCCGCAGCGATTTGCACTGCCGGGTGGCGGTGCAGCGGTTCTTCGATCGTCGCCGGATCGATATTGTGACCTCCCCGGATGATGAGCTCCTTGCGGCGGCCCGTGAGCCAGAAGTAGCCTTGGGCATCGCGTCGCGCGAGATCCCCGGTGTTGAGCCACTGCCGGCCGTCGCCGAGATCGAGCCACAGGCTCTTGTTCTGATCTTCCTGAAGATAGCCCGCGAACACGTTCGGCCCGGAAATCGTCAGCACACCGACTTCGTTCTCGACGCAATCGCGCACGTAGCGGCCGGCGTCGTCGAGTATCACCGCCTTCATCATTTGGCCGGGGATGCGCAAGCCGATCGAACCGAGACGCCGTTCGCCGCCTGGCGGATTGACGCTGCTTACGCATGCGCCCTCGGTGAGCCCGTAGCCTTCGAGGATCCGGACCCCGGTGCGATCCTGGAACAGGCGAAATACTTCCACGGGCATCGGCGCGGCACCGCAAAGTCCATATTCCAGCGAGTCGATGTTCCGGCCGTCGACGGGCACGTCGAGCAACGCCGAATACAAGGTCGGCACCGCGCTGAAGAAATTGATCCTGTGGTGCTCGACGATTTCCCAGAATCGTTTGACGACGCCGTCGCCGCGATAGCCCTGTGGCGTACCCAACACCACATGTGCGCCGCGCGAGAACGGCACCAGGCCGGTTGCCAGCACGGCATTGACATGGAACAGCGGCAGTCCGCAGAACACGGTCTTCCCCGGGCCCATCCCGGCGCCGACGACCTGCCCGACGCTCCAGGCATTGGCCACCTCGTTGCCGTGCCGGCGAATCGCGATTTTCGGCAATCCCGTCGTGCCGCCCGTACAGAAGTAAGACGATATGTCGTCGGCTTCAAAACGCCGTGGGCTCAGCAGCGAATCGCCGGATTCACGCGACATCGCACTGTCGAAGTCATGGATCTCGACGTGGCGCGGAACGGCGCCGCGCACGCCCGCGCGCCCGTGCAACCGTTTGCATTCGCGACGCTGCATCGCGCGGGCGGCAATTCGGCGCCACCCCCGCACACGCTCGGCCAGATCGATCAGGACGAGGCTTTGCAGCGATGGCACCTCGCTCAGGATGGGCTGGATCTTCGACCAGATATCCGTTCCCGGAAAAGGCGCCAGCGTCACCAGCACCTTTGCGTTTGCGGCCTTGAGCAGCGATGCGATCGCCGGCCCCTCCAGCAACGGATTGATCGCGCACACGATCCCGGCCGCTTCGCCTCCCCAGATGACGAAATGCGTTTCCGGCAAATTCGGCAACACGTAGGCGACCACCGAGTGGCGACCGATACCGAGGCGTGAAAACATGTTCGCGGCGCGGGTGATATCCCGCAGAAGCGCCGCATAGTTCCAGCGCAATGGCTTGCGATGATCGTCGGCGCGCAGGAAAAATGACAAGGCCGGCGCGGTCGGGTCGATCGCCGCACCACGGCCGATCATCTCGTAAGTGCTGGCCGGGAGGTCGGCGGGCGGCCCCTGGTTTTCGATCCGAAGCACGTCCGCTTCGGTTGCAATGGCGTTCATGCGAGCTCGTCCACGATTCGGTTGCGTTGCACACCGAGGTCGATTGCCCCGTCCCTGCTCCGGATCCGCGACTCGACCAGATCCCCGGCCTTCAGGTACTGCGGGCGCGCGGCCTGAACCTTCGCGAAGATCCGCCACTTCATGTGCTCCGGCAGCAACGCGGCAACCCGTTGCTTCGCCGGCGACGGAATGCTGAGCGCGCATCCGGACGGCGTGCCCGTTGCAAGCAAGTCACCGGCGTTCAGATCCTGAACACCCGAAAGCTCCGTGAGCGTTTCGGCCGGACCATACACGAGGTTCGCGGTCGAATCGCTCTGCCGCACTTCCCCGTTCACGGTCAGCGTCAGTGTCAGCGCGCGCAGCCGCGCGATATCGCTTGAATCCAGCAGGCACAGATACGGCCCCACGGGCCCGAACGTCCGATAGCTTTTTCCCTTGTAAAACTGCATTTGAGGAATCTGGATATCGCGTGCGGAATAGTCGTTGACGATCACGAGGCCCGCCACGTACTCGTGCAGGTTCGTGTCCGTGATGGCTTGCCGGGACGTGATATCGCGGCGAAGCACGAGCCCCAGTTCGATCTCGTAGTCCAGAAACCGCACATGTTGCGGCCGGATGACGTCGGAATCGGCGGCGACGATGCAGCTCGTCGCCTTCGTGAAGATCATGTTGAATGACTTCGCATCCGGATTCATGCCGGACTCGATCATGTGCTGGCGATAGTTGGCGCCCTGGCAAACGAACCGTTGATTGCGCGTGACCGGCGACAGCCACTCGACGTCCGATTCGCGAATCGTTTCTCCGTCGAGCGCGGCGAGGTCATCGATCCGATGTGCTCGCACGAATTCGCCGGTCGTCGGGTAGTCGCCCGGTATCGGCGTGATCCGGTGGTGCCTCACCACGCCCCATTGGGCGCGCCCCTGATGCCGGTAGTGCAAGACGTGCAATGCCATGAAGATGCCTCGAACAGGTCTGAGTGAAGATGAAGGTCACGCAAACAGCTTCGCGAGCGTGCGCAGCTTCGCAAACGTGACGTCCGGACTGGCCCGGAGGTTTCTGATCAGCGATGCGATGCTTGCGGCGGTGATCTTCGGTTTGGTGAAGCTGCGCGGCATCCGGGGGCCCCACTGCGACATCGCTTCACGGCTGACTTCGTGGATGCCCGTCGCCACGTCCGCCGTGAACATGTCCCCATCGCAATAGTGTTCGTGCTTGTCGCCCCAAGGGTCCTGCCAATAGTCGAAGACCTGGCTGCCGAGAATGTGACGACCCATCCCCCATGCGTGCGTCCATCCTTTTTCGCTCAACACACGCTGCCCGATCCCGACGGCGTCCGCGTCCACCAGCTCGAATGCCGAGTGGCTGTAAAGCGCTGCGAATCCCTGTGCCAATGCCAGCGTATGGTGATCCGTGGGGGTCGCCCCGCGATCGAGCCGCAAGAACGCGACGGCGGGCGATCCATCCGGCAACACCTGAACGTCGCTCGGGATGAAACCGAAGTGAGACGTGTACCACGCGCAAGTCGCCTGGAAATCGGCGAGTTCGAGCACGACATGACCGAGGCGAATCACTTCCGGCGCCGCCAGCGGCGCACGCTGGGTATCGTTCACGCGAACGATGGAATCGGGCGAGTTGAACGCTAACGCCGACCGGTGCGGCAGGGCGCCGGCCCGCGCTTGTCCCGCGACCGCGTCGACACGAAAACCCGACGGATCGACGAGCGTGACGCGATGGCCGCCTCCGGGCCACGGCGACGGCTCCACGTCCGACGCGCCCGGCACGTCGGCAAGCTTTCGCAGTGCGTCGATACCGTCAACTTCAAGCCCGAAGCCGACGAAACGATTTTTTTCAGCCTGCCGGACGACATAGCAGAACGGTGTGGCGGCCGTCCCTCGGAGAAACAGATATTCGCCGTCACGGGATACCGTTCGCAGGCCGAAATCGTTGAGAAATCGTTCGGCCCGTTCGAGATCGGGACGCTCGAACATCAAATAGGAAAGCGCCCGAGCCTTCGTCGTCGGCTGGGGACTCCGTGCGGGTTGTGCAGTCGTGAGCTTCATGGGGGCCTCAGGAAATCGGCTGGGCAATGTGATCGGACAGCGACGACAACGAGGTGCGTGCACCAAGCAATCGCAGGGATTCGAGAACCAGACGGGTCGAGTCGGCCACCGGGCCTTCGTGCAGGACCGTTTTGTCCGGCCGAATCACGGCCGCCCAGCCAAACCGCACGACACCCGGCATGAACGTACCGTCCAGGTCCTCCCATCCGTCGTCCTCGATGCGATGAAGGCGCTGCCCGCGGTGCACGACCTGCACCACGACACCGCCCGCCGCGATCAACGCGGCTCGCGCGCCGGCGTCGAGTTCGACGCCTGGATCCCGTCCGAATCCGATCAGCGCGAGACCACTACCGAACACGTCGTCGCTCAGGCGGATCGTCCCATCGTGCCTGCGCAGCCATCCCTGCGGCAGGGCTGCGCCGCGCACGAGCCGCGTGGACGAATGGCCGGGGACGAACAGACCGCTCCGGAACGCATTCTTCGGCTTGATCCCGAGTTCGTCGAAGTGATTCCGTAGCGGCGGAACGAGCCGCGTCAATCGCATCAGACCATGCGTGAACAACGCGATCCCGGCGTTTCGCGGCATCACGAGCTTGCCCATGAATTTCGCGACGCCAATCATCGCCTTGGCGTGCGGTCGTCGTTCCTGATCGTAGGAATCCAGGATTTTCGGGATTGCGTGGCCTTTGACGACCCACGCCAGTTTCCAGCCGAGATTCGCGGCATCGCGCAGGCCGGCGACGAGCCCCTGGCCAACGAACGGCGGAGTGATATGGGCGGCGTCACCCGCGAGAAAAACGCGCCCTTTGCTGAACGTCGTGACGGTTCGGGCATGAAAACGGTACACGGCCTTGCGTTCGATCACCATGTCCTCGATGCCGCCCCACGGCGCGAGCAGTTCGCGGATGCGTTCGTCGGATTCCATTTCTTCTCGCGTCTCGTCGGGATGGAGCATGAACTCCCAACGCTCACGCCCCCCGGGTGCGGTCATATGAGGCGTTGGCCGCCGATGGTCACAGATGAACTCGACATGGTCGATGGGTCGGCGCACGTTTCGCGCGTCGACGATCAACCAGTCCTCCGCGAACGTCTTGCCCTTGAAATCCTGTCCGATCAGCTGGCGCACGATCGAGCTGGCGCCGTCGGCACCGACGACGTAGCGGGCGCGCACGACGTGCCGTGCGCCCGGCCCGCTGTCGAGCGTGGCGGCGACGTAATCGGCGTGCTCGTCGAGCGAGACCAGCGTCACACCGAGCGCCATTCGGGCCGTGCGGTGCGCGGCTAGTCGCGAGCGCAAGCATCGCTCCAGGTCCGGTTGATAGAACGTCACGAGCTTCGGATGGCCATCGATGCTCCCCAGCGTATTGATGCGCCCGAACTCTCCGAACCAGGGAGAGCGCATCCGGACGTACGGGATCGCCACCGTATCGAGGTCGGCTTCGTTCACCCCGATGTACTGCAGGATGCGAAGCGCGTCGTTGTCGAGCGCGATCGCACGTGGCCCCATGAAGATCTCCGCCGCCCTGTCGACGACAAGCACGCGCACGCCGTCCCGGCCAAGAAGCGCACCGATCGCCGCGCCGACGGGACCGCAGCCCACCACGAGCACGTCTACATCCGACGGCAAGTCGCGGCCGCCCGAAGAGCTCACGCCGTCGTTGCCTTCATGGACGCCCGGCTCGCACGTCAGGTTTGTCTCCACCACCGTTCCATCTCCAGTTCTTGAGACTGGCCACTGCCGGCCGCCTTTATGACATTGAAATCATAATTGATGATTTTGTCAATTTTGACGTTCGAACGTATACTCAAACACCGAATCCATGCGCACGCCGATGCCCAACACTTCTTCCCGTCGCACCAGAACACCGTCGCCGGCCGTCTTCTCGAACGGGCAAGCGCCGTCGAGCCCTGAGGTTCGCGAGCCTCGAGGCGCGCGCCGAAAGCGCGAGACGCGGGCGCGCCTGCTGGATGCCGCCTTTGTACTCATGGCGCAAAAGGGGATGGAAGGCGTCGCGATCAATGAAATTACGGAAGCCGCGGACGTGGGGTTCGGGTCGTTCTACAACCACTTCGAATCGAAAGAAGCGATTCATGCCGCGGTTTTGGAAATCGTGTTCGAGGAGTTCGCGGATACCCTGGACCGCATCGCAGGCAACCTCACCGACCCCGCCGAGATCATTTCTGTATCGCTGCGCCATACGTTGCTGCGAGCCAGAAGTGAGCCGGTTTGGGGACAATTTCTCCTCCGCGAAGGGTTGTCCATGCGAGCGCTCAGCCGCGGCCTCGGACCCAGGTTGTTGAGGGATATTCAGAAAGGCATCCTCGCGGGGAGATTCTCGGCAAGTGACCCGCTGATGAGCGTGATCACGGTCGGGGGCGCGGTACTGACCGCCATTGCGATCGAGCTCCGATTCGATGCGGACGAGAAGCCGGTTACCGACATGTTGAACATGATCGGGTACAGTCAGAACGGCTTTGCCGAGCGCGCAGCTTCATCCCTGTTGCAGACCTTGGGTGTGCCGCAAACTGAAGCGATAGAGATTGCGAATCGCCCATTGCCGCCCGCTGGGACATCTGGGCCCAACGAATCGCAAGAACGTTAGCGGCCTATCGTTCGCCTGTGATAGGCCGGGTACCCGCGTAGCACTGACGGTCGCCGTCACGCATTCGCACGTCCCCGTACCGGCATTCGTCAAGCCAACTGTACCGGTACTGTACAGAAAACCGTCGCTAAACTGATCTCCATCCCAGCCTCGAACCGAATGGAGAATCCGCGATGGAATTCCTCACCCTCAGCGCGTTGCCCGCCGGCATGCTGTTCGCGCTCGTCACGACGATCACGCCCGGCCCCAACAACACAATGCTGCTCGCGTCCGGCGTCAACTTCGGTTTCCGCCGCACGATGCCGCACCTGTTCGGCATCAGCATCGGCGTCGCGATCCTGATGCTCTGCGTCGGCTTCGGCCTCGGCGAAGTGTTCAAGCGCCTGCCGCTGCTGTATACGATCCTCGAAGCCGCGAGCGTCGCGTACCTGTTGTACCTCGCCTGGCGGATCGGCACGTCCGGCGAAGTGAAGGCGCACGGCGCCAAGCCGCGGCCGATGACGTTCATCGAAGCCGCCGCGTTCCAGTGGGTCAACCCGAAGGCGTGGATGATGGTGCTGACCGCCGCGACGACGATCCGCCTGTCCGCCGACTACGGAATGAACGCCGCGTGGATGTCCGTCGTGTTCATCCTGATCGGCTTCCCGTGCATCTGCCTGTGGGCCGCGTTCGGCCTCGGCCTGCGGCGCTTCCTGTCGAATCCCCGCGCGCTGCGCATCTTCAACGTGACGATGGCCGTGCTGCTGATCCTGTCGCTCTACCCGCTTGTCGCGCACCTGCTGCCGCACTGAGCGCTCGCAAGCCCGCCCGTTGAGCTTCGCGTGATGCAGGCGTACCCTTTCGGTACGGGCGCGTGCAACCGCTTCGGCGGTTGCACCGCCGCTCTGCATGGAGATTGCCGATGAAGCCAATGCTGAAAGCGGGCGAGCACATCGAAGGAATGCACTGGGTCGCCGAGTATCACCCGCTCACGCACGATATCCGCGTGCTGCGCGAGAACATCGAAGTCGGCACGTACTGCGCGCCGCCGACACTGTTCGGCGACGAGGAAGGGATGGGCGCCGCGAACCACGACGATCATCGCGGCCGGGAAGCCGCGTTGCGCGCGTACCTGCGCAACTTCGTCAAGGAGCATGACGCGGAGGAGTAACGGTGCGACGGCCGAAATGTCGACGGGCCGCGAACGCGGCCCGGTCTGTCGTCGCGCGCCGGTCGGTCTGCGTGCGACCGGCCTGAATCGATCATGCTCGGGGCCGGTGCATCGCCCGGCCCGAACGCCGCTCAATGCCCGAGCGACTCGATCTTGTCTGCCGGCTGCGCAACGCCATGCGGCCGCGCCATCTGCTTGATCAGCAGCGCGACGCACGCGAGCACGCCCGCGACGGCGATCGTCGCGAACACCCCTGCGAACGAGAAGTGCCGGCGCGTCAGTTCGGCGACGAGGAACGACCCGGCGATCCCGCCGAACCGGCCGACGCCGAGCATCCACGCGACACCCGTGCCGCGCCCTTCGGTCGGATAGAACGCGGCGGCGAGCGCCGGCATCGACGACTGCGCGGTGTTCATCAGCACGCCGGCCACGAACACGACCAGCACCAGCAGCCCGACGTTGCCGGCCGCCTGCCCGATCGCATATACGCTCACCGCCGTCAGCGCGTAGCACACGGCGATCACGCGATTCGCGTTGAAGCGGTCCATCAGCACGCCGCACAGCACGGCGCCCACCCCGCCGAGCGGGAACAGCGCCGAGATCAGCGTCGCGCTCTTCGGCGCCAGGCCCGCATCCTTCAGCAAGATCGGCATCCAGTTGATCGACGCGTAGAAGATCACGAGCCCCATGAAGTAGGCGAGCCACAGCATCACCGAGCCGACGATGTACGAGCGCGACAGCACGACGCCGAGGCCCTTGCCGCCGGTCTGCGGCGCGGCTTCGGTCAACGCGAACGAAGCGGCGTTCAGCGCGTCCCGCGAGATGCGCGCGAGCGTCGCGCGGATCTTGTCGATGCCGTGGCCGTTCGCGACCATGAAGCGCACCGATTCCGGCATCTTCAGCAGCAACAGCACGCCGAGCAGCAGCGGCGTCACGCCGCCGAGCACCAGCACGCTGCGCCAGCCGAAATGCGGAATCATCCATGCGGCGAGGAAACCGCCGAACGCGGCGCCGAGCGGGAAGCCGCAGAACATCAGGTTGATCACGGTCGCGCGGCGCTTGTCCGGGCAGAATTCGCCCATCATCGTGACCGCGTTCGGCATCGCGGCGCCGAGCCCGACGCCGGTGACGAAACGCAGGATCGTCAGGTGTCCGATCGTGTTCGAGAACGCGGACATCAGGCACGCGGCGCCGAACAGGAACACCGAGCCGAGCAGCAGCGAACGGCGGCCGAGCCGGTCGGACAGCGGGCCGGACACGAGCGCGCCGCACGCGAGGCCGAACAGCGCGGCGCTGAGCACGGGCGCGAGGTCGGGCTTGGTGAGGTTCCATTCGCCGAGCAGCGACGGCGCGATGAAGCCAATCGCGGCCGTATCGAAGCCGTCGAGCAGCACGATCACGAAACACATGAGGAACACGAGCCATTGAAAGCCGCCGAACGGCTGCTCGTTGATGAAGGTCTGGACATCGACCGCGGGTGCGCGATTCATCGCTAGTCTCCTTTTGTCGGCCGAAACGCGCGCGTCAGCGCCTTCCGGTCCCATGCAACGTTGATATATGCAAGAAGCGCGGCCTCATGGCCGCGCCTTTCCTTCGTTCACGCACCGATTCGCTGCCGGTGCGTTCTTCATCGACGACGGCCCGCCAACCTCGGCGGGCCGCCCCATCGGATCACCGCCGGCCTTTAACCGGCTGCATCTTGCTCCTTGAAGATCTTGTCCGCGAGATGGAACGCGGAATTCGCGGCCGGCACGCCGCAATAGATCGCGGTCTGCAGCAGCACTTCCTTGATCTCGTCGCGCGTCACGCCGTTGTTGCGCGCGGCGCGCAGGTGCAGCGCCAGCTCCTCGCCGCGGTTCAGCGCCACCATCATCGCGATGGTCAGCAGGCTGCGCGTATGGCGCGGCAGCCCGTCGCGGGTCCAGATCTCGCCCCATGCATAGCGTGTGATCAGGTTCTGGAATTCGTCGGTCACCTCGGTGCGGTTCTCGATCGAACGGTCGACGTGCGCGTCGCCGAGCACCGCGCGACGCACCTTCATCCCTGCTTCATAACGTTCCTGGTCATCCATCGCCGGCACCTCACGCAATCAGGAAATCGAGCAGCGCGCGGTTGAAGCCGCCGGTGCATTCGATGTTCGAAATGTGCGCGGCGTCGAATTCGACGTGCAGCGCACCGGGAATCGCGGCGGCAAGCGCGCGGCCCTGGTCGGGCGGCGTCGACATGTCCTTCGCGCCGGTCACGACGAGCACGGGCAACGCGATGCCCTTCACTTCCTCGCGCAGATCGGCCGCGTTCAGCGCGTCGCAGTTGGCCGCGTAGCCGTCCTTGTCGGTATGCACGAAGGTGTCGCGGATCGCATCGAACAGGCGCGGCTCGCGTTCGACGAATGCGTCGGTGAACCAGCGCGGCAGCACGGCGTCGGCGAGCGCGGCCATGCCTTCGGCGCGTGCCTTCTGCGCACGCGGCGCCCACACTTCCGGCGAGCCGATCTTCGCGGCGGTATTCGACAGCACCGCGCGCACGATGCGCGACGGGTAGCGTGCGGCGAGCGCGGCGCCGGTCAGGCCGCCCATCGAAATGCCGCAGAAATGCGCGCACTCGATGCCGACGTGGTCGAGCAGGCCGATCACGTCGCCCGCCAGTTGCTCGATCGTGTACGAGCCGGCCGGCGCGTCGGAGTGGCCGTGGCCGCGGGTGTCGTAGCGCAGGATGTTGAAGTGCTGGGCAAGCGGGCGGATCTGCGGCGCCCACATCTGCAGGTCGGCGCCGAGCGAATTCGAGAAGACGAGCCACGGCGCGTCGTCGCGTGCGGCACGGTCGATCCGGTAATGCAGTTTCACGCCGTTGACAGTGGCGAAAGGCATCAATGTTCTCCTGGTTGTTTCGCACCCGCATGCAGCGCGAGCACGGCATCGACATAGGCCTGCGCCTCGCCGACGTAATGTGCGGGATCGAGCAGCCGCGCGAGCGCGTCGCGCGACAGGTGGGCCGACACGGTCGCATCGGCGGCGAGCACGTCGAACAGCGTCGCCCCGGTGCGCACGGCTTCCTTCGACGCGTGCTCGACGACGTGGTGCGCATCGAGCCGGCCGATGCGGTCGCCGAGCGCGAGCATCACGGCTTCGCCGAGGATCAGCCCGTGCGTGAGATCGAGGTTCGCGGCGAGGCGCTCCGTATTCACGTCGAGGCCCGCGACGATCTGCGCGATCTGCGCAAGCGCGCCGCCCGTCAGGCGCGCGAGATCGGGCAGCGCATCCCATTCGGCCTGCCAGCCGCCGAGCGCGCGCTCGTGCTCCTGCACCATCCCCGCGAACACGGTCGCGACGAGGTTCGGCGCGCGCACCGCGGCCGTCAGCACGGCTGCGCAGCCGACCGGGTTGCGCTTGTGCGGCATCGTCGACGAACCGCCCTTGCCGGCGGCGGCCGGTTCGCCGAGCTCGCCGACTTCGGTCTGCATCTGCAGCGACACGTCGCGCGCGATCTTGCCGAGCGTACCGATCAGCATCCCGAAGCACGACGCGGCTTCCGCGATGCGGTCGCGCTGCGTATGCCACGGCACGGCCGGCAACGCGAGCTTCAGGTCGGCCGCGAGCGCGGCGCTCACGCCGGCCGCGTGTTCGCGCAGGCTCGCGAGCGTGCCGGCGGCGCCGCCGAACTGCAGCACGAGCGCACGTTCGCGCAACTCGGCAAAACGCGCGCGATGGCGCAGCAGCGCATCGAGCCATTGGGCGAACTTCAGCCCGAGCGTAATGGGCAGCGCCTGCTGCAGCCACGTGCGGCCGATCATCGGCGTCGCACGATGGGCGCGCGCGAGCGCCGCGAGCGACGCACAGGCTTCGTCGAGCATCGGTTCGAGCGCGTCGAGCGTGTCGCGCAACTGCAGCACGGTCGCGGTATCGATGATGTCCTGGCTCGTCGCGCCCCAGTGGACGAACTTCGCGGCCTCGGGGTCGTCGGCCTTCACTTGCGCGGTGAGTTGCTTGACGAGCGGAATCGCGAGATTGCCGCCGAGCGCCGCACCGTGCGCGAGCGCCTCGGCGTCGAGCCGGCCGGCGTCGCACGCGCGTTCGATCGGCGCGACCGCGGCGGCGGGAATCACCTGCTGCGCGGCGAGCGCGCGGGCGAGCGCGGCCTCGACGTCGAGCATTCGCTGGATCGTCGCGCGGGGCGACCAGATCCGGTTGAGCGGCTCGTTGCCGCAGATCAGGGAGGTCAGGCGGGCGCTGTCTTCGAGCATGGCGTCGGAATGGGGAAACGGCGTGCGCCTATTGTCTACCCAAGCGCGCCGGCGTGCGCTCGAATGCGCGCACCGGCATGCTTGCCGTTCAGGCGGCGGCCTTCTGAGTCGCGTCGATCAGCGGCACGCCGGTCAGCTTCTGCAACTCGTCGAACGACAGGTCGGTGAAGATCTCGCTCACCGCGAGGCCGTCGGCCGTCACGTCGAGCACCGCGAGATCCGTATAGATGCGGCTCACGCATTGCACGCCGGTGACCGGGTACGAGCACTGCGCGACGATCTTGCTTTCGCCCTGCTTCGTCAGGTGCTCCATCATCACGAACACCTGCTTCGCGCCGATCGCGAGGTCCATCGCGCCGCCGACGGCCGGAATCGCATCGGGCGCGCCCGTATGCCAGTTCGCGAGATCGCCGCCAGCCGACACCTGGAACGCGCCGAGCACGCAGTAGTCGAGGTGGCCGCCGCGCATCATCGCGAACGAATCCGAGTGGTGGAAATAGGCGCCGCCGGTGAGCAGCGTCACGTGCTGCTTGCCGGCGTTGATCAGCTCGTCGTCTTCCTCGCCGGGCGCGGGCGCCGGGCCCATGCCGAGCAGGCCGTTCTCGCTGTGCAGGAAGATTTCCTTGGCCGGATCGAGGTGGTTCGCCACCAGCGTCGGCACGCCGATGCCGAGATTCACGTACGCGCCTTCGGGGATGTCCTGGGCGACGCGCTTGGCCATTTCATCGCGGGTCAGTCGTTTCATGTCGGTTTTCCTCAAGGCGATCAGGCGGCTTGCGATGCAGCGTGTTCGGCGGCCAGTTCGGCCGCGTGCGCGGCCTGCGGCACCTCGACGACACGCTGGACGAAAATGCCCGGCGTCACGATGTGTTCCGGGTTCAGCGCGCCGAGCGGCACGACTTCCGACACCTGGACGATCGCGACCTTCGCGGCGCTGGCCATGATCGGCCCGAAGTTGCGCGCGGTCTTGCGGTACACGAGATTGCCCCAGCGATCGCCCTTGTACGCCTTCACGAGCGCGAAATCGGCGTGGATCGGCGTCTCGAACACATACGGCTTGCCGTCGATCACGCGCGTTTCCTTGCCTTCCGCGAGCTTGGTGCCGTAGCCCGTCGGCGTGAAGAAACCGCCGATGCCGGCGCCCGCCGCACGGATGCGCTCCGCGAGGTTGCCCTGCGGCACGAGTTCCAGCTCGATCTCGCCCGCGCGGTACAGCGCGTCGAACACCTGCGAATCGCTCTGGCGCGGGAACGAACAGATGATCTTGCGCACCTTTTTCGCCTTCAGGAGCGCCGCGAGACCCGTCTCGCCATTGCCCGCGTTGTTGTTGACGATCGTCAGGTCGCGCGCGCCCTGTTCGATCAGCGCGTCGATCAGCTCGGACGGCATGCCGGCCGTGCCGAAGCCGCCGATCATGATCGTCGCGCCATCGTGGACGTCGGCAACCGCCGACTGAAGCGATTCGAAAATCTTGTTGACCATGTCTCTTCCTGATGCGAACCCGCGGCTCGTGCGCGGCCTGTCGAGGGGACACGCGCGTGCCGCGTGCCGCGCCGGAGGCCTGTGTCGACCCCGGCTTTTGTTCGCTATTCGAACCTAGATTCGATTAGCGAACGATGGCCGATCATAGAGGCGCGCACAGCGCGTTGTCAAGGCGGGTTGCCTCGGGGGCCGTCGCGTCGTCGAACGGCAGGCCGACGTAGTTTTCGGCGAGCGATTGCGCGGCCGCCCGCGAACGCGTCACGTATTTCAGCTCGGCAAACTTCAGGCGATTGACGAACGGCGAATCGTCCGGCGACGTATGCAGCATGTTCGTCATGAAGTACGAAAAGTGCTCGGCGCGCCATACGCGTTCGAGACAGGTCGCCGAATACGCGTCGAGCGGCGTCGTGTCGCCCGTCCGGTAGCGTGCGCCGAGCGCGCGAGACAGCGCGCGAACGTCGGCCACCGCGAGGTTCATGCCCTTCGCGCCGGTCGGCGGCACGATGTGCGCGGCGTCGCCGGCGAGGAACAGGCGCCCGTGCTGCATCGTCTCCGACACGAAGCTGCGCATCGGCGTCACGCTCTTCTGCGTGATCCGGCCCTCGGTCGGCGTCCAGCCGGTGTCGTTCGAGAAGCGCGTGTGCAGTTCGTCCCAAATCCGCGCGTCGGACCACTGGGCGAGGTCTTCATCCGGCTTGCACTGCAGGTACAGACGTGTGACCGTGGGCGAGCGCATCGAGAACAGCGCGAAGCCGTTGTCGTGGTGCGCGTACACGAGCTCGTCGAGCGACGGCGCCGCGTCGGCGAGGATGCCGAGCCACGCGAACGGGTAGACGCGCTCGAACGTCTTCAGCCGCTCGGCCGGAATCGTCTGGCGCGCGATGCCGTGGAAGCCGTCGCAGCCGGCGATGTAATCGCAGTCGATGCGGTCGGCCCGGCCGTCCGCGTGCTTGAACGTGACGAACGGACGCTCGCTTTCGACGTCGTGCAGCGCGACGTCACTGACTTCGAAGTGCATTTGATGACCGTGCTCGACGCCGGCCGCGATCAGGTCGCGTACGACTTCGTGCTGGCTGTAGACGGTGATCGCGCGCCCGCCGGTCAGCCCGGACAGGTCGATGCGATGGCGCTGGCCGTCGAACAGCAGCTCGATGCCGTGATGTTCGAGCCCTTCGCGGCGCATCCGCTCGCCGAGGCCGGCTTCGTTCAGCGTGTCCACCGTGCCCTGCTCCAGCACGCCGGCGCGGATGCGGTTCTCGCAGTATTCGCGCGAACGCGCTTCGACGAGGATGGAATCGACGCCTTGCAGGCGCAGCAGATGGGAAAGCAGAAGGCCGGACGGGCCGGCGCCGATGATGGCGACCTGGGTGCGCATGTTTGTCTCCTGACGGCCGCGATCGGCGCTTGCGCGCACGCTTCGGGCCTATGCGAAATTGAACATCGGTTCGAGTAGTGAACACATTTCAGCGCTTTCCCGACTATGCGGCAACGCGATTGCCGAGATAAGTTGTATACGTTTCTGCGATACTGGTCCGACGATGGATGCGCTCGATCTGAACCTGATTCCCTATCTCGTCGCCCTCGACGACACGCGCAACGTGAGCCGCGCGGGCGACCTGCTCGGCGTGAGCCAGCCGCGCGTGAGCACGGCGCTCGGCCGGCTGCGCGAGTACTTCGGCGATCCGCTGTTCGTGCGCACGTCGCGCGGGATGGAGCCGACGCCGCGCGCGCTCGCGCTGCTGCCGGCCGCCCGCGACGCGCTCGCGCAGATCGAGCGCGGCCTCGTCGCGCCGCACGATTTCGATCCGGCCGCGAGCACGCATACGTTTTCGATCGCGCTGTCGGACGTCGGCGAGATCGTGTTCCTGCCGAAGCTGCTGCAGGCGTTCGCGACGCTTGCGCCGCGCGCGAACCTGCGTTCGGTCTCGCTCGCGCACGACGAAGTCGGCCGCGGCCTCGAAGCCGGGTCGATCGATCTCGCGGTCGGCTACTTCCCCGATCTCGACGGCAATAATTTCTTCCAGCAGCGGTTGTTCACGCACCGGTTCGTCTGCCTGATGCGGCGCGGCCATCCGTTCGAGCAGGCGCCGCCGTTCACGGTCGAGCAGTTCCTCGCGTGCGGGCATGCGGTGGTGCGCGCCGAAGGGCGCAGCCAGGAAGTGCTCGAGAAATATCTGGCGAAGCAGCGCATGCAGCGCCGCGCGGTGCTCGAAACGCCGCACTTCATGAGCCTGCCGTTCATCCTGAGCCGCACCGACCTGATCGCGACGGTGCCGCACGCGATCGGCTATGCGTATGCGGCCGAGCACGCGTTCATCGTGCCCGTCGAGCCGCCGCTCGCGCTGCCGCGCTTCGACCTGAAGCAGCACTGGCATCGCAAGTATCACAACGACCCGCGCACCGCGTGGCTGCGCGGCGTCGTCGCGTCGCTGTTCAACGACGAGCAGGACGAATGGCCGAAGTGAAGAAGCGGGCGCGGCGGCCGCACGCACGACCGGCGAAAGCATGAAACAATGGCCGGATATCGGCCGCCGCAGGCGGCCTTCGATGGAGCCACTACATGGGTAAGGGAAAGAAATCCGCGCCGCCCGAGGCGGTCGCCTCCCGGCCGAGCCGCGAAGAAGCGGAAAACGCCGTCCGCGTGCTGTTGCGCTGGGCCGGCGACGATCCCGCGCGCGAAGGCCTGCTCGACACGCCCGCACGCGTCGTGCGCGCATACGAGGAGTTCTTCGCCGGCTATGCGCTGGACCCGCGCGACATCCTCGCGCGCACGTTCAGCGAAGTCGACGGCTACGACGAAATGATCGTGCTGAAGGACATCCGCTTCGAGAGCTATTGCGAGCACCACATGGTGCCGATCATCGGCCGCGCGCACGTCGCGTATCTGCCGAACCATCGCGTCGTCGGCATCTCGAAGCTCGCGCGCCTCGTCGACGCATTCGCGAAGCGCCTGCAGATCCAGGAAAAGATGACCGTGCAGATCGCCGACACGCTGTTCGACGTGCTGCAGCCGAAGGGCGTCGGCGTGATCCTCGAAGCCGCGCATCAGTGCATCTCGACGCGCGGCGTGCACAAGCCGGGCGTCGAGATGGTCACGTCGCGCATGCTCGGCACGTTCCGCACCGATCCGTCGACGCGTCGCGAATTCCTGTCGATCGTCGCGAATCCTTCCTCGGTCAACCTCACGAATACCTGATGGAGCAGACGAAGCAAACGGCGCACGCGCCCGTCGTGCTCGTGACCGGCGCCGCGCGCCGGGCCGGGCGCGCGTTCGCCGAGTATTTCGCCGCGCACGGCTATCGCACCGCGGTGCACTACGACCGTTCGGCCGATGCCGCACAGGCCGCCGCCCGCGCGCTTGCCGAACGCGGGCACGATTCCGCGGCGCTGCAGGCCGACCTGTCCGATGCCGCGCAGATCGCCGCGCTGATCGATCGGGTCTATGCGCGCTTCGGGCGCCTCGACGTGCTGGTCAACAACGCGTCGGTGTTCTGGCAGGACCATTTCCCGAGCTTCGATCTCGCCGCGTTCGACCAGGCATGGGCCGTCAACTGCCGCGCGCCGATCCTGCTCACGCGTGCGTTCTACGAGCGGGCCCGCGCGGCCGGCACGCAGGGTGTCGTCGTGAACGTGGTCGACCAGAAGATCAAGGAAAACTTCCATCGCGACCATTTCAGTTACACGGTCGCGAAGGCCGCGCTCGGCAACCTGACGCAGATGCTCGCGCTGTCGTCCGCGCCAGTGCTGCGCGTGAATGCGGTGTTCCCGGGGCTGATGCTGCCGAGCGACGACCAGACGCAGGCCGACTTCGAACACGCGAGCCGCGCATCGACGCCGCTCGCGCGCATCGCGGGCCCCGACGACGTCGCGAGCGCGATCCTGCTGCTGACGGGCAATGCGTACAACGGCGTGGATTTCGTCGTCGACGCGGGCCAGAACCTGATCCGCGTGGACCAGGACGTGCTGTACAAGCACCGCTCGCCGGACGGCAAGCACTGACGCACGCGCGGCGCCCGCTCGAACGAGCGCGCCGCCGCCCGCCGCGTTACGGCTTCTCGGCGCTGCCGCCTTCGCGGACCTTGCCCTGCGCGACGCTCGTGCCGGGCGGCACGCTGTGCGTGAGCCACACGTTGCCGCCGATCACGGAGCCGCGCCCGATCGTCACGCGGCCGAGAATCGTCGCGCCCGCATAGATCACCACGTCGTCCTCGACGATCGGGTGCCGCGCATTGCCCTTCACCAGCGCGCCATCGCCATCGGCGGGGAAACTCTTCGCGCCGAGCGTGACGGCCTGATACACGCGCACGCGCTCGCCGATGATCGCCGTTTCGCCGATCACGACACCGGTGCCGTGGTCGATGAAGAAGCTCGGGCCGATCTGCGCGCCGGGGTGAATGTCGATGCCGGTCGCCGAGTGGGCGATTTCATTGATGAATCGCGCGAGCAACGGCACACCGAGCTGGTGCAGCGCGTGCGCGAGCCGATGGTGCATCATCGCGAGCACGCCGGGGTAGCACAGCAGAATCTCGGTGATGTGCTGCGCGGCCGGGTCGCCTGCGTACGCGGCCTGGATGTCGCTGACGAGCAGCGCGCGGATCGCCGGCAACTGCCGGCCGAACTCGCGCGCGATCTCGAACGCGCGTTCGTCGAGCTCGGCGAACGGCGTATCGACATGCTCCGGCAGGAACGGCAGCGCGCGGCGGATCTGCTCGGACAGGATCCGCAGCGTGCTTTCGAGCGTGTGGCCGACGTAGTAGTCGACGCTTTCGTCGGTCAGGTCGGGCGCGCCGTAGTGCGTCGGAAACATCGACGCGCGCAGGCCGGTCACGATCTTGCAGATCGCATCGCGCGACGGCAGCTCGCGGATGCCGCGCGGATGGCGCGTGCGATGGAGTTCCTCGCGCGACTCGCGCAAGCCGGCGACGATTTCTTCGAGGCCCCACTGACGGGCGGGTGATGTCGACATAGGCCAATGCGGGCAGCCGCGCTCGGGTGCACGGCCGCTAATAAAGTGACGGGTTCCGCAAGATTACCGCGTTTTTTGTCCGGGAGCGGCACCCCGGGGATCGGCCGGATGGCCGACGCGCATCGGCGCGACGGCGTCACATCGAGATGCTGCTCGCGTCGATCCACCGTACGGCCCAGTCGCGTGCGTGCGCGATCGCGTCGCCTTCGTCGTTGAACTGGAGCTCGATCGGAAAAAACCGGTTCGCGACGAGCTCCCCGTCGCTCGATCGGGAGATCACGACGTAGGGCTTGAACGAACCGTCACTGGCGCGTGCGGGCGCGCAATTCAACAGATAACCGCGGTGCGTGAAGGCAGTAGTCGCTTGCATGAGTCCGCCACCTCTAGTCCCTTGCTTTGTTGTTCGCTACCCGTCTTTAAGGGTGCTGCGGCGCCCCGGCGCGGGCAGAGGCGGCGAGACTTCATCCCCTGTCGCCGCTTCGCAGGAAAAGAATCATACTCTGTAGAAAACGCGTCTTCTAGCTGAAATAAATCATGACAAATCAGTGCGCGTCGCGCGACCGCGGCGATCGCCCGCGCGCCTTTTCCCGTCGTGCCCGGAACGGGATTTGCTTTGATCCGGAGCGTGTCGCCGCCAGGAGAGCCGCGATGGAATCATCCGCTCGAACAGCGCGTGCGCATCCGCGCAGCATCGAACTCGACAACGACGACACGCACGACAGCACGGTCGACACCGACGGCAAGAACCGCGAAGCATCGCGCCTCGCCGGAGCCGGGCCGATCTCGCCCGACCAGGTCACGCGCAGCAACGCGTCGCTCGTCAATGCGATGCCGGAAGCCGGCGACGGCTTCGCCGGTTTCGACAGTCGCCCCGACGGCAATCATCCGGCGTTCGCCTTGCGCGCCGGCTACAGGGTGATCGAGAAAGGCTTCGACGCGCCGCCCGCGGGCGACGCGCCGTTCGGTCCCGTTCACCGGATGCACGGCAGCGCGTACTGGCCCGGCCACGGCCGCCGGCCGGAGCGCGTCATCGAGTTGACGGCCGTACCGGAATAGCCGGCGCGGCGTTTGAAGCGACCGTTCGTTTCGGAACCGCCATCGATCGATGACGGTGAATCGGCGCGTGCGATTCGACCGCGCGCCGATACGCGCTCGTACGGCGCCGGCGCGAACGATGCCGCGCATGGACATCGGCATTCGGCGTCATGCATGTCGCGCATCGCATCGACGCACACGCATTGACCGAAGTCATGGCTCGCCCCGGCGCGATTGCGATTGAATGGCGATGCGTGCGACGCATCGGCACGGTTGCCGTGCCGGGTCGATGCGTGCGCATGCGTTTTCGCCGGCGATGCGGCTAGACATACGACACGCGTCGCGCGGTGCAGCATGCATCGCACGCATGGCCATGCGCGACAGCAACAGGAACGGCGAGGCCGCACGGCACGGCGGGCATCTCGCTGCACGTTCGTGCGCGTTGGTTTACTCTGCCTCGCAGCATTGCGCATTGCCCGGCCCGATCGGCCATCCGGCCGACTTCGTTTCAACCCGCCACTCGGAGACACTATGTACAAGCGTATTCTGGTTGCCGTCGACGGCAGCGACACGTCCCGCCATGCGTTCGATGCCGCGCTGGCGCTCGCGAAAGCGCACGGCGCGGATCTGCAGCCGTTCTACGTCGTCGAGAACGCCGCGATCTACTACAACGTGCCTGGCTACGATCCGTCGGTGCTGCGCGATCAGCTCGTCGCGCAAGGCAACGCGCTCGCGCAGGATTTCGCGAAGCTGATGCAGGCCGCCGGCGTGAAAGGCGAAACGCGGCTGAACGAAGCGACGTCGCTCAACGACGTATCGTCGCTGATCCTCGACGGCGCGAAAGCGTTCGGTGCCGATCTGCTCGTGCTCGGCACGCACGGCCGCCGCGGCTTCCGCCGCCTCGTGCTCGGCAGCATCGCCGAACAATGCGTGCGCCACGCGACGCTGCCCGTATTGCTGATTCCGGCGGCCGCCAACGCGGACGAGCCGGCCGCCTGAGCGGCGTTCGGCGGGCGTGGCCGGTCGCGACGTTTTGTCACCCGACAGCGGCAACTTGCGGTGGGACAATGATTTCGTCGATTCAACGCCGGAGTAAACGATCATGCTGACGCCCGTCGCCACCCGCCCCGCCGCCACGCCCCATGCCGGTAGCTGGGCTCCCCGCCAGGCCCCGCACTGCTCGTCGTGCGCGATGCGGCACCTGTGCATGCCGCAGGGCCTGGCGCCCGAAGCGCTCAGCCGCCTCGAGTCGGTCATCTGCGCGGCACGCCCGGTCAAGCGCGGCGAAGCGCTGTTTCGCGAAGGCGACGCATTCGACAACCTGTACGCGGTGCGCTCGGGGTCGCTGAAAACCGTCGCGACGCGTCACGACGGCCGCGAACAGGTCACGGGCCTGCACCTCGCCGGCGAAGCGCTCGGCCTCGACGGCATCTGCGACGACACGCATCCGCGCACCGCGGTCGCGCTGGAGGACAGCTCGGTCTGCGTGATTCCGTACAGCGCGCTCAAGGCGCTGTGCTCGGAAGCCGGCTCGATGCAGTTGCGCATGCACAAGCTGATGAGCGAACAGATCGTGCGCGAAACGTCGCAGACGATGCTGCTCGGTTCGCTGAACGCCGAAGAGCGCGTCGCCGCTTTCCTGCTCGACGTTTCGTCGCGCTACCTGAAGCGCGGCTACTCGCCGTCGGAATTCAACCTGCGGATGACGCGTGAAGACATCGGCAGCTATCTCGGCATGACGCTCGAAACGGTCAGCCGCACGCTGTCGAAATTCCAGAAGCGCGGCCTGATCGAAATGCAGGGCCGCCACGTGCAGATCGTCGACTTCGACGGCCTGAAGCACCTCTGACACCGCACGGCGCGCGCCTCGCGCGCCGCCCGCATCGCGTCGTCGGTCAATCGAGAAACAGCGCGGCACGCGCCTTCAGCGCCGCGCTGAAATCGTCGAGCCAGCCGATCGACAGACGCCAGCTCTGCCAGTACAGATCGATGTCGATGGTTCGCCCGCGCGACATGTCGATCAACTCACCCGCCGCCAGCTGGCGATCGACCATCCGGTCCGGGCACATCCCCCATCCCAATCCCGTTTCGCATGCGCGCAAATAACCCGCGACGTGCGGTATCCAGTGCTGCGGCGGATCGAGATCCGCACGCGTCACGCGCCGGATGAAGCGCGCCTGCAACCCGTCCTTCGGATTGAACATCACGCACGGCGCGCGGCGCAGCGCATCGCGCGTGATCCCCGCGTCGAAATAACGCGCGTAAAACGCCGGCGCGCACACCGCGCGATAGCGGATTCGCCCGAGCCGCTCCGACCGGCATCCCTGGATCGGCTCCGCCTGCGCGGTCACGGCCCCCTGCACGCTGCCGTCGCGGATGCGCGAGGCCGTGTAATCCTGATCGTCGATCACGAGGTCGAGCAGCGTCTCGCGTTCCGTGCAGAACGGCCCGACCGCGTCGATGAACCACGTCGCGACGCTGTCGTCGTTGACGGCCACGCGCAACGTCGGCCACGCGCTCGCGATCTGGCCCGGTAGCGCCGGCATCCGGCCGCTCAGTTCGGCTTCCAGCAACTGCACGCGCTCGGTATGCCGGCACAGCAGCGCACCCGACGTGGTCGCGACGCACGGCTGCCCGCGCTTGACCAGCACGCTGCCGACCCGCTCCTCCAGCAGCTTCACGCGCTGCGACACCGCCGACGGCGTGACATTCAGCTCCTTGGCCGCCCGCTCGAACGAGCCGTGGCGGATCACGGCCGCGAGCGCGTCGAGCAACGCGTAGTCGAGCATTAGATTTCCTTAATCTGCATTAGGTGAATTAGCTTCTCTTATTTCCGTGCTGCTCGCAGACTAGCGCTACCCGATTCATTCGTCTACTGCTTCCACGGCTGTCCACTCATCATGAACTGGCTCGCTTTTTCCCACGGCGCCGCACTGTGCGCGTCGCTCATCGTCACCATCGGCGCGCAGAATGCGTTCGTGCTGCGCCAGGGCATCATGCGCTCGCACGTCGGCAAGATCGTGCTGCTGTGCGCGCTGTCCGACATGATCCTGATCGGCGCGGGCGTCGGCGGCGCATCGGTGCTCGTCGAACGCTATCCGACCTTCATCCATGCGGTGCTGTACGTCGGCCTCGCGTATCTCGCATGGTTCGGCATCAACGCGCTGCGCCGGGCGTTCAAGCCGGGCCACGACACGCTCGACGTGCGCGGCGACGCGGTCGCACCGCCGCCGCAGAGCGCGCTCGCGATCGTGCTGATGACGCTCGCGTTCACGTGGCTCAACCCGCACGTATATCTCGACACGTTCCTGCTGATCGGCACGGCCGGCGCGCGCGAGCCGGAAGGCGGGCGGCTCGCGTTCGCGATCGGCGCGATGACGGCCAGCGTCGTGTGGTTCGTCGGGCTCGGCTATGGCGCGCGATTGCTGGCGCCGTGGTTCCGCAAGGCGGTCGCGTGGCGCGTGCTGGATGGCGCGATCGGCAGCATGGTGCTGTTTCTCGCGGCCGTGCAGTTGCGGTAGGGAGGGGGCGTCGCGGTATCCTGCGGATCGAATCCTCGACCGGCGTGATATCGGTGATGCGTCGAATGAGGGCGGTTACGCTCCTGTTCCTGTCGGGCGTCCAGCGTCAATTCCACTGGGCCGGCTTCTTGCGCCCATAGAACGGATTGGGAATTTCCTTCAGGCAGGCGCGATCGGTCAGCTTGCGCTGCGTGTCGCGCTTCGAAAGGGTCACCTTCGGGTCCGGGCCGTCGACTCCGAAATCCATGTCGCCTTCCACCCGGCCGTCGGGGAAGAAGTGCAGCACAATGCCGCCGCTCTTGCCCTTGACGGGCGCGCGCATGATCGTGATCTCGCCTTCACACCATGCCATCCCGGGTCGGGTTTCGCGATGCGTGTATTCGTCGTAATCGGGGGACGAGGCTTCCAATGCGCGCTTGTCGACCACACGCTCCCACCACACCTTGAACTTGCGAGGCGTGGTCCATCGAAAATCCCATGCGACGCTCGGCCTTTGCCCACCGCCGCCTGTCCAGTGTGTCGCGCTCCGCGGCGTGGCACTTGCCCCATCGGCGCTTGCCGCATCGTCGAGACTGTTCTTGTCCGGCGGCAGCAGATAGACGCCGTAGATGTCGTAATCCGTATAGTTGAAAGATCCGGCGGTGATGATGTCGTAGTTCGGGTCGTTCCATTTATTCACTTCGCCGGGCGCAAGACTGTCCTTTTCGGCATCGTTCACGCTCTTGCTACACGCAGCCACGGAAAAAACCATCACGAACAGCAAGGTAATCCGGCAGCGGTTCATATTGAATTTCTTTTTCTTCCAGTCGATTTCATTCGAGTCGCGTTGCGAAGGCGCCATCACGCGGCCGCTTCCCGCATCCGCCGCCAATCCTCCGCCGGCACCCGCGCCAGCGTCTCCGGAAATGCCTCCCCCTGCGCAGCCGCGTCGAACACGGCCGCCATCGCCGGATCCTCGTCGAAGCGCACGCCGTACCGTGGTTCGCAATAGATCAGCAGCGACGCCGCTTTCGGTGCCGTGCGCCCGGCAGTGTGCCAGTTGATCGCGCACGAAGCCGTCATGCTGCGTGGCCGGCAACGACGCGAGCATCGCGGGCTTGTCGGCACGCAGCCGCTCGAGCAACGTGTACGGATAGCAGGCGGCGAGCAGATCGTCCTCTTGCGCGCTGCGTCATTTCCCGAATCCTTCACGAAAATCGGCAATAAATACAATAACTTGAGTGAGCCCGGACCGGCGCTCGAACGGCTCTCGCCGCCATGATCACGTCGCGTCGTCCGTCATACCGGCACGCGAGCGCAAAACCTGCAGGTTGGAGCGACGCCGGCGGAACCTCGCCACGCACTTCGCCGTCTCAACGCGACCGGCTTCACGTCGCGCAGTCCCACCCCGTCACCCGCAGATATCGGAGCAGAACATGGCACATCGCACCCTAGGCACCTCCAGCATCCAGGTTTCGCCGCTCGCGTTCGGCGGCAACGTCTTCGGCTGGACCGTCGACGAAAACGCATCGTTCGCGTTGCTCGACGCGCTCGCCGACACCGGCATCAATTTCATCGACACGGCCGACGTCTATTCGGCCTGGGTTCCCGGCAACCACGGCGGCGAATCGGAAACGATCATCGGCAAGTGGCTGAAGCGCTCGGGCAAGCGCGAGCAGGTCGTGATCGCGACCAAGGTCGGCCTGCTCGACGCGCGCGCGGGGCTGTCGAAAGACAACATCCTGAAGGCCGTCGACGATTCGCTGCGCCGGCTGCAGACCGACTACATCGACCTGTATTTCTCGCACCGCGATCTCGCCGACACGGCTCCGCTCGAAGAAACGCTCGGCGCATATCAGACGCTGATCGACGCGGGCAAGGTGCGCATCATCGGCGCGTCGAACTACAGCGGCGCACGCCTGCGCGAGGCCGCCGCGATCAGCGTGCGCGACGGGCTGCCCGCCTACCAGGTCATCCAGCCCGAATACAACCTGCTCGATCGCGCCGACTACGAACGCGATCTCGAGCCGGTCGTGCGCGACCTGAAGCTCGGCGTCGTCAACTACTACGCGCTCGCGAGCGGGTTCCTGTCGGGCAAGTACCGCAGCGAGGCCGACCTGAAGAAGAGCGTGCGCGGCGATCGCGTCGCCGGCTATCTGAACGAACGCGGCCTGCGCATCCTCGCCGCGCTCGACGCCGTGTCTGAGAAGCACGGCACGCAGCCGGCCGCGATCGCGCTCGCGTGGCAGATCGCACGGCCGACGATCACCGCGCCGATCGCGAGCGCGACGTCGCTCGCGCAGCTCGCCCTGCTCGGCGAAGCGATCCGCGTCACGCTCGATCAGGACGACATCCGCCGGATCGACGAAGCCAGCGCGCCCTGAAGTCCGTGGCGACGGCAGGCAGGCTGCCGTCGTCTTCGTCGAAGTCAACCGACAGCGCTTACCCCGCGGCCGCGCGGACGTCTTGACTCGCACGGCCGCTTGCGTCGACCGCGCCGCCGAACCCTCGGAAAACCGGCATCACTCCGCGGCCGCACGCACCGCATCGCGCAGCGCCATCGGCGACGCGCCGTAGCGCTCGCGGATCGCGCGGCTGAAGTGCGCCTGGCTCGAAAACCCCCAGCGAAACGCGATCTCGCCGATGCGCGTCTTGCGCAGCCGCGCATCCGTCAGCTCACGATGCGCGTGCGACAGCCGTTCCGACCAGATGTGCTGCGTGATCGACTCGCCTTCGGCCGCGAAGAGGCGGCCCAGATGCCGCAGCGACAGCCCGACCGCATCGGCGACGGCCTGCGGCGCAAGTTCCGGCTCGCCGAGATGCGTCGCGATGTACTGCTTCGCGGTCAGCAGATACGACAGCGACGCGCGCGACGCGCCCGCACCGTTCACTTCGGCGTCGATGAGCTCCGCGATCAGCGTGCGCGTGTGCTCGGCGAACCGCGCGGCGTCGCGCTCGACCGGCGTCTTCATGAATCGCTCGACGCTCGCGCGCAACGTCGCGCCGAGCATCGCGCCCGCGCCCGGCTTCGGCGCGATCCGCAGCGGCAGCGCGGCGAGTTCCGCATCGAGCCGATCGTCGAATGTCGCGATCGGGATATCGATCAGCAGTTGCCGCATCGGCGTCAGGAATCCGAACAGATACGGCACGCGCGTGTCGTAGACGACGACATCGCCGGCTTCCGCCAGCAGGCATCGATCGCGCTGGATGAAATACGCGCGCCCGCTCACGATCTGGCACGCGAACAGCGACTCCTTCGGCAACTGGCGCACCAGCGCGGGGCTGCGCTCGATCACGTGATCCTGCCCGCTGATGTCGGCAATGCCGAGGCCCGGCAGCGCGATGTCGGTCTTCTCGACGTCGAGCCCGGCCGGCGACAGCGACGAGCAGCGCAGGCCGACCAGCGTCGCCGCGTTGAACGCATCCCAGTACGCCATCCTGTCGCGCGCCGGCACGTCGGCCGTCGAGCCTCGCGTGCGGGAAAAAACGGTCGAATTCGTCACGTCGCCTCCTGCTGGCGCCTGTCGTGCGCAGCGGCACGGATTGGGGGATGGTCCGTCTGGTTTTTGGTGCGATGCAATGTCCGGCGCGGTCAAGCAATTCGTCCAGCCCAGTCAAGAGCGGCGCGCACCGGCTGGCTAAAGTCGAGCCCACGACACCCATACACCAGGAGACACACCGTGGTCGACAAAGCCGTATCCGAATTCTGGCAAAACATCCCGGCGATTGCCAATCCGTTCAAGCCCGATGCGCTGCCCGAAGCCTACATCCCGAACGCGGCCACCGATGACGAACGCTATTACGTTCCGTTCACCGAAACGGTTTCGTCGCGGCCGCTGTGGATCTCGCCGTCGCAGAACAAATGGTGCGACATCCTGATGGCGAAGGAAGCCGGGCTCGTGAACCGGCACTATCACCCGCACGAGGTGTTCGCGTACACGCTGTCGGGGAAATGGGGCTACCTCGAACACGAATGGACCGCGACGCGCGGCGATTTCGTGTACGAGACGCCGGGCGAAGGCCACACGCTCGTCGCGTTCGATCACCCCGAGCCGATGCGCGCGTTCTTCATCGTCAAGGGTCCGCTGATCTGGCTCGACGACGCCGGCAATCCCGACGGCTACTTCGACGTGCATTCGTACATCGCGATGTGCAAGACGCATTACGAGAAGGTCGGCCTCGGCGCGCAAGCGATCGAGAAGCTGTTCCGCTGACGCACGGCGAGGCTCGCGATGATTTCCCCGTCCTCCTCCCGCCCCGCATGGACGTACGAGAACAGGCTGCTGCTGATCCTGTTCATGACGTTCGGCTTCGTGTTCTTCGACCGCCTCGCGCTGTCGTTCCTGTTTCCGTTCATGTCGGCCGAGCTGCACCTGACGAACACGCAGCTCGGCATGGTGTCGTCCGCGCTGGCGCTCACGTGGGCGCTGTCGGGCGCCGCCACCGGCGCATGGTCCGACGCGCGCGGCACGCGCAAGCCACTGCTGATCGCGGCCGTGCTCGGCTTTTCCGTGTGCTCGGCGCTGTCGGGCCTCGTCGGCGGCTTCGCGAGCCTGATCGCGTTTCGCGCGCTGATGGGCATCGCCGAAGGCCCCGTGCTGCCGTTGTCGCAATCGCTGATGGTCGAGAGTTCGACGCCGACTCGCCGCGGGCTGAACATGGGCCTGCTGCAAGGCTCGGCCGCCGGCCTGCTCGGCGCGATGATTGGCCCGCCAGTCGTGATCGGCATCGCCACCGCATACGGCTGGCGCGAGGCGTTCTACGTGTCGTGCATTCCGGGCTTCCTGATCGCGTTCTGCATCTGGCGCTGGGTGCGCGAAGTACCGCCGGGCGGCGTGCGCAACGCGCAGGCGGATATCGCCGCGGCACCGGCCGCCGGCGGCGCGGCGGTCAGCCGCTGGGCGCTGCTGAAGGAACGCAACATCCTGCTGTGCGTGCTGATCAGTTGCTTCTTCCTCACGTGGTTCGTCGTGATCATCTCGTTCGCGCCGGTGTTCCTCGTGGAAAGCCGCCGTCTGTCGCCGTCCGACATGGGCGTCGTGATGACCTGCCTCGGCGCCGCGTGGGTGTTCTGGGGCTTCGCGGTGCCGGCAATCTCCGACCGGATCGGCCGCAAGCCGACGATGATCGTGTTCGCGCTGATCGCGGCCGTGTGCCCGGTCGCGCTGATCCACGTCGGCTCGGTCTGGGTGCTCGGCGCGCTCGTGTTCGTCACGTACACGGGCCTCGGCTGCTTCACGCTGTTCATGGCGACGATCCCGGCCGAAACGGTGCCGCCGCACGCAATTGCGAGCGCGCTCGGGTTGATCATGGGCGCCGGCGAGCTGATCGGCGGCTTCGTCGCGCCCACCGTCGCCGGCTTCGCGGCGGACAGGTACGGCCTGCAGTTCGCGATGTGGACGTCGTCCGCCGGCGCGATCCTCGCGTGCGTGCTGTCGTTCGGCCTCGTCGAAACCGCGCCGGCCGTGCTGCGCAAGCGCGCGCTCGCAGGCGCCGCCGCCGGCCGCCTCGATGCGCAGAACCTCGGAGGACGCTGACATGCGCGCACTTCAATGGCATGGCCCGCGCGACGTCCGTCTCGTGGAAATCGACACGCCGCGCGTCGGCCCCGGCGACGTGCGCATCGCGGTCGCGTATTGCGGCATCTGCGGCAGCGACCTGCACGAATATGCGGACGGCCCGCACGCGATTCCGGTCGACACGCCGCATCCGCTGTCGCGCCGCACCGCGCCGCTGACGCTCGGCCACGAGTTCTGCGGCACCGTCGTCGAAATCGGCGAAGGCGTGACGACGCTGCGCACGGGCGACCGCGTCGCGGTCGAGCCCGAGTATCGCTGCAGCCAGTGCGCGTATTGCCGCTCGGGTTCGTACAACCTGTGCGTGTCGATGGGCTTTGCCGGACTGATGGGCGACGGCGGGATGGCCGACTTCGCGGTCGTGCCGGCCTACATGCTGCACCGTCTGCCCGACGGCGTGAGCCTCGAACAGGCCGCGGTGATGGAGCCGGCCGCCGTGGCGCTGCACGCGCTGCGGCGCGGCGAGCTGCGCCTCGGCGAGACCTGCGCGGTGTTCGGGCTCGGGCCGATCGGCCTGCTGCTGATCATGCTCGCGAAGCTGCAGGGCGCGACGACAATCGTCGCCGTCGACGTGTCGCCCGAACGGCTCGCGGCCGCCACCCGCTTCGGTGCAACGCATGCGTTCGATGCGCGCGGACTCGATGCGTCCGCCTTGCAGGACGCGATTCGCGCGGCCACGGGCGGGCTCGGCGTCGATACGAGTTTCGAAGCGGCCGGATTGCAGGCCACGTTCGAATCGGCGATGCGGGCACTGCGCAAGGGCGGTCGCGTCGTGATGGTCGGCCTGATGCCGCACGCGGGTTTCGACGCGTTTCGCGCAGTCAACGACGAGCTGACCTTCACCGCGAGCGTCGGCTATCGGCATGCGTACGAAGACCTCCTGCGCATCGTCGCGTCGGGCGCGCTCGACCTCACGTCGATCGTCACGCGCACCGTCTCGCTCGAGAATGCCGTCGCCGACGGCTTCGACGCACTGCTCGCCGACCGCACACAGATCAAGATCCTCGTTTCACCCGCGCAGCGGCCGGCCCGTCGCGCCTCCACCACCGGGAGTGTCGAGCATGAATCGTCAGTGGGCGTTTGACGGGCAGTCGGTCGTCGTGACGGGCGGCACATCGGGCATCGGCGCACGCACCGCGCTGCGCTTCGCCCAGGCCGGCGCATCGGTCGTCGCGCTGGGGCTCGACGCGGCCGGCCCGCATGCACCCGTGCATGCCGGCATCCGCTGCGTCGAACTCGACGTGGCCGACGGCGCCGCCCTGACGCGCACGATCGCCGCGCTGCCGCTGCTCGACGTGCTCGTCAATGGCGTCGGCATCAGCCGCCACGCGGACGAGTACCGGTTGGACCAGTTCGAGCACGTGCTGAACGTGAACCTGACGTCGGTCATGCGCGCATCCGACGCCGCGCGGCCCGCGCTGGCGGCGAACGGCGGCAGCATCGTCAATATCGCGTCGATGTACACGTACTTCGGCAGCAAGGACCGGCCCGCATACAGCGCGAGCAAGGGCGGCATCGCGCAACTCACGCGCTCGCTCGCGCAAGCGTGGGCCGATCGCGGCATCCGCGTGAACGCGGTCGCACCCGGCTGGATCGACACGCCGCTCAGCAGCGCTCTGATGGCCGACACGCAGGCGTCGCGCCGCATCCTCGAGCGCACGCCGCTCGGGCGCTGGGGCACGGCCGACGAAGTCGCGGAAGTCATCCTGTTCCTGTGCTCGCCCGCCGCGTCGTTCGTCACCGGCGCGATCGTACCGGTGGACGGCGGGTATTCGACGGTCTAGCGCGCCCGCGCGCGGCGCATCGGCGGATCGAAGCAACCTGCCGATGCACGTTGCGCGGCGCTCTTCGACTGTCGCCGAACCGGGGCGCCCGGCTCTGGTTCCTTCATATCAATCAGTAGTCCGACAAAAAATGTCCGACTCGATCGGACCATGTGAGGAGCATCTGGAGATGACGAAAAAGACCTTTCTGGCACTCGCGGCCTGCACGCTTCCGGCCGCCGCGCTCGCCCAGAGCGGCGTGACGATGTTCGGGCTGATGGATGCCGGCATCAGCTACGTCGGCAATCAAGGCGGCCACGGCGCCGCGAAATTCGACGACAACATCTTCTTTCCGAACCTGCTCGGCTTCGAAGGCAAGGAGGATCTCGGCGCGGGCACGCGTGCGATCTTCCGGCTCGTCAACCAGTATTCGCTCGGCAACGGCTCGATCATCGGCGGCGGGCTGTTCGCGCGCACGGCCTATGTCGGGTTGCAGAACGACCGATACGGCACGCTGACACTCGGCAACCAGTACGAGTTCATGGTCGATTCGCTGGCTGCCGGCGGCAACGAGATCGCGCAGGACCTCGTCGGCCTGTACGGCTTTCGCAACGGGCCGTTCGACCGGCTCGCGCTGCCGAACAACCCGACCGGCGCGTTCGATTGGGACCGCGTCGCCGGCAGCAATCGCGTCGCGAATTCGGTCAAGTACACGAGCCCGTCGCTGTCGGGCCTGACCGTCGGCGCGCTGTACGGCTTCGGCAACATCGCGGGATCGATCGGCGCGAACAACACGGTCAGCGCGGGTGCCAGCTACGACAACGGCCCGTTCGGCGCGGGCGCCGCCTATACGAACCAGAAATACGGCGCGGCCGGCGGACTGCCGCCCACCAGCGTGCGCAACTGGGGCGTGGGCGTGCACTACACGGTCGGCACGGTCACCGGGAAGGCGCTCTTCACGAGCGTGCACAACGCGCAGAATGGCGCGGGCGCGTGGTCGGCGGAAGCCGGTGCCGCGTGGCGGCCATCCCCGATATGGGTGATCGGCGCGAGCTACACGTACATGAAAGGCAACGACACGCTCGACAACGCGCACGCGCACCAGTTGCTCGCTGCCGTGCAGTACTGGCTGTCCAAGCGCACGATGGTGTACGTCGCGGGCGTGCATCAACGCGCAAGCCGCGGCAGCCACGCGCAGATCAACGGCGTGATGGACGCGAACGGTGCATCGAGCGGCGCATTGCAGTCGATCGCGCGGATCGGATTCAGTACGCGGTTCTGATCCGGCGCGGGCCGCCGGCGTTCCGGCATCCGCGCGGCAGACGACGAATGCGCGCCGCCGGTTCGGCCGCTGCATTCGTCCGTCGTCCTTCACGTTTCACTCGGCGATCGAAGGCCGCGGGGCCGGAAGCCGATGCCATGACGGCGGCCGCTCCCGAACTAATCGCCGGCACGCTCCGCCGCATCGACCTCCTTGGCGAAGGCGAACAGCAGCTCGCCGAGCCGACCCGGTTGCTCCTGCTGAATCCAGTGCCCGGCGCCGTCGATCAGCTCGATGCGACTCATTCTCGTCGTCGCCTTCGTCCTCATCAATTCGAGCGCGCCCGGTGCCGAATAAGTACCCCAATCGCTCTTTCCGCCAATAAAGAGCGATGGGACATCGATCGTCTTGCCCGAAAACAGGCGCAACTCGGCGTTCAGATCAGGATCGGAAAAGACGCGATAAGCCTGCAGGGCGCCTTGAAATCCCGTGCGGCCATACTCCGCCGTGTACACCGCGAGTTCCGGTTCGGTGAGCCATTTGCAGGCCCGGACCTCGGCGGCGGACGGCTGGAATGGCGCGACGGTCTGGGGCATCGTCTTGCCGAGATCCATGACGTAATAGGTGGGCATTCGTGCAAACTCCGTGGCGGTCCGCGCCTTCAACGGATACGGCTGGTTTCCCGGCCAGTCCGCGCTCTTGACATGGAAGAACGCACGAAGAAAGGCGTGCAGGCCTTGAGGCGGGTGCCACATGTCGTCGTTCGCCTGCCGTGTGCTCAGGTATTGCTGGTAATACTCCCGCGGCGGGTCGAGCGATGCCAGCGCGGCCGCCAACTTCTGGTTCTCGGTGTTCGGATGAGCCGACGGTGCGTCGCTTTGCGCGGTGTTGAACGGAAGGGCCGGCGGACCGGGGAACGGTGCGCTCATCAGCACGACCGACGGAAAGACGTCCGGTCGCGCCAGCGCGCAATAGGCCGCGACCGGCGAGCCGAGGTCGTGCCCGACGAGCATCGTCGTGCGCCGATATCCCAACGCCGAAACCAGTCCGAGGGCATCGCGCGTCATATTCAGGAGACCGAATGGCTCCAGCGGGGCGTCATAGTCGTTCACCCAACCGGTGGTGCGCCCGAAACCCCGCTGATCGGGCGCAACGACGTGATATCCGGCGTCAGCCAGGATCGGGAGAAGGTGTCGCCAACCGTAAGCCAGATCCGGAAAGCCGTGCAGAAGCAGCGCGAGCGGCCGGCCGGGACTTTCGTAACCGGCCTCGAGAATATGGACATCGAGGCCGTTGACCCCATGGATCATGCGTGAGCGAACCCCGCCGGGAAGCGTTCCTTCACCATATGTCGACGTGGCCAAATCAGTTCCTCCCTGAGGGGTTGCGCGGGCCGGTCGAAGTAACGCCGCAACCAGGCCGGCCGCGCCCATCGCCAACATCGCTCGTCGGGATGCCGATGGCTTGATCGAGTTACGGGACATCGGTCATCTCCGATATATGGCGATCACCATACTATGGTGATCGACATAGCGGCGTCAAGCGGAACGTGGTAGGTTGTCGGCATGACACGCAAGACTGACGCGCGCGCTCGCGCCATTGCCACGGCAGAGCGACTATTCCGCATCCAGGGCTACACTGCGACCGGCTTGACCCAGATACTCGAAGAAAGCGGCGCGCCTAAAGGGTCGTTCTACTTTCATTTCCCACGGGGCAAGGCGCAACTCGCAGAAGAAGCAATCGACAATTATGTTGCGAAGCGAATGGCTGTATTACGGGATATCTCGGCGAGTACGGCGGGCAATGCGCTGAATTTCGTTCATCGAATTTTCAGCGCGTTCGCGGCCGAAATGGTCGCCTCCGATTTCCAGTATGGATGTCTGATGCAGAATCTCGCGAATGAGCTGCCCGCGCTCGACGCCGAGCTGACCCAACGCGTGGCGCGTGGATTTGCCGAATCGACCGCGATTATTGCCGAGCATTTCAGGGGGTGCGGTTTCACTCCCGCGCGCGCATCCTCCGCCGCGGCCGCATTGGTGGCCGCCCTCGAAGGCGCACGAACGATCGCCCGCCTGGAACGCACGCCGGCTGTATTCGAAGCGCTGGCAGAGGTCAGCGTCCAAAGGTGGGCCGCTCCGGAGCGGTGATCCGGTCCGATACTCGTTGCCGGACCACCACGATCGGTTTGCTTCGGCTCGAGCAGAGCAGGTCACGCATTCTCTCGACTGCGGGCATTCGGGTCGCGCCGAGGCAGCCGGTCAACTTGAATGCATGGAGAGTGGGCATGCAGAAGCAACCGAAAAAGGCCAAGCAGGTCGGCCCGCCGGCGACCTCGAGGCTGAGCCGGTCGTACGGTACCGCCGATTTTGTCGACGCGTTTTCGGTGGAGTTGCCGGCGACGGCCTGCAACGACGCAGAGTCTCTCGCGCGATACATCTTTGCAGGACAACCCCAGTGGATCGCCATGCTGCAGGGAGTTCGCGACATGGCCGTCCGGCCCTTCGGCCTTAAAACGACGATCGACCTGAAAGCCGCGAAGGACGACCGGCTCAGTATTTTCCGCGTGTTCGAACGGCACGAAGACGAGATCATTCTGGGCGAGGACGACGCCCATCTCGATTTCCGCGTGTCGGTTCTCGTGCAGCCTGCCGCCGAGGATCGGCCCCGGCAACTGATACTCACGACGCTCGTCTTCTACAATCGTTTGCTGGGCCGCGCCTATCTCGGCGTGATCGCGCCTTTCCATCGCCTCGTCGTGCGAGCCTCGCTCGACCGGGCACAGACGCTCGGATGGCCCGACCGGTAGCGGCAAAGACGAAGCGTCGCGATCCGTTTCCAGCGGATCGTCACACGCTTGCTCGCCGCCGCCGGCAGGCACCCGTGGCCGATGCCATGTGCGTGGCCGCCATTCGCCACCGTACGAAAGCATCGGCAATACCAGCCAGGAAAAAAAGCCTTTCAGCCGAGCGCCAGGACTTCATGAACACCGTCGACCAGATGATCACCGCCAGGGACGCGCATCCGCACGGAGATGCAGGCGTTTTGGCAGATGTACGGTTGAAGCGCATCGGCGGGGCAAGATGGCGCGCGCGGCTGCTGGCGCTGTCGATCGTCGCCGGTTGCGCCCCCGTGTCAGCGAGCAGTGCGGACATGCAATTCAGCGGACCCGACATCCCGCTGGAGCAGGCGATCGAGGCCGACGATCCCGCCGCCGTCGCGATCGCGATCGCCGGCGGGGCGTCGGTCAATGCGCGCGGCGCCCGCAACGTCACGCCGCTCGAATTCGCCGTCGCCATCCATCGCAAGAAGGCCGCCGCAGCGCTGATCGCGCACCATGCCGATCCGAACCTGCGCGATGCCGACGGGGACAGCGCGGTTTCGCTCGCGGTCAATGCCTATCGGCGCGATCCGTCGCTGCTCGCGATGGTGCTCGATGGCGGCGGCAATCCCAATGCGGTGCGCCCGGATGGCGATCCGGTGATCGTACGTTTCCTCAACGATCGCAACCTCGACGCGATCACCTATCTGCACGCGCGCGGCGCTGATATCGATGCAGAGGTCGACGGACAGCCGATGGTGGTGGATGCTGCGTGGGGCGCGGACTGGGATGTCGTATGGCGGCTGATCGAGCTCGGCGCCCGTACCGATACGCCCAAGGCAGCGGCCGGCCTGGTCGAGACATTCAGGATCCCGGGCGCCACCTTGCCCGACAGCCCGGTCTATCCTTTCAAGGTGAAGGTATGGGTGCATCTGAAGGCCCAGGGCCTCGATCCCGTGCCGCCGGCGGGAATGGTGCGTCCATGACGGTCGGTGAACGGCCATCTCGGCGCGCTCCGCGTTGGCGCAGAGCACGCCGATATCGCCAGGTTCGCTACATCAAGTCGATGGCGGCAGAATCGCCCGAGGCGGCGATCACCTCGAGCTGCCATTTCGCGGAGGGCCTGGCGATGCGGCCGGAGCGGTCGAGCCCTTCCATCAGCGCCCACCAGTTCGGATCGTCCTGCCCGAACTCGACGCACGTGCCGTCGTCGAAGCGCAGCATCAGGACAACGATGTCACCCACGAAGATGTCGCGCAGTTCGGCCCGCGCGCCGACGAGCGCAGCGAAGGGCAGCCGCTTTTCCGTGCCGTTCGGGGAAACCAGCCGCACGCCGTCGGTCTCGATGTACCTGGCTGGCTCATGGCGGCGGGCGAAGCGGGTCAGTCGTGCGTTGATTCGATCAATCCAGCCCATCTTCGGATCCATGTGTCGCTGACCATATCTGACGCCGCCGTAGCGGCCGGTGCTCACCCCGACATTTTACGGTTCGCGGTCCGAGCGATGTCTCGCTGCATCAAAGGTTTTTGCTCCGAAGCCAGGCGCGGATCGCTTCGATGTGCCGGGCCTTGCATTCCAGCGGTAACCAATGCCCGGCCGGCATCGTCGTCACGGTCAGGTCCGCGCATGCCGCACGCATGGGGTCGCCCTGGCGATTTCCGGTGATGCTGCAAATCTGATCGAATTCGCCGTTGACGAACAGCACCGGCTGCGACAGACGGCCGCCATCCGGCGCGCTGCGTGCGTAAGCGAGGTTGGCCTCATCGTTCAGATACCACGCGCAGGCGGGACGGAAGCCATGCGTATCGAACGACGCTACCAGCGCTTCAAAGTCCGCCGGCGGCCACAGAGCCGGATCGGGGGGAGTCGGCGGCGCACGATGCGCGGCACCGAAACGCCCTCCATTGCGCGTGACGCCCGCATTCGGCGACACCTTGCCAATGCAGTCAGGGTCGCCCGGTCGAAAAATCGATGCCAGCGATGCTGTCCGGTCGGCATCCAGGTCGGCCACCGCCGCGTCGAAATGCGTCGTGTAGTAGCGGTAGTAGTCCCACTGGCCATCGGGATACGCGTCGACAGGATAAATCGTCCGGTCGATCAGTGGAACGACGGTGCTCAGCGCGTGTCCGTCGGGTTGATATGCCAGCGACGTCAGCACGACGCCACGGCTGCGCTCGCGCTCATGTGCGGACAACTCGGCGGCCACGACGCTACCCCAGTCGTGCCCCACCCAGATCGCGGGCTCGCCGCCGAGATGATCGTGGAGTTCGGTCATGTCCGTCACAACGGCCTCGATGGTATAGGCGTCATTGACTTCAGGCGCAAAAGAGCCGCCGTAGCCGCGCAGGTCCGGCGCGACGCAGTGCCAGCCGTCGGCGGCAAAGGCTTCCATCTGGGCGCGCCACATCAAGCTCAAGCTCGGCCAGCCGTGCAGAAAAAATATCGGCGGCCCGTCGGCCGGCCCGCTCTCGAGATAGTGCGTCGGCCGACCCGTCATGTCGAGCGTGCGCGATACCAGCGAGTGTCGAGATGTCTCCGTCATGATCCGAGGCTCCGGTTGATTTCAGCGGTTTGCCGAAGGTGAAAGGGCTGCCGTTCGCCGAGCTACTTGCGATCGATCATCAGCGCCACCCCAACCAACGCGATGCCGCCGGCAATCAGCTTCACGCGCGTCAACGGCTCGTGCAGCAAGAGCGCCGAGAGACCCAGCGCGATCACCGGCGCCGCATAGTTGAAGGTGTTGGCGAGCGTCGTCGAGACCTGGGCGTTGAGCGTCAGGAACACGGCGTAACCGATCAGCGTGCTCGCCACGACGAGAAACGCGAGTGCAGCCCATGCCGCCGGCGATACGCGCGCAAGGTGCGTCGTCGCAGCGATCCCCGACACGGCGACGATCGCGCCGAGCACCGCACCGGCCGATATCAGCTGTATCGCCAGGCCGATGACGGGGTCGCGAGGCAACGCCAGTCGCGGCGCAAGCAGCGACCCGGCTGCCCACGCGGCCGTCCCGGCAAGCGCAAGTGCGGCGCCCATCGGCCGGAAGTCGCCGCCGGTAGCAGAGGTCCAGCCCATCAGCGCAAGACCGGCAAAGCCGATGGCAACCCCGGCGACCTGACGGCCGCTCAGCGGCCGATGAAACACCGCCCATGCGAACAACGCCAGAAAGAGCGGCGAAGACGAGCCGAATATCGCGGCCACCCCTGCCGGCAGAAAATGCGTGCCCCAGATCGCGAGCGCCTGACTGGCCACCAGCATGGTGACGCCGATCAACGCCGCACCACCCGTCTCGCGGACCGACGCAGGCGAACGGCGCCAGCGAGCCAGCGCGAAAGGCAGAACGACCAGCGCCGCAAGCGAGAAGCGCAATGTCGCCACCATCAGCGGATGCAACGCGTTCCCGGCGACCTTGAAAGCCAGGAAATTGGCTCCGTTGTAGAACCATTGATAGCCGACGGTGAGGCCGACCCAGCCGCGACGTGCGCTCCAACTGGCATGGGTCGTGGTTGCGGCCGTCACGGGCTGCCCTTCTGCCTGCCGAATGCGGCGATCGTCGCGTCCTTGCTGCGGAGGCACAGGCTCCTGAAATGCTCGATATAAGGGGCTGCCATGGGACTGTTTCCGTCGATGACCTCGTATGCGATTGCTTCAATGCTAGCGAGCGCTTCGTTATCCCGATAATATGGAGTTTCTATCGCCGTTATCCATCTATTGAATAACGGCGTTACGCCTGCTTTACTGCTGCAATGGATCGAGCCGGAACTCACGGAGGCGCCAGTGGACTCCCGTCTTATCGAGTACTTCTTGCGTGTGGCCGAACTCGGCAGTATCAACAAGGCCGCCATCGACTTGCGGCTCTCCCAGCCGGCGCTGTCGCGCCACATCGCGCTGCTCGAGCATCAACTTCGCGCGAAGCTTTTTACGCGAACGCGGGGCGGCGTTCAGCCGACCGAGGCCGGCATGCTGCTGGTGGAGCGAGCAAGACCCATTCTTCGTCAGTTGACCTCCTTGGTCGAGCAGGTCGGCGACCGCGCCGCGGGCCAGTTGGCGATAGGCGTTGCGCCGTCCTGGCGCAACCTCTTCACATCGAACTTCGTGGCGCGGCTGGTCGCCGACTATCCGCGCGTGAGGCTTCGTGTTCACGAGGGCGTGAGCCACGAGCTGCGCGATGTCATGCATTCCGGCATGCTGGACCTCGCTATCGTCCCGTTCGAAGCGTCGCCGCCGCAGGGCTATGTCCATACACCACTCGTTCGTGAGCCCCTCATTCTCGTGAGCGCCAGGGACACCGGCTTGAGGCCCGACAAGGCGGTGCCGCTGTCGCGTCTCGGCGATCGCAAACTCGCGCTGGCGGGAAAACAGAACGTCATCCGCTCGACCATCGAGCACGCGATGCTCCGTCGCAACGTCGAACTCGACATCCTGTTCGAACTCGATGCGATGCATCTCTCGATGGAACTCGCCCGGCGCGGCATCGCCGACACCGTCACGCCATGTTGCGCGGTCAGCGGCAATGCGTTCTGGGAAGAGTCGATCTCGTGGAGTCCGATCCGGGGCGCCTACATCACCTGGGCGCTCTGTGAAAATACGGCGCGCTCGCATTCGCAAGCGGTGCTCGAAGGGAAACGGATGATCGTCGGGATGGTCGGCGAAATCGTCGACAGCCGAACCTGGCACGGTGCCGAGCGCCTGAACGCGAATATCGACCCGCTGTCTGTGGAAAGGAGCGGTTGAGTCCGCAAGCACGCTGCCGGCGCGTGTGAGCAGCGTCCACGGGAAGCCGTGTAGGGTCGCAAAAAAGGTGGTCTCGACGGTCCATGCAAATCAATGACTTGGTCATCTTTTCTGCGAATTTCCTCGCGTAGGAGTGGCAGAAAAGGTGGCCTTTCCCTACAAAATCCGCAGAAAAGTTGGACTCCGTTTGGACGGCGCCCCATAACCCTATAAGAATCAAAGATTTGCGCTGATTCTGGGTCACGCAATCTCATCGTTGTCACAAGGCCCAATCGGCTCCCCCTAAGCCGCATCCGTGCTTTCCTTACTCTGTCAGCTTGAGATATGCAGGCCGAAGCAGCTGCGCATGTGCTACAAATGTGCATATGGTGTGCAACCGGACACCCTCATGGAATCCGACATTACCGGCAGGTCCGGCGATTTCGCCCAATTCATGGCGTCATTGAGAGAGCCGACAAGCATCGCTCCGATCATCTCGGCAAGACGTTTCGCAGTTGCCTTGCACATCGATATGCAGACGCTCGCGCGGCTGGCCCATGTACACCGCAACACGGTGAGCCGCCTGGAGGGCTCGGAGAGCGTCCAGAAGTTCCTTCGAGAGGCGCTTCGGATCATCCGGGCGGCAACCGATATCTCAGGTGACGTGCAGAGCGCGCTCTTCTGGTATCGCAATGATCCGTTGCCAATCTTTGACTACAAGACTGCCGAACAGCTTGTATCGGAGGGACGTACAGAGGACTTGCTGCGCTATATCACATCGCTTGAAGCAGGCGCCGCCGGATAAGATTGAGAACACCCGTTGCGGGTCTGCCAAATAGCAGCTAATCACGAGCAAGCTCGTCGATCGGTCCGAGCTACTCCGGGCGCTGCCGACGACGGCAAGAGAGTTTTGCTGACATGCCGCAGGCTGTGCCCGCAAAACCTTAAGAGTGACGCGCCAATACTACTAAACGGTCTCGCCGGCAGCTTGACTGCGGCTATCTCGCCTCAGTGATTGGGGGCAGACTCCATACCCGCGTACGAACACTTCACGCAAATGGCGCCGGTCACGGAATCCGGTCTCGCGTGCGATGATCTCGAGGGAATGCCGGCTGCATTCCACCATGTTCCTCGCGACCTCCAGACGAAGTTGCTCGATCGCCTTGGCCGGAGACTGACCAGTCTCGGAGAGGAAAATGCGCCCGAACTGCCGCGTGCTGAGATGCGCGGCCTTTGCCAGATCATCGACGCGCAGCGGCTTCGACAGATTCTGACGCGCATACGCCAGCGCCATCTGGATTCTGTCCGACTTCGGTGCGAGTTCGAGCAGTTGCGACCGCTGCGGCTGTCCGCCGGAGCGCCGACGCTCCATGACGAGCACGCGCGCGACCGAGGTCGCGATATCCGGGCCGAGATCCTTCTCAACCATGCCGAGCGCGAGGTCCATCGCCGCGGTAAGTCCCGCTGACGTCCAGATGGACTCGTCGACGATAAAGATGCGATCGTCCTCGACTTGTGTGAGAGGGTAGCGTGCTTTCAACGCTTCCACATAGGCCCAATGCGTGGTGGCACGTCGCCCGTCGAGGAGGCCCGCTTCCGCCAGTGCGAAAGCGCCGGTGCATAGTCCCGCGATGCGTCGCGAGCGCGCGGAAGCATCGACGATCAATTCGAGCTCGCTGGCGGGCGTGACGTGATTGGTCGGATCGATCACGCCGCTGATCATCCACGTGTCCGCGGCAGTCCGGCTGTTCATCGCTTCGGTTACGACCGAGACACCCAGGGACGAGCGAATCGGCCCCCCGGAAACCGAATAGTTCGTCACCTGATAGACACGTTCGCGTGCTAGCACATTCGCGAACTCGAATATCGTTTGCGTGCCGATGGCCATGACCTGAAATTCGTCAGTCAGCAAATAGCCAATCCGATGCATCTTCGCCACCGTCCGTCGTGTCCGAAAAAATGATTATAAATGTCGTTGGAAAAGCACGCTGACCGCGCGGATGATAAGCATTCGATTCAACGCACTGCCGAGCATGCAAACAGCCATGTCGCCGGGTCGCGGAACCGCCGTCGTAAGCAGGGCGCTGTCGATCATAGGCGCCGCTTACGCGGAGCATCTTGCGAAAAACGGCTATGACCTTGTTCTGATCGACGAGATTCGGCCGCTTCTCAACGAGATGGCCGACGAACTGACGACGCGCTGTCGCCGGGCCGTCGAGGTAGTCGTGGTCGATGGCGGATCGGACGTCGACCTGACGGGCGTCCGAGCGAAGATCGATCAGGATGCAAGCATCGTTCTGGTCGTCAACGTCATGGACGGAAATGGCTGCCCGCTACTTTCCGGCGAGCAGGTCAACGCGTTGATCGAATTTATCGGGCCGGATTCCGCAATCACCTGCGCAGCGATCGGAAAGTTTTCGTCGCGACGGGGTGACGTGAACGTGTATGCCGCAGGCGTCCTGATTACGGCATCCGGGCAGGTAGATGATTTGCCGCGCCTCGTTTAGCGAGGAAATTTATTTACTGAATGACTGGCTCAAACAGCGGACATATATATGGCTCATGTTTCTCAAAGCACGAATGCCACGACCCGATTTGTCGAGGTCGCAGGCCGGCGTCTCGCGTATCGCACGTTCGGAAGCGGAATACCGCTGGTGCTTTGCGTGCGATTTCGCGGAACGATGGACTCGTGGGACTCCCTGTTCCTGGACAGTCTGGTCGAGCAAGGCTTCCAGGTTACGACGTTCGACTACAGCGGTCTCGGCCAGTCGAGCGGCGAGCCGACCTATAGTCCGGCGTCGCTCGCCAAGGACGCGATCGATTTGATCGCCGCGCTGGAACTCGGCAAGGTCGTGATCGGCGGATGGTCGATCGGCGGCATGGTCGCGCAGATCGTATTGGCCACCGCGCCTCGATTGATCAGCCACGCGGTGCTGATCGCGACGACGCCGCCGGGCCCGCTGGTCAAGCCGGCAGACCCGCTGTTTTACGAAATGGCGAAACGCGAAAACGACTTCGAAGACTTCGTCTCACTGTTCTTCGAACCGGCTTCGCCGGCGAGCCGCGCCGCGGCCGAAGCGTCCGCGCAGCGACTCGCGACGCCGCGCGCGGATGCCAGCCCGCCGGTACCGTACGAATGGGCAGGGAAACAGCTCGGAGACGGTCCGAAAAATCCCGCGTTTCCGGCAGATGCGGTGCTCGACGCACTGAAGTCGACACCGATTCCCGTTCTCCATATCGGCGGGGATCACGACATCGTCTTTCCGGTCGAGAACTGGTACGCGCTCAACGGCCAGTTGCCGACGATGCATCTGGTGACGTTCCCGCGTGCCGGGCACGGCCCGCAACTCGAACATCCGCGATCGACCGCTCGGCATATCGCCGCATTCGTCGGCGCGACGTCGTAGCACGCGCATACGCGATACGGTCGACCGCGGCGCGGGCGTTGCTCGCCAGCGCCGCGAAAACATGACGATGCCAGTCGCTTCGATCCGACAACCCGATATTTCGATTAGGACAATTTAATGAACGACTTGATCCAGTTGGCACTGGACGCCGCGGGTGGGCTCGACCGCTTTCTCGGTTTCCGGACAGTCTCCGCCCGCCTCCATCACACCGGCGCGTTGTGGCCGCTGAAGCAACGGGACGGTGTACTGACCGATTGCCGTGTAACGGTCGATCTTCACGAGCAGGGCGTGTCGCACGAGCCGTTCGCGCCGACCGACGCCCATTCCGTCTATACACCATCTCGCGTCGAGATCCGGCGTCCGAACGGGAGCGTCATCGAGACGCTCGAGCAGCCTCGCGCCTCGTTCGACGGGTACGAGATGGAGACACCGTGGTCGAATCCGCAACTCGCCTATTTCGCCGGCTACACGATGTGGACTTACCTGACGTCGCCGTTCCTGCTTCGACACGACGGTATCGACGCGCACGAAATCGACCCGTGGACCGTCGATGGGCTCACGTGGCGGCGGCTGCGAGTCGAATTCGCGCCGTCCATCGCGACCCACAGCGCGACCCAGACGTTCTATTTCGATGCCGACGGCCTACTGCGCCGTCACGACTATGAAGTCGACATCCAGGGGCGCAATGCCGCGGCTCGCTACATCAGCGATTACGTCGACGTGCAAGGCATCCGGGTGCCGACCCGCTTTCGCATCTACCCGCGTACGCCCGAGAACGTCGCGCTGCCCGAGCCGCTGATCGTCGGCGTCGATCTGTCCGATTTCCGCTTCGAATAACGGAGGGCACATGGAACAGCAAACGACTTACCGCGCCGCGGTCGTAACGGGCCCCGGCCGATTGAGCATTGTCGAGCGGCTGGTGCAGCGCCCGGCATATGGGCAGGTTCGCATTCGCGTCGAGGCTTGCGGCGTCTGTCATTCCGACAGCGCGACCGTCGAGCGTGCGACGCAGGACGACGCGGCTCAGCGCGTGCCTGGCCACGAAGTCGTCGGGCGGATCGACGCGATTGGCGAAGGCGTAGCCGGCTGGGAAATCGGCCAGCGCGTCGGTGTCGGCTTTCTCGGTGGCGAGGATCGCGTATGCCCGTCGTGCCGGCATGGCGACGCCGTCAACTGCGAGAATCCGGTCATCACGGGCATGACGGTCGATGGCGGCTACGCCGAAATGATGCTGGCCGAGGCCCGCGGTCTCGTCCGCGTGCCCGAGGAACTGGATGCAGCAGAGGCCGCGCCGCTACTGTGCGCCGGATTGACGACGTTCAACGCACTGCGCAACGCAGGCGCCCGCGCGGGCGATGTCGTCGCGATTCATGGAATCGGCGGGCTCGGGCATCTCGCGGTCCAGTTCGCGAACCGCATGGGCTTTCATACCGTCGCGATTGCACGCGGTGCCGACAAGCGCGCGCTTGCGCTGGAACTCGGCGCGCGCCGCTATATCGATGCGAGCGTCGAAGACGTCCCGGGCGCGCTGCGCGCGCTGGGTGGCGCCAAGGTCATCCTGGGCACTGCGCCGACCGGCAAGGGCATGTCTGACGTAGTGCCAGGGCTGTCACCGCGCGGCAAGCTCGTCGTCGTGGCGGTACCGGGCGAGCCGATCACGTTGAACGCGCTCGATCTCGTGTTCGGCGGCCGCTCCGTGGCGGGCGCGTTGACGGGCACCGTCGCGGACAACGAGGAGACGTTGTCGTTCGCGCAGCTGCAGAACGTGCGACCGCTCGTCGAAACGTTCCCGCTCGACCACGCACAACTGGCGTATGACCGGATGATGCGCGCGGAAGTCCGCTTTCGCGCGGTCCTCGTGATGAATGACGAACCCAACGGAGCCGCAGCATGAACACACTCGCTCAAACGATCATCGACGCACACGGCGGGCTGACCCAGTGGCGCAAGTTCACCCGCGTTCGCGCGAACCTGGTGCAGGACGGCGTCCTGTGGCCGTTGAAGGGGCAAGCCGGCATGCTCGACCGTACGTCCGTGACCGTCGCGACCGACCGCCAGTGGGCTTCGCACGCGCCGTTCGGAACCCTCGCCGCACGCAGCGATTTCACGGGCGGGCACGTTGCGCTGCTCGACGGTAACGAGCACATCCTGGACGCACGCGACCAGCCCCGCGCGTCGTTCGCCGGCCACGTGCTGGAAACCGGCTGGGACGCATTGCAGCTCGCGTTCTTCGCCGGCTGCGCGATGTGGACGTATCTGAACACGCCGTTTCTTCTTGCCTGGGACGGCGTCGAGTCCGAGGACGCAGGGCAATGGCATGAACGCGGCGAGACCTGGCGAAAGATCGTCGTGCGTTATCCGGCTTCGCTCGAAGTGTTCAGCAAGGTCCAGGCGATCTACGTCGGGTCCGACCATCTGGTCCGGCGCCTCGACTACGACGTCGAGATTGCCGGCAACACACCGGGCGCGCACTACGTCGATGGCTATACCACGGTTTCCGGAATTCGCATTCCGACCCGCCGGCGGATCTATCCACGCCAGCAGGACGGCACCTCGGTCGAGCAACCGCTCGTCGTGTCGATCGACCTGCACGACATCACGCTACTTTGACATCGACGAACGCGCGACGCGCGTCGAAAGGACTTGCAACCATGAATTCTACGATCCGGGCCGCCAACGCGCCGACGCAATATGTGGACGCGGCGGGCGTGCGCTACGCGTTTCGCCGGTTTGGTCGCAGCGGCCGCGTGCCGCTCCTCTGTCTGCAACACTTCACGGGCACGCTCGACAACTGGGATCCGGCGATCGTCGATGCGCTCGCAGAGGATCGCGAGGTGATCCTGTTCGACAACGCAGGCGTCGGCGCATCGGGCGGCGAAGTGCCGACGACGATCGCCGGAATGGCCGAGCATGCGATGCGTTTCATCGACGCGATCGGCCTGACGAGGCTGCATATTCTCGGGTTTTCGCTGGGCGGCTTCGTCGCGCAGGAAATCGCGCTCGCACGGCCGGCCGCCATCGGCCGCCTGATCCTTTCAGGCAGCGCGCCCGAAGGCGGAGAAGGCGCGGGCATGGACCGCCCCGAGCTCGTCGCGATCTACACGAACGGTGACATGCCGATGAACGAGAAGCTCAAGCGCCTGTTCTTCCCCGCCACGGCCGACGCTCAGGTCGCCGCCGCGGCGTTCATCGACCGCCTCGAGACGCGCGGCACCGAGCGCGACACGCCGGCGGGCGCTGCGGTGGCCACGGCACAACTGCAGGCGATGATCGCCTGGGCGAACTGGCGTGGCGACGTGCGCGGGAAACTGGCGGGCATCGCGCATCCGGTGCTCGTGACCAACGGCGACAACGACATCATGATTCCGACGAAGAACTCGCTCCTGCTCGCCGAGGGCTTGCCGAATGCGACCTTGATCGTCTATCCGAATTCCGGCCACGGCGCGCTGTTTCAGTACGCATCTGCGTACGTATCGCACGTGCGCGTGTTTCTGGATGGCGCATGAACGCCGCCACCCATCTTTCGTCATGAGGACTGCTTCATGAAAGCCATCGTTTATACCCAAGCCGGCCTGCCGATCGATGATCCGCAGTCGCTGTACGAAGCCGAACTGCCCAAGCCGGAACCGGGGCCGCGCGATCTGCTCGTGCGGATCGACGCCATCGCGGTCAATCCCGTCGACCTGAAACTGCGTCAGGGCGTGCAGCCGGGCGAGCCTCGGATTCTCGGGTGGGACGCGGCGGGCACGGTAGAGGCGGTCGGCGGCAGCGTCGAACTGTTCGCGCCGGGCGACCGGGTCTGGTATGCGGGCGACATCACGCGGCCGGGCAACTATGCGGAATACGGCCTCGTGGACGAGCGCATCGTGAGCCGCCGGCCGGCTACGCTATCGGCGGCCGACGCTGCTGCGCTGCCGCTGACCGCCATTACCGCGTGGGAGTTGTTGTTCGATCGCCTGCATGTCGCGGAGGGCGGCGGAGCCGGGCAAAGCCTGCTCGTGATCGGTGCTGGCGGCGGCGTCGGCTCGATCCTGATCCAGCTAGCGCGCAAGCTGACCGCGCTGACGGTCGTCGGTACGGCGTCGCGGCCGGAAACGCAGGCGTGGGTCGCCGGGCTAGGCGCGCATCACGTCATCGACCATGCAAAGCCGCTCAAGTCGCAACTGGCCGTAGCCGGTATTGAGCAGGTCGATCACGTGATCAGCCTCACCCATACCGACACGTACTACGCGCAAATCGTCGAGATCCTGAAGCCCGAAGGCCAGCTTGCGCTGATCGACGATCCGGCGACGCTCGATGCGATGCCGCTGAAGCGCAAGTCGATTTCTCTCCACTGGGAATTCATGTTTACGCGGTCGATGTATCGCACGCCTGACATGATTCGCCAGCACGCGCTGCTCGAGCGCGTCGCCACGCTGATCAACGACGGCGTGCTGAAGAGCACCGTCGGCGAACACCTCGGCAGGATCGACGCCGCCAACCTGCGCCGTGCGCACGCATTGCTCGAAGCCGGCCGCGCAAAGGGCAAGATCGTGCTGGAAGGCTTCTGAGGCCCCTCGACGCATTCCTCACTCATTCCGGGAAGACCATGAGCACCATCACCACACAAGACGGCACGCAAATTTTCTACAAGGACTGGGGCGCAGGCCGTCCGGTCGTATTCTCCCACGGCTGGCCGCTCAACGCAGATGCGTGGGACGCGCAGATGCTGTTCCTGTTGCAACACGGGTATCGCGTGATCGCACACGACCGCCGCGGTCACGGACGTTCGGACCAGCCGTCGCAAGGCAACGACATGGACACTTACGCCGACGATCTCGCCGCGCTGCTGGACGCGCTGGATCTGCGTGAAGCGACGCTGGTGGGCCATTCGACGGGCGGCGGGGAAGTCGCTCACTACATCGGCAGGCACGGCACGAATCGCGTCGCGAAGGCGGTGCTGATCGGTGCCGTGCCGCCGATCATGCTGAAGACCGACGCGAATCCGGGCGGCCTGCCGCTCGACGTATTCGACGGAATCCGCAAGGGCGTCGCCGACAACCGCTCACAGTTCTACAAGGATCTCGCGATCCCGTTCTTCGGCTTCAATCGCGCCGATGCCCAGGTGTCGCAAGGCACAATCGACGCGTTCTGGGCGCAGAGCATGACCGGTGGCATTCACGGCCAATACCAGTGCATCCGCGAGTTTTCGGAAGTGGATTACACCGAAGACCTGAAGAAGATCGACGTGCCGACGCTGATCCTGCACGGCGACGACGACCAGATTGTGCCGATCGAAGACTCGGGCCGGCTGTCGGCCGGGATCGTAAAGAACGCGACGCTGAAGGTCTACGCGGGCGGATCGCACGGAATGTGCGTGGTGAATGCGGATCAGGTCAACGCCGACCTGCTCGCTTTCCTGCAGTCGTAACACGCGGCGTTTGGCCGGCGCGCGACGACGTCGACGGCGCTCTGCCAGGTACGCCGCTCCCGCGGCGTAGGCCAGCTTTTCCTACCTTCTCCTTCGACCTGCGCGTCGACATCGGATCATGAATTCCAACCTTCTCACGAATGCCGCCGGCTCGCCCGTCGCGGACAACCAGAACTCGATGACCGCCGGTTCGCGCGGCCCCATGATGCTCCAGGACGTATGGCTGCTTGAAAAGCTCGCCCACTTCGACCGTGAGGTGATCCCGGAGCGCCGCGTGCACGCAAAGGGCTCCGGCGCGTTCGGCACCCTCACGGTGACGCGCGACATCACGCAATACACGAAGGCGAAGGTGTTTTCGCGAGTCGGCACCGAGACACCGCTGCTCATCCGTTTCTCCACGGTGGCCGGCGAACGCGGCGCCGCCGATGCCGAGCGCGACGTGCGCGGCTTCTCGATCAAGTTCTACACCGAAGACGGGAACTGGGACGTCGTCGGCAACAACACGCCGGTCTTCTTCATTCGCGATCCGCTCAAGTTTCCCGATTTCATCCACACACAGAAACGCGACCCGCACACGAACCTGCGCAGCAACATCGCCGCGTGGGATTTCTGGTCGCGCCACCCCGAGTCACTGCATCAGGTCACCATCCTGATGAGCGATCGCGGCATTCCGAAGAACTACCGGCAAATGCATGGCTTCGGCTCGCATACCTATTCGCTCGTCAACGAGAACGACGAACGTTTCTGGGTGAAGTTCCATTTCAAGTCGCTCAATGGTGTCGAGCACTATACGAACGACGAAGCTGCTCAGGTCGTCGCGCACGACCGTGAGAGCGCACAGCGCGACCTCATCGAGAACATCGATCATGGCAATTTCCCGCGCTGGGCGTTCCGTATCCAGGTGATGCCCGAGGCCGATGCGGCTAAGGTGCCGTACAACCCGTTCGACATCACGAAGGTGTGGCCGCATGCGGACTACCCGCTGATCGACGTCGGCGTGATCGAGCTGAACCGCAATCCACAAAACTACTTCGCCGACGTGGAGCAGGCCGCGTTCACGCCGGCGAACGTGGTGCCCGGCATCGGCTTCTCGCCCGACCGGCTGTTGCAGGGCCGCCTCTTTTCGTACGGCGACACGCAGCGTTACCGGCTGGGCGTGAATCACCATCAGATTCCGGTGAACGCGCCGAAGTGCCCGGTCCATTCGTTTCATCGCGACGGCGCGATGCGCGTTGACGGCAATTTGGGCAGCACGGTGAACTACGAGCCGAACAGCTTCGGCGAATTCGCGCAGGACCGCAACGCGCCCGAGCCGCCGCTCGCGTCTGGCGCGGTGGACCGCTACGACCATCGCGAGGACGACGATTACTACAGCCAGCCGGCCGCGCTCTTCCGCCTGTTCGATGCCGGGCAGCGTGCGCGGCTGTTCGACAACATCGCCCGGCATATCGCCGGCGTTCCCGTGGAAATCGTCCAGCGCCAGCTCGACCACTTCCATCGTGTGGACCCGGCCTACGGGGCAGGCGTTCGCGACGCAATCGAGAAACTCGGCTCGCGCTGATGCGGCGAGGCAACTCCGTGCCGGCAGAAGTCCGTGCTTCGCCGGCACGGGACACCGGAAACTGCGTGCGGGCGATCTGCCGATTCGATCGCGCACGCTCCAGCGTTCATTGAAACGAAAAGGATCTCGAAATGGCAGAAACCAAACGATACGACTATCTGTTTCTCGGTGGCGGAAAAGGCGGCAAATCGCTCGCGATGGATATGGCACGCCAAGGTAAACGGGTTGCGGTAATCGAGCGCGGCATGATTGGGGGATCCTGCATCAACGTCGCCTGTATCCCGAGCAAGGCGCTTATTCATGCGGCGCGCTCGATGCAGGTGTGGCGGGAAGCTTCGAAGCAATCGGAGTTGTCGGCGAATATGGAGCGCGTGTCCGAAAGCGTTAGGTCCGTGGTGGGCGGCATGATCGAGATCAATCGCCGCGCGTTCGAGCAGTCGGGCCTCGACCTCGTCATCGGCGCCGGCCGCTTTGTCGGACCGCGTACGATCGTGGCGCGGTCCGACGACGGGGCCGAAACCGTCTACAAAGGCGAAAACGTCTACATCAACACCGGCACCGTGGCGGCCATGCCCGATATCACCGGGCTGCGCGATGCGTATCCGCTCACCCATGTCGAAGCATTGCGCCTCGACGTGCTACCCGAACACCTCGTGGTGCTGGGCGGCGGCTACATCGGCCTCGAGATGGCCCAGGCGTTTCGTCGTCTTGGCAGCCGGGTCACCCTGCTCAGCGATACGCCGCGCGTCGCGATGCGCGAGGACGAGGATGTCAGCGTGGTGATCCAGCAGACGCTTCTCGAGGACGGCATCGAGCTTAGGCTCGGCACGAAGATTGTTGCGGTCCACGGCAGAAGCGGTGCGAGCGTCACGGTTGATTTCGCCGACGGAAGCTCCGTGACCGGTACGCACCTGCTTGTGGCCGCCGGGCGCAAGCCTCAGACGGATGCGATCGGGCTGGATCTCGCGGGCGTCGAGACAGATGCACGAGGCTTAATCAAGGTCGACCACCGGCTTGCAACCACAGCCGAGCGCACCTGGGCAATCGGCGAGGTCGCCGGCACGCCGATGTTCACGCACGCGTCGTTCGACGACTACCGCGTTCTCAAGGCGGGTATCGAAGGCCGTCCGGCGAGTACCGAAAAGCGCATCATCCCCTATGCGCTGTTTATCGATCCGGAACTGGGCCGCGTCGGCTTGAACGAATCAGAAGCAGATGCCCTGAAGATCGACGTCCGTGTGGCGAAGCTGCCGATGACGTCGGTGCCGCGCGCGCGTACCGACGGAAAAACTCGGGGTTTCATGAAGGCGCTGGTCGAGCCAGATACCGGCAGGATCCTCGGATTCACGATGCTGGGTACCGGCGCTGGTGACGTGACGACAGCCGTGCAAATGGCGATGCTCGGCGGACTGCCTTATATGGCCGTTCGCGATGCAATCATCGCGCATCCCCTCATTTCCGAGGGGCTGAATTTGCTCTTCGCAACTTTACCGTAACACCCAATTCTGCATAGGCCCACCTACCAGTCGCTCAAGTTGCGTTGCCGCAGGCGGAAAAAGCGCGTTTGCCTTCCGTGGCCTCGTTCACATGAGCAGCGTTTGACCGCTCGTCGGCGAAATTTGAGCAGATTTCGCCGGTCGTGCCTGACAAGGGCCAGCGCTGAGCCCTAAGCTAAGACCTACGCTCGGCGCTTTCTACTACGTTCATCGCGTCGATACGAAGGCCACGACGAGTGTTCGCGCTTTGTCGATTCGATATGCAGAGCTTGGTTGGGTGATCTCGCCCAAGCATGTTCAGAACCTGAACTGAAAGTTGAGCGGCGGCAATAGTAGTGCGGCACGAAATAGTGCGGACAGTTTCACAAGATCCTTCGGCTTGTAGCGCAAGTCGTATGCCCTCGCTGCGAAAGGGCAGATTGAACCGCACCGGGAATCGTGGAGGCTGGTTGGTTTAAGTGCGGTGGACTAGACTAAATCTGACAGTGGTTGGTTTTTCATGCTGGCGCGCATTGGCGCGAAGGGTGTAGCCCGTA
>NZ_LOVM01000058.1:0-11068 GCF_001523445.1 Burkholderia sp. ABCPW 11 | reverse complement strand
TCGCCGCCGACAGCCCGGCGGGGCCGCCGCCGACGATCACGACGTCGTATTCCATCGATTCGCGCGGGCCGTATTGCGCGAGCAAGTCCTGTGTGGTCAAAATCCTGTCTCCTCCTGCTGCATCCCGACCGTCAGCCGGTCAGAACTGGTCTTCCGTCAACGCGAGCACGCTCTCGTTGCCCTTCGCGCCGACGATCGACGCTTCGAGCGCGCCCGCCTGCACCAGCACGTGCTCCGCATAGCATTGCGCGATCGCGATCTTCGCGTCGAAGAACGCGACGTCGTTCGCGCGGTTCGCGTGAGCGGCCACCAGCGCGCGCGCCATCTGCCACCCGCACAGCACCACGCCCGCCAGCTTCAGGTACGGCACGCTGCCCGCGAACACCGCGTTCGGGTCCTGCTTCGCGTTCGCCAGCACGTAGTCGACCACCGCCGACAACGCGCGCGCCCCCTTCTCCAGTTGCGCCTTCATCGAAGCGGCCGCCGCGCCGTCGATCTTGCCGAGCGCCGCGACCGTGTCGCCGATCTCCGCAATCAGCGCCTTCGCCACCGCGCCGCCGTCGCGCATCGTCTTGCGGCCGACCAGGTCGTTCGCCTGAATCGCGGTCGTCCCTTCGTAGATCGCCAGGATCCGCGCGTCGCGGTAGTACTGCGCCGCGCCCGTCTCCTCGATGAAGCCCATCCCGCCGTGCACCTGCACGCCCAGGCTCGCGACGTCGTTCACCATCTCCGTGCTCCAGCCCTTCACCACCGGCACCAGATATTCGTAGATGGCCTGATGACGCGCGCGCGTCGCCTCGTCCGGATGGCGATGGGCGATGTCGCTGTGCGCGGCAGCCACATACGCGAGCGCCCGCGCGCCTTCGGTCAGCGCACGCATCGTGCCCAGCATCCGGCGCACGTCCGGGTGATGGATGATCGTCACCGACTGCTTGGCCGAGCCGTCCACCGGACGGCTCTGCACGCGTTCCTTCGCGAATTCGGCCGCCTTCTGGTACGCGCGGTCAGCCACGCCGATCCCTTGCATCCCGACCCCGAAGCGCGCCGCGTTCATCATGATGAACATGTATTCGAGGCCGCGGTTCTCCTCGCCCACGAGATAGCCGATCGCGCCGCCGTGATCGCCGTATTGCAGCACCGCCGTCGGGCTCGCCTTGATCCCGAGCTTGTGTTCGATCGACACGCAGTGCACGTCGTTGCGTGCGCCGAGCGAGCCGTCGTCGTTGACCAGGAACTTCGGCACGATGAACAGCGAGATGCCCTTCACGCCTTCCGGCGCGTTCGGCGTGCGCGCCAGCACCAGGTGGACGATGTTGTCCGCCATGTCGTGCTCGCCCCACGTGATGAAGATTTTCGTGCCGAACACCTTGTACGTGCCGTCGCCCTGCGGCTCCGCACGCGAGCGCACCAGCGCGAGATCCGAACCGGCTTGCGGCTCGGTCAGGTTCATCGTGCCGGTCCATGCGCCCGAGATCAGCTTCGGCACGTAGCGCTGCTTCTGCTCGTCGGTGCCGGCCGTCAGCAGCGCCTCGATCGCGCCGTCGGTGAGCAGCGGGCACAGCGCGAACGACAGGTTCGACGCGTTCAGCATCTCGATGCACGGCGTCGCGATCAGCTTCGGCAGCCCCTGGCCGTCGTATTCGGCCGGATGCTGCAGCCCCTGCCAGCCGCCTTCGACGAACTGGCGGAACGCTTCGCCGAAGCCCGGCGTCGCGGTCACGACGCCATCCTTCCAGCTGCTGGGATTGCGGTCGCCTTCGACGTTCAGCGGCGCCAGCACCTCGCCGCAGAATTTCGCGGACTCGTCCAGCACGGCCTGCGCCGTGTCGTAACCCGCATCCTCGAAGCCCGGCAACTGCGCAACGGCGTCGATGCCCGCGAGTTCCTTCAGCACGAACAGCATGTCCTTGACGGGGGCGTTATAGCTCATGGTCGATGTTCCAATCAGGCAGTGAATAGGAGCGCCACGGGGTCCGATACGGCAAAACCGGCCAGCGTTGGGCGACGTGATGGGCCATCCTAACGCCGGGCATCCGGATTCCCATTGTCATATCCGGCCCACATGGTGACAAAACCGGCCACGTCACGTACCGGCGGACACCGCCGTGCCCGGCGGCGAACGCCCGCCGGACGGGCGTCGGCGCCCGGTCCGTCGGTATCGGCAATCGCGGTGATGCGCGCCAAAAGGAAACGACCGGCCGCACTCGCGCCTGCCCCGCTCGACCGACGAAGGAAGCCGGTTATGGGAGTGTCCGCTCAAACACCGGCCGTGAAAACCACAAAAGGAGCCGGTTATGGGATTGAATCCGTGCACGCGCCACCCGCGACGCTCATCCCCGCGCCCGCGTCACGCCCGGCGCCGATACGTCCCCGGCGTACTGCCGGTCCAGTGCCGGAACGCGCGATGAAACGCGCTCGGATCGTCGAAGCCGATATCCGCGCCGATCGCCGCGATCGTGTCGGGCGTATCGGTCAGCCGCTGGATCGCGATATCGCGCCGCAGTTCGTCCTTCAGCACCTGGAACGTCGTCCCTTCGGCGGCCAGATGGCGGCTCAGCGTCCGCACCGAACAATGCAGGTGCTCGGCCGCCTGGTCGATCACGGGCAGATCCGGCAGCGCCGCCGACAGGTACTGCCGCACCCGATGGCACACGAGCTGTTCGCTGAACGATTCGAAGATCCAGTCGCCGGGCGCGCGCGCGAGGAATTTGCGCAGGTTGCGCTTGCTCTGCCGGATCGGCGCGTCGAGGTAATCGGCGCTGAAGCGCATCAGCGTGCGCTCGCGGTCGAACTGCACCGCGCCGGTGAAGAAGTACAGGTGATCGACCGCGTGGCGCGGCCGCGGGCACGCGAACTCGATCTGCAGCAGCGGAATCTTCTGCCCGATCAACCAGGAGCACACGCCGTGCACGAGCTTGAGCATCAGCTCCTGGCCGAGCGCGCCGATCGGCCCGATCGCCTCGTTCGGGCGCAGCAGCACCTGCGCGACGAGATCGTCGCGCTTCGATTCGACGAAGAAGTCGTCGAGCAGGATATGGAAGAATTGCCCGAAACGATGCAGCGCCGTTTCGAGGTTGCGCGCATCGAGCAGGCTCAGGCACAGATACTTCAGCGTGCCGCCGCGCAGCGGGCGCGAGAAGATGCCGGGCATCTCGTCGTCGAGATCGATCGCGAGCGTGCGGTACAGCGTCGAGAACTGTTCCTCCGTCACGCGCGCGTGCGGCTCGCCGAGCAGCTCGATCGGAATGCCGGCGCCGCGCAGGTAGCGTTCGACCACGTCGCGCTGCACGCCCGCGCTCGCGAGAAAGCCGTTGACGAGCGAGATCGGCACCGTCGCGCTCGGCGACGGCAGCGCACGCCCGGGCCGGGCGGAAAGTGAGTCTGAGCCGGTCATCGCGTCCCCGTCGATCGAACCGACCGCATTGTACTTGAGCGGCCCGCGCGCCACCTTCGGGGCTTTCCGCACACCAGGCCGCGCAGCCGCCGCGCGACGCGTCGCCCACATCAGTCGGTGCGGCTGAGTTCCCGGCGCAGGATCTTGCCGACCGTCGACTTCGGCAGCTGGTCGACGAATCGAACCAGCTTCGGCACCTTGTACGCGGCCAGGCTCGCGCGGCAATGCGCGACGAGCTGCGCTTCCGTCACGTCGGCGCCTGGCGCCAGCACCACGAACAGCTTGACGGCCTCGCCCGTGCGCGGGTCCGGCACGCCGATGCACGCGCATTCGGCCACGCCCGGCAGCGCGGTCGCCACCGCTTCCACCTCGTTCGGATACACGTTGAAGCCCGACACGATGATCATGTCCTTCTTGCGGTCGACGATCCGCAGGAAGCCGGCCGAGTCGAACACGCCGACGTCGCCGGTGCGGAAATAGCCGTCCGCCGTGAACGCGGCCGCATTGGCGTCCGGCTTCTGCCAGTAGCCGCTCATCACCTGCGGCCCCTTCACGCAGATCTCGCCCGCTTCGCCGATCGCCACCTCGCGATCCTGCTCGTCGAGCAGCTTCACGTCGGTCGACGGCAGCGGCAGGCCCGTGGTGCCCGTGAACCGGTCGATCGACTGCGGGTTGAACGACACGACCGGCGACGTTTCCGAGAGCCCATAGCCCTCGCGGATGAAATTGCCCGTCACCGCCTTCCAGCGCGACGAGATCACGTCGATCACCGCCGCGCCGCCGCCGGCCGACAGCTTCAGCCGCGACCAGTCGACCTCCTTCAGGCGCGGATGGCCGGCAAGCCCCGCGTACAGCGTGTTCACGCCGACGAACACCGTCGGCCGCGCGGCCTTCAGCACGTCGACGAACCCGTCCATGTCGCGGGGATTCGCGACGAGCCAGTTCTGCGCGCCGATCGCGAAGTAGGACAGGAAGTTCACCGTCAGCGCGAAGATGTGATACAGCGGGATCGCGGTGACGACGACCTCTTCGCCCGGCTGGCGCGCAGCCGGCACGATCGCCGCGAACTGCGCGATGTTCGCGACGAGGTTGCGATGCGACAGCGCCGCGCCCTTCGACAGGCCGGTCGTGCCGCCGGTGTATTGCAGCAGCAACAGGTCCGCGCCGCTCAGCGCAACCGGCTCGCACGCGAGCGATTCGCCGGCGGCGATCGCGTGCGCGAGCGCGATCGAACCGGGCGGCAGTGCGTCGCACGTGCCGGCCGGCGCATCGACGACGCCGAGATCCTCGCGCCCCACGCTCAGCACGGTGCGCACGCGCGTGCCGCCGACCACCTCCGCGAACGTGCCCATCGACCCGCCGCAGACGACCGCCGCCTCGACTCCTGCGTCGTTGAGCTGATGCTCGAGCTCGCGCGCGGTGTAGTGCGGATTCACGTTGACCTGGACCGCGCCGATCTTCGCGACAGCGACGAACACGACCGGAAACGCCAGCACGTTGGGCAGCATCACGGCCACGCGATCGCCCTTGCGCACGCCGACGACCTGCTGCAGATACGCGGCCAGCGCGGTCGATAGGCGGTCGACGTCGGCATACGTGAGCGTGCGGCCGAACGCATGGAACGCCGGGCGGTCGGCGAAGCGGCGCATCGCGTCGTCCAGCAGCGCGCTGACGGAAGGATGGCAGTCGGCGTCGATCTCGGCGGGAATCGAGCCGTACGACCCGGTCCAGTGTCTCTTCGTCATGTCTCGCTCCTCGGGGACGGCACGCCGGCATGCGCGCCGTTCGCACGGCGGCCTGCACGCCGGAAGGACGCGGGCCGCCGCCTGAGCGGCGACTATCGCCCGCGCGACGCGCTTTGCAAATGATCCGGCCGGCCGAAAACATGATCGAAACGGACACGCGCATGCATGTGTCCACGTCGCTTCGCACGGCGAACGCCCGTCCGATCGGGCCGTACCGTCGGCACGTCAGGGTGAACCCTGTGGCGAACGGAATCGTTCCCGCGCAAAATTGCAAGCCGTCAACGATATCGATTCGGACGCAGGATCCCCATGTCGCGCAGTGCGCTGTTGAAACCGACGGACGCCCGTCCCCCGCGGCTGCCCGACGCCGACGCCGCCCACGCGTTGCGCGAGCAGCGCTTCACGCCGGCCAAGCTGGCCGTGCTGGTCGACGTGGCCGCGCAAGCCGGCCTCGATCCGGCGGCGGTGCTCGCCGGCACCGGCCTCGCGCCGGCCGACGTCGCGGACCCGTTCACGCTCACGTCGCCGCTGCAGTTCCTGACGGCCGCGCGCAACGCGGTCGGCCGGTACGACGGCACCGACCTCGGCGTGCGCGTCGGCCGCCTGCTGCGCGCGTCGAGCTACGGCATGTACGGCTACGCGATGCTGTGCTCGGAATCGCTCGCGCGCGCGTTCGATGCGGCCGTCAAATATCATCGGCTCGCGAACGGGATGCTGCCGATCCGCTGGGTCGAACACGGCGACACCGCGTCGTGGCTGTTTCCGGACCGCCACGAAGTCGCGCTGCCCGATCTCGACGAGCCGCTGTACCGTTTCCTGATCGACATGCAGTTCGCGCTGCACGTGACGATCATCAAGGACGTGATGGGCGGATGGTGCGTGCCCGCGCGCGCGCAGTTCGCGCAGCCGCGGCCGCCGCACGGGGCGCTGCTGGCCGACGCGCTCGAATGCCCGATCGCGTTCGACCAGCCGCATCACGTGCTCAGCTATCCGGCGGCCTGGCTCACGCGCGCGCCGCAGCTCGCGAATCCGATCACCGCCGCGCAGGTGTCGTCGCACTGCGCGCAGTTGCTCGACGAATTGCGCAGCCGATCGGGTATCACGCGACGCGTATACGAGGAGCTCACCCGCACGCCGGGACAATTCCCGGACATCGACGCGATCGCCGAGAGCCTGTGCATGACCTCGCGCACGCTGCGCCGCAAGCTCGAAGCCGAAGGCACGTCGTACAGCGAACTGCTGACGAGCGTGCGCAAGGCGCTCGCGATCGACTACCTCGGCACGACCACGCTCAGCACCGAGGACATCGCGCTGACGCTCGGCTTCAGCGATGCCGTGGGATTCCGCCACGCGTTCAAGCGCTGGACCGGCACGACGCCGAGCGACGTGCGGCGCAAGCGCGGCCGATGACGCCGCCGATCGCGGTCAGCGTGCGTCGCCCGCCGCCGGCGACGCCACCGCCAGCGCAAACTCGAACACCGCGCCGCGCCCGGGCCGGTCGACGAGCCGGATGCCGCTGCCGTTGAGCGCCAGCATCCGGTGCACGATCAACAGGCCGAGCCCGCCGCTCGTCGCCGTGCCGCCGCTCATCGGCCGCTGCGGCCGCTGGAACAACCCTTCGCGCCGCGCCGCCGGAATCCCTTCGCCGGTATCCGACACGGTCACGACCACGCGGTCGCCCTGCGGTTCCAGCGCGATCTCGACCTCGCCGTGCGAAGGCGTGTGCCGCAGCGCGTTGTCGAGCAGGTTGGTCAGCACGCGCTCGATCATCCCGAGATCGGCCGACACGGCCGGCACGCGCGGCGGAATCCGCGCATGCAGCGCGACGCCGCGCGATTGCGCGGCCAGCTCGAATTTCTGGAACACGTCCTGCACGAGATCGACGAGCGAGAACGGCTCGCGCTCGGCCTGTACGCCGCCCGATTCGAGCCGCGCGAGCTCGAACAGCGCCTGCGCGAGCCGCCCGACCTTCGCGCTCTGCGCGAGCGCGATCGACAGGTAGCGGCGCCGTTCGGGCTCGGCCAGCGTGTCGGCCTTCAGCGACAGCGTCTCCAGATAGCCGTGCAGCGACGTGAGCGGCGTGCGCAGGTCGTGCGAGATGTTCGTGATCAGTTCGCGCCGCTGCTGGTCCTGGCGCGTCAACGCGCGCCACTGCTCGCCGATCCGGTCGGCCATCTGCGCGAACGCGGATTCGAGCACCGCGATGTCGTCGCCGCGACGGCCCGGCGGCAAGCGCAGCACCGGCGGCGGCGTGTCGGGCGCGCCGGGCGCAGCGTTCGCGTCGAAGTCGCGCATCGCGGCCGTCAGCCGGCGCAGCGGGCGCGTGATGAAGCCGAATGCGACGAGGCCCGCCAGCAACCCGAGCAGCGCGACGATCGCCATCGACCACAGCGTCGTGCGCAGCACGTTGCCGGCGTCGACGCGCGCGGCGAGCCGGTCGTGCGCCTCGCCGAGCAGCACCACGTAGATGTAGCCCGACGGCGGCTGCCCCGCGCGCTGCAGCGGCGCGGCGCTGAACACCTTGCGCGCGTCCGGGCTGCGCGGATCGTCGCCGAGGATCGGCAGCGGCTGGCCCGCGATGAAGCGCTGCACGGGCGCGAGATCGACGCGGTCGCGCTTCACGTGGCCCGGCGGCGCATCGTCGCCCTTGATGCGCCCGGCGTTGTCGAGCAGGTACACCTCGACGCTCGGGTTCACGCCCATCAGCTGCCCGAACAGCATGCGCACGGCGTCGGGACGCAGCCCGTTCGCGTCCATCAGCGGCGCGCTGCCGGCGATGTTGGCGGCCAGGTCGCGCGACAGCGCCTGCACGACTTCCTTCTCGCGCATGTCGTTCGCGCGGATCTGCAGCCATGCCGACGCGCCCGAGCACGCGAGCAGCAGGATCGAGAACACGAGCGACAGCCGCCGCGTGAGCGTGAGCTTCATCATGCGTCCGGCGCGGCGAGCTTGTAGCCGCGTCCCCACACGGTGAGGATCCGCACGGGCTCGGCCGGATCGGCCTCGATCTTCGCGCGCAGCCGGTTGATGTGGGTGTTGACCGTGTGTTCGTAGCCTTCGTGCTGGTAGCCCCACACGGCGTTCAGCAGGTCCATCCGCGAGAACACCTTGCCCGGATGCCGCGCGAAGAAATACAGCAGGTCGAATTCGCGCGGCGTGAGATCGATGCGCGCGCCGTCGACGCTCGCCTCGCGCGCGATCGGGTCGATCGCGAGCCCCGCGACGTCGAGCGTGCCCGCGTCGATCCGCGAATCGCGCGCGAGCGCATCGACGCGCCGCAGCAGCGCCTTCACGCGTGCGACGAGTTCGAGCACCGAGAACGGCTTCGCGAGGTAGTCGTCGGCGCCGAGTTCGAGGCCGAGGATCCGGTGCACCTCGCTCGACCGGGCGCTCGTGATGATGATCGGCGTGTAGCGCGTCATCGCCCGCGCGCGCCGGCAGATTTCGAGGCCGTCGACGCCGGGCAGCATCAGGTCGAGGATCAGCGCGTCCCAGCCGCCCTGCTCGAGCAGGCGCAACCCTTCGGCGCCGTCCGCGCTGTGCACGACCTCGTAGCGCTCGTCGCGCAGGTGCAAGCTCAGCACGTCGGCGATGTCGGCGTCGTCCTCGACGATCAGGATGCGTTTCGGGTGGTCCATGGCGGTGGGCGGCGGTACGTCGGAGCGGGGCTGGGTCACGGTTGTCGGGCGGCGATCGGGGCCGGCGCGAAGCGCGGCGGAAGGCCGCGCTGTCGCCATTGTGCAAAATTTTGCGGCGGCGAGTGATCACATTTCGTTTAAATTTCGATCGTGCCCGTGATGGGGGCCAATATCAGCAAGGCTTCCCGCCGTCAAAAGGTGCTGCGGCATTCGAGTGTGATGACGAAACAGGCAGGGCTGGAGACTCACCGGGCACATCGGCCGGACGGCTCGGCGTCGAACGCGAACCCGAAATGCCGCTCTCCGCGCTGATGCGCGAGGTCGCGCAAGCGCAGCCGGACCCGGTCGCGACGTTCTGCACGAACCTGCATGTCGCGCGCGTGGCCGAACCGTTCGAGCCGGCGACGGGCGTCGCGGCTTACGACCGCTCCGAGCCACGATTTTGCGGGTACATCGTTACTCAGCGATTCGCTCGAATGTATCCGCATTGGTCTGGACGGCATGCGCCCATCCAAACTCCGACGATCGCGAGCCTTGCCGAGGCGCCTTGCTGGTCACGACATGCCATGCCGTCTGCAGCTTGCCGTCACGCAGCATGCCTGTGAAAGAACAGATCGCCGTCACTACGTCATTCGATATGCCGAAAGCGAAGTTGATGCAATCGCCAAACCAAACGCCTGAGACAGGCAGATCGTGACCGAAGAAGGCGCTGTCCTGCAACGCGGTGCTGAATACGCCACGGATGGCGCCTTCCTTGTCGCTTGTGATGGAAAGCGTGGAGCCGTATTGATTACGCCACGTACCGATCCAGTTCATAACCCACCTCCGGAGGACTTGATCGCGCGCTAACGGGCCGAGCGTTCCTGGTGCCAGCGCCTTCTCGCGGCAATCGGACTCTCAAAGCCAGCGCCGCACATAGGCGAGCGCCGTCGTGATGGCCAATCCCGGCGCGAATCCGGCAATAGTGAAGAATCGCCAGCGCCCACGGCGCCGACATTACAGTCAAAAAGTATAGACGCTCGTCAGACGATATGAAGTGCTGCATATAGCGAGCCGGCAAGCACATACTCTTTCGTTCGCTACCTTATTGATCACGATACGCCGTCCGGGGCGAAAGCCAGCCTGCGTCGACATGAGTCGATCAGGATGCCTGTACGTGTTCCAATTGCTCGTGCGGTCGCCGCGACGGCGTCGAGGGGTTGTCGAGCAACTTCCTCGCCTGACCCGCTTGGGGTTTCTGGATGAAGTCCGTGCGGCTCGCTCTTTCAACGCCCCGTCGTTGCAACGGGGATCTCAACGGCGGACGGCAGAACGCACCGTCACGCTCCTGCAAGTCCGAGAATCGGTCAGCCATCCGCGTGACGGCGTGACCTGCTGCATGCCCCAAGCAGCAGGTCGTCAACGCCCCCGATGCGAGACCGATCGCGGCGCGCCGCCCATGCGCACTCAATACGACTTGCCGCCCACCGTCGCCGCTTCCAGTTCGCGCGTGATGATCTGCGTGCCGCCCACGTCGGCGACCGATTTGACCAGGCCGACACCCGGCGCGAGCCAGTCGTCCGCGATCGTCTTGCTCGTCAACGCCGGGTTGGTGAAGGTCTCCGTCGTGTGATAGTGGCAAGCGTTCGCGAAGACCTTGCCGTTGCGGAGACTGACCGTTTCGCGCGCGACGTACGTCCGCTGGATCGAGACGGACGTTTGCGCGCCGCCTGCCGGAAAGACCGGCGTATCCACGTAATTCACCGTTTCGCTTCCCGCGAGGCCGATCGTCTCGACATAGGGCGGCGAGTTCACGTCCCGCAATGCAAGCGTGCCGCCGCTGTAGACCTCGCCACCGTAGTTCGTGCGCACGCCATTGCCGACGAGGTAGTAGTGATTGGTCTGAATCGGCGAGCCTGTCGTGGTTTCGGCCTGCTGCGTGAGCGCCACGCCGTTGAACGTCGCCGGCGCGTACGTCCGCGTGTACACGCCGTTGTCGACCGACGGGCTCTGCGACGTCGCTTGCGTATACATGTGCAGTTGCACGGTATCGCCCTGCTGGTAAACCGGATCGCACTCGACGTTCGAGGCGGTCGGCGAACCCGCATTGCCGTCGGGTACGCCCGTGGTCGGCGTCCCGCCGCTCGGGCCGCCGCTACCGTTGTTGCTCGTCCCCGATCCGCCGGACGCCGCAGGCGAGGAATTGTCGTCGCCGCCGCAAGCGGTCAGCGCGAGGCAGGTCAATGCAATCAGTACAGCGGCTTTCATCGGGGTCCCCTTTCAAACGAACTGGACGAACGAAGCCGGCACGC
>NZ_LOVM01000057.1:0-1345 GCF_001523445.1 Burkholderia sp. ABCPW 11 | reverse complement strand
CGGGCCTGTCAGGAATTTTGTGTTTAAGGCATAACATGCTCCCAAGGAGAGTTTATGCCTCGCAAACCGAAAGCCCAGCCGGTGGCACTGCCGGCGATTCCGGCCGAGCTGCTCGAGCAGTTCGGCAACGGTCCGATGACGGCCGAAGCCATCAACGCCGCGACGCTGGCGCTCAAGAAGGCGCTGATCGAACGGGCACTGGGCGGCGAGATGAACCATCATCTCGGCTACCCTCCCGGTGCTGCCAAGCCGGCCAACGCCACGAATCAGCGCAACGGCAAAGGGGCCAAGACGGTTCTGACCGAAGACGGTCCGATCCGTATCGAGGTGCCGCGCGACCGCGATGGCAGCTTCGATCCCATCCTGATTCCCAAGCACGAACGGCGCTTCACGGGCTTCGACGACAAGATCGTCGCCATGTATGCCCGAGGCATGACCGTACGCGAGATCCAGGGCTTCTTGCTGGAACAGTACGGCACCGAGGTCTCGCCCGACTTCATCAGCTCGGTCACCGACGAGGTCATGGCCGAAGTGACGGCCTGGCAGGCCCGGCCGCTCGAGCCGATGTATCCGGTCGTGTTTTTCGACGCACTGCGGGTCAAGATTCGCGAAGACGCCGTCGTGCGCAACAAGGCGGTGTACCTGGCGCTGGGCGTGCTGCCCGACGGCACGCGGGAGATCCTGGGCCTGTGGATCGAGAATACCGAGGGTGCCAAATTCTGGATGAAGGTATTCAACGATCTGAAGACGCGCGGCGTTCACGACATCCTGATTGCCGTCACGGACGGGCTCAAGGGCATGCCCGAAGCGCTGGCTGCCGTGTTCCCGGCCACCACGCTGCAGACCTGCATCGTCCACCTCATCCGCAACAGCCTCGATTACGCCAGTTGGAAAGACCGCCGGGGGCTGGCCGCGGCGATCAAACCGATCTACGCCGCGCCCAGCGCGGAAGCCGCTCAGGCCGAACTCGATGCGTTTGCGGATGGGCCGTGGGGCCAGAAATTCCCGACTGTCAGTAGCGCGTGGCGCAACGCCTGGGATCGCGTGATCCCGTTCTTTGCGTTCCCTCCGGGGGTGCGCAAGATCATCTACACGACGAACGCGATTGAAAATATCAACTCGCAGTTGCGCAAGATCATCAAGACCCGTGGTCACTTCCCGAGCGACGAGGCCGCCACCAAGCTCATCTGGCTGGCCTTACGCAACATCACCGCGAATTGGGGAAGTGCCGCGCACGACTGGAAGACGGCCATGAACCAGTTCGCTATCCTTTATGCAGACCGGTTCGTTCGACCTTCCGTGTAATTACTCAACCCGCCTTGAACACGGAAATCCTGACACCCCC
>NZ_LOVM01000056.1:0-608 GCF_001523445.1 Burkholderia sp. ABCPW 11 | reverse complement strand
TCGCCTTTCATGAGGCGATGGACGCGGTGACGGCTGCACGTTTCTCCCGATTCACGCAAATCCACCGTGACCTTGCGGTAGCCATAGACGCCGCCGCTGGCCAGCCAGGAATGCTTGATCAGACCGAGCAATCGATCATCCTCACGCTTGCGGACACCGACTGTCTGCCGCTGCCAGACGTAATAGCCGCTGCGATGCACGCCAAGGACTCGGCACATCGAATGCAGGCGGAACTCGCCGAGATGGGCTCGCATGAACGCGTACCTTGCCGCTATCCCTTTGCAAAGTACGCGGCGGCTTTTTTTAGAATGTCGCGCTCCTCGGTCATGCGCTTGAGCTCGGCCTTCAGTCGCCGAACCTCGGCGCTCTGATCCAGCTCCGCTCGCCGCACGACGTCGGGCCTGCCGAACTTCAGTTTCCAGGCGTATAGGCTGTGGGTCGTGATGCCCAGCCGCTGCGCCACATCCGCCACCGAATGACCCCGTTCGGTTACCTGTTTGACTGCCTCGATCTTGAACTCATCCGTGTACCGCTTGCCGCTCATCCTGACCTCCTCGGTTGCCATAAATTATGGCTCGAAGATGTCTACGAAAGGCTGGCCGGTCCAA
>NZ_LOVM01000055.1:0-37461 GCF_001523445.1 Burkholderia sp. ABCPW 11 | reverse complement strand
AGCAGAGAAGCGAGATTATGAACCGTGTTTCGCAGCGCGTCAACAACTTTCTGCACGACATCGTTGCGACTGCGGGGGTCATCTTCCTGCGCCGTCGGGGCTCGCTACTTCCGAACCTCAACAGCACCGCTTCCCTCTCTCCCGCGCCGCGTTTCCGTTAGCGCGAAAGAGGCGTGATTCTATGCATCCGCCCCCGTCCGTGCAAGCTCTTTGTGAAGAAAGTTTGAAAAAGCCCCCGTGCGCTATCGCGCACGGGGGCTTTGGGTTCGACGAGCCGTAAATCGCAACGCGTGCCACCCTCCAAAAATATGACGAACACGTCTTCCCCCTGTATTACAGGTGGACGCGGAACGCGCAAGGAACCTGGCGCGGTCGAGTATCATGCCGCGACCGAACCACGCATTCATATCGATGATGGACAGCACGACTCAACCCGGCGACACCGACCTTCGCGACGAATATGCCGCCCTGCGCGAACGCGCGATGCGGCTGGAAGAACAGGTCCCGCCGCTTCTGCAACGCATCTCGGATATGCTGCCGCGCATCAGCGGCGAATCCGAACTGGCGGACGCGCATCGCGAGCGGCTCGTCGGCGCGCGCAATGCGGCGCTGGTCTCGATCGAAAATTATCAGCAGTCGATTCCATTCCTGCAGACGGCCGACTCGATCATCGAGCAGTTGGACAAGGCGCCCGAGCGCGATGAAGACATCGAGTGGCGGGAATCGCTGCTGCAACGCCTGGACGAGCTGATCGACGTCGCGGTCGTGATGATCGACGATGCGGACAGCTACTTCGAGCATGCACAGGCATGTGACCTGTCCAGCGTGCCGAAATCCATCCTCGAGGATTGAACAGGCTTCCTCGAATCGCGCGGTGCACCGGCCTCGCGTCGTATCCGACGACAACCGCTAGCTGACAATCTTCGTTCCCGCGCCGGCCGCCTCCTCCCCACCCGAAGCGGCCACCCTGCAACCGCCACCACGCGCAGAGCCGGACATCGCTCCTACGGCGAATCCAGCACGATCGTCTCGCTCATCATCGGCACACGGATGTATCCGCCCGCCGCATCGCCATACGCATGCGCGTTCCCGTCGATCACGTACTGCGCCGTCAACGCGCACAGGGTCGCGTCTCGCGCATCGACGGAGCGCAGCATCGATACGTCGATTCCCAACCGCTCCAGCAATTGCCGGCGCTGATTGCGCTTCTGCTTCGCCGATGCCACGGCCTTGCCCAGCATCGCGCAGGTAATCGCATATGGATAGGTCTCGAAGCTCGCACGTCCGCCCGCATAACGCGCGTCGGTCAGCAACGGATAAGCGTCCGCGAGCGCGCGGTAGACGCGCTCTCCCATGAACATCCAGTCGAAGAAGCCCGACGTGCTCGCGATGGCCTGCTCGCGCGACGGTGTCGGGAAGCACGAGATCCGTTCACGCGCGAGCGCCTGTTCGGCCGCGCGGCGGCCGCTCCCCGCCCACCACAGGCTCGGTGCGTCGACGCCAATGGCCACGACGTCATGGGCGAGACATAGTGAAGGCAGCGATTCGGGCGCGATCCGCGCTTCCCGGCAGACGACCGTCGAGCCACGCAGGATCACGAGATCGCACAGCTTCCTGTCGCCGCCGACATCGACACCCGCCACGGCGGCCGGTTCTTGCGCGGCGGATCGGGCCGATCGCATGTGCGTGCCTCAGTCAGCCGGCCGTGCGGCGTACGCGGTGTCGAAGATCGCCTCGAGACCGGGATGGACACCGCGCATCGGGTCGACGACCGATTTCGCCCAGTCGAAATACGCCTGCTTGCGTTCGAGCGGCCAGTCCGCAGGCGGATGCCGGGCGATGTCGCGCAGGTTGCAGATCTTGTCGGCCAGCTTCACGAGCTTCGCGCGCCGGCTGATGGTGGCCGCGTGCTCGACTTGCAGACGCTTGCGCTCGTCCTTCGGCAGCGACTTGTCGTCGGTAACTTCCATCACGATGTCCGCCACGTCCTTGCCGAACAGCCGCAGCAACTCCTGCTCGGTCGTCTCCGTATCCTCGACCGTATCGTGCAACACGGCCGCGACGATCACGCGTTCGTCCTCGACGCCGGCCTCGTTGGCCAGCACGTCGGCGAGCGCGATCGGATGATTGATGTACGGCGACGCCTCTTCGTCCTTGCGCCGTTGATTGCGATGCTTGTCCGCCGCGAATGCAATCGCGGCTACCAGCTTCTTCATATTCACCCCTCGTGTGGCCAGACCCGCGACCGCCGAACCGGCCGCGTGCGTTTCGGAACCGCTCATACTACCTGTACGCGATGACCCTTCCCGTGCGCCGGCACCCCGGCGTACTCCGCCGCGTCACGCGCCGCATCACGCGCCGACCGGCGCGCGCTGCAACTCGACCACGTTGACGCGCGCGCCGAAGACGTCCTTCACGAGCGGCAGCAGGTGGTCGTGGTGCGTCAGAAACAGCACCTGGGTGCGCGTCGACAGATCGCGCAGCGCATCGAGCCCCGCCTTCGCGCGCGCGTCGTCGAAATTGATGAACAGGTCGTCGGCGACGAACGGCAGCGCCGTGCGGCTGCCGAGCTGCAACTCCAGCGCCGCGATCCGCAGCGCGAGGAACAACTGATCGCGCGTCCCTTCGCTCAGCCCGGCGACCTCGACCGACGTTCCCCTGGTACGCCGTGCATACAGCGCGGGCGGCGTCCGTTCGGTATCGACGGTCAGCTTCGCGAATTCGCCCAGCGTGAGTCCGGCGAAAATCTCGCCCGCGCGCCGCAGCATCGGCCCCTGCTTCTGGTCGCGGTAGCGATCCGTCGCCCACTTCAGCAAGCGGCTCGCCGTGGCCGCTTCCAGATACTGTTCGGCCGCATCGCCCATCGCCGCAAGCGCCTCTTGCCGTTTCGACTCGGCGACGGCCGCGTTCGCCTGGCCGTCGATCGCGCCGAATGCCTGATCGGCCACGACCTGCTGCTGCGCCAGCTCGTTCAACCGCTTGCCGATATCGCCCAGCGACTGCTTTACCGCTTCGAGATGCGCCGGCACGTCGGCAATGTCCTGTTCCGCCACCTCGGCCTCGACGGCGGACCGGGAAAGCCCGTCTCCGTCTCGCACCAGCGCCTCGTGCGCGGCATCGACCGCCTGTCGAAGCTGGCGCTGACGATCCGAGCGCTCGGCCAGCGGCAGCGCCGCGTCGATCGATGCGACGCCGGCCAGTTGCAACAGCGGCTGGATGCGCGCATCGGCGCCGGCCACCGCGGCAGCCGCGTCCGCAACCTTGCCGTCGGCCTGCCGCACGGCCTCGTCGGCCCGCTCGATCGCGCGCGCGATTTCCCGGGCGGCCGCGAGGCGCATCGTCAGCCGGCGCGCCACGTCCGGCCAGTCGCCGCTCGCCAGCCACTCCGGCGCGAGCGCTTCGGCGAGCCGCCTCGCGCCGGCCTCGAGCGCGGCCAGCTCCGCGCGGATCGCGGCGATCCGGTTGCGCGGCGCGTCGGCATCGGCCAGTTCGGCCGTCACCGTATTCGCGAGCCCGAGCGCACCTTCCGCCGCGGCCAGCGTCGTCGCGCTCGCGGACAGTTTCGCGTCGGCCAGCGCGTCGCGCCATTGCGCTTGCCACGCGTCGTAAGCCGCTTGCGCATGGCCGACCCGCGACTGTGCGATCGCGCATCCGCGTTCGGCTTCCCGCGCGCGATCGTCGAGGCTGTCCTTCTGTGCAGCCGCCTTCTCGGCCGACTGCACGAACGTCTCTGCAACGGCGACGAGCGCGGCCAGCCCGTCCGATTCGCCGCCCCGCGATACCGTCAGCAGCGCCGCACGCAGCGCGGCTTCGGCGCCGGCGCGGGCAGCGCGCATCGCGTCGAATTCGCGACGCTGACGATCGAGATCGACCTGGGCGGCGAACACCGTGTCGCGCTTCACGAGCCAGTCCCCCATCGCCGCCAGCGGCATGCCGGGCACCGCGGCCGCCGTCGCGAGCGCGGCCCAGGCGTCGCGATGTGCGGCGAGCTCGCGCTCACGTTCGTCCAGCGCGGCCTGCCGGCGCGTCACGCCCGCACGCGCGGATTCGACCTGCTGACGCAAGGATTGCAGCGTCGCGGCGGCCTGGGTCGCACCGAGTTGCGCATCGACGAGCTCGTCGACGAGGCGAATCGCGTCGTCGAGCGCCGGTGCGCCCGTGGCGAGATCGACGGCGCCGTTGCGGATATCGCCCCACGCGCCATCGCGACGCGCACGCGCCGCCAGCACGTCGGCGGTCGTGACGACCTTGTGGTTCTCCGCGAAATGCTTTTCTTGCAATTCGAGGCGTTCGAGCTCTTCGAGCGCACCGTCGCGCGCCTCGCGCGCGGCGGCGGCCGCACTGGCACACTCGCTGTCTTCCTTGAGCAACGCGCCGAGCCGCGCCGCCGACGGCACGTCGAGCGCACGCAGCGCATCGACCGGCATGCGCCACTGGCCGAGCGCGTCGAGCGCGCCGGACAGCGTGCGTTCGGCGGCCGCGATTTCGTGCGCCAGCGCCTGCTCGCGCGGGCCGCTGTTGCGAAAGCCCTGCGCATCGGCCAACGCCGCGCGCAATGCTTCCGGCACGTCGACGGTCGACAGGCGCGCCTGTTGTTCCCGGACCTGCGTCAGTTCGCGCGTGCGTTCGTCGAGCGATTCGCGCGCACCGGCAAGCGCCTGGTGCAGCGCGCCATGTTCGCGCAGCAGGTTCGCGACGGTCTTCAGCGACAGCGCCGTCGGCAACGCGGCGCGCAGCGACGCTTCGTCCGTCGGCCAGCCGAGCTGCGCGGCCGCCGACGACGCGGCGGACAGATGCCGCTCGACGTCCGCGCCGAGCAGCAGCAGATCCTGCGCGTGATTCATGCATGCGCCGCGCAGCCGATCGAGCGCCTCGATATCGGCTTCGAGCGCCAGCGTGTCGGCATCCGCGACGATCGCCTCGCGCGCCTGCCGCTTCGCGAGCAGGTCGGCGCGTCGCTCCTCGAGCACCTTCTGCTCGGCCGCGAGATCGCCCTGCGCCTTCAGCAGATCCGCATACGCGGTCGGCGGCAACTCGACGACCGCGCCCAGTTCGGCCAGCGCGGCGTCCTTGACCGTCAGCTCCTTCAGGTACGGCGCGAGCCGTCGCACGCGTTCGAGCTTCGAGCGCAGCGCTTCGAGCCGGCGTTGCTCCGCACGCGCCTGCTCGATCTGCTGCTCGACCGCTTCGCGCGCATCCTTGCGATCGACCCAGTCGCGCGTGCGCACCTGGACCGTCTTCAACTCGGTCACGGCTTCGTTGAACGCCGTTTCGGCCAGCGTAAATGCGCTGCCGCTACGACGCGGCGCCCACAATTCGAGCGCACGCGCGTCGAGTTCCTCGCGCACTCGCCCGAGGCTGCCGACGCCGGCAGCCGATTCGAACAGCACCTGGCCGAGCTTGTCCGATGCGTCGAGAATGCTGCGACCGCCATCGACCAGCCGCCCGTGATCGAGCCCGAACATCTGCTCGAAGAATTCGCGCGTCGCGCCGTCGAGGATCGCCGTCAGATAGTCGTCGGGCAGCTTGTCGTCGGCCGGCGTGCGCAACGAACTGCGCCCGCGCGCACGGTGGAACGCGAGCTCGCCCGTGCCGCTCTCCAGCACGCCGCCGATCCGCAACTCGGGCGTGCTGTGCAGGAAATCGAGCGGCGTCTGCAGCTTCATGCCGAACAGCAACTCGGACACGGCCGTGCGGATCGTCGACTTGCCGGCCTCGTTCGGCCCGACGATCACATGGAAATCCTCGCGGGCCGACGGGAAACGCAGCGTCTCGTCGGTGAACTTGCCGTACTTGATCAGATCGAGCTGGCCGATGCGCATCGCTTACTCCCCCCTCGCCAGCCGTGCCAGCAACGCGGGCCCGACCTGCTCGACCAGCGCCGTCAGCTCGCCCGCACGCGCCATCGTCAGCAACGGCACGTCCTCCTTCACGTCGCTGCGGACCTTGCCGACGAACGGCTTCAGGTCGCGTTCGAGCAGCGCGAGGAAATCCGGATCGCGCGCGGCGTCGGCCAGAATCTGCTTCAGATCCTCCAGCGCCTCGAGCGGTTCGCTTTCGCCCGGCTGCCGATCGGCGGCGGACGTCGCGAGCCGGACCTTCTCGAGCCACAGCCGCTCGTTGCCGATGATGCCGATCTGGTTCAGCACCTCCGCACGCAACTGCGGCGCGCGGCCGAAAAAGAGACCGTGCGCGGACGTGCGCCCGGTGACGGTGACGCGCACCGCGCGCGGCACGTGGCCGTCGACGGTCAACAGCGCCTCCAGCGACTGACCGATCTTTCTCGACAGATCCGCAACCGACTCGCAATCGGACGCATCGACTGACACGGCTTCCCAGCGCAGCACGTCGAGATACAGGCGCTCGACCTGTGTCTTGCCTTGCTCGACCATCACGAGTACCGCGCCGCGCCGGCCCGTCTCGCGGATATGGCGCCCCTGCAGGTTGCCGGGAAACACGACGGTGGACGCGCCCGTCCATTGCTGGAATTCGTGCACGTGGCCGAGGGCCCAGTAGTCGTAGCCTTTCGCGTGCAGTTCGGCCAGCGTGCACGGTGCGTAGTTCGCATGCGCCGCATACCCTTCGAGCGCCGTGTGCAGCACACCGATGTTGTAATAGCCGGGCACCGGATCCGGATAGCCGATCGCGAGATTGTCGACGACGGCCTTGTCCTTGAAGCTCTGCCCGTGCAGCGCGACGTCGAATTCCGGCAGCCTGAAGGTTTCCGGCTTGCGGTGGCCGAACACGGTGACGTTGTCGGGCAGCGTCAGCTTCTTCGTCATCTCGCTTTCGGCATCGTGATTGCCGCCGAGCACGAACGCGCGGATGCCGGCCTTGCGCAGGCGGCCCATCTGCTGGCCGAAGAAGATGCCTGTGTTGTGATCCTTCCAGTCGCCGTCGTACAGGTCGCCTGCGATCACGAGGAACGCGACTTCCTCTTCGATCGCACGATCCACGAGTTGCCGCAGCGCCTCGCGCGACGCGTTGCGCAACTGCGCGGCCGGCGCGTCGGGATAGGCGCTCAGGCCGTGCAACGGGCTGTCAAGGTGAATGTCTGCCGCGTGGATGAACTTCACGAAGGTTCCTCTGTTTCATGACGAAGGGGCGATGCCGCTCGCGCGGGCCCGTGCCGTCAAGCGTCGTCCCAGGAGCCGCCGGGCTTGCCGCCGCACTTGCGACATGCGTCGGACCGGGTCGCGCTGCCCGCTGCAAGCGGGTCGGGATGGTACCTGAAAGCGGGTAACGACATGCGTTCTCCGTCGGTCCGGATGGCGGGGAAGCACGCGATACCGATGCGAACCGACATTGTGCCGCAGCAGGCATGCGTGACAGCGAAACGGAGCCGGCCGGCGTTGTCATCGCGACAGCCGGCTATCGGGAGCGCTGCTATTTAAGCATGACGTGCGGGCAATGGGTACGGGACGCCTCCCGATCCGGAGATCCGGACCAGAGTTCGCAAATCACCATTTCCACGATGTCGCGAGGTGCCGCATGGCGATCATGCTCGCGAGCCTCGACGTCATCGGAAAGTAGCAGGACGCGGTCAATCCTTCCTGTCGCGGAGCGCGGCGGAGCGGCGAGCGCGAGGATCGCACAGCGCCCATGCGCGCTCGGAATCTCCGAAGCAGTTACCGAACGACAGGGGCGAGCTCGGCTCCTACGGAGCCGAGCGGAGAACCGACAGGCTCGGGGACGAACCGGGCGACGCTGCGATGCGCAGCTCAGTAACCCGGATACTGCATCTGTAGTGCGACCCACGCGGCCGTGCGCTTGCCGAACTCGGACGCGATCGCATTCAGCGATGCATCGAGCGCATGCAACGGATAGCGCGTGATCGGTGCGGACAACATCCGCGCAGGCGCGTCGACGCCGCCCACGCGGTCCGGAACGATAGTCAACCCGCGCCGGGTGCGCACGGGTTCGCGATTCGCGGCAACCGTGTAGGCGGTGGAGCGGAACGTCGTGGAATAGGCGTCGGCCTCGAGCACGAGCGCAATTTCGTCGACACCCGGCTCGATCGGGATACCGAAATCCTCGTGCGACCAGAACGACACGTAATTGGGTGCGATCGTCGCCATCGTCGACAATCCGAGTTTGAATCGGTCGCTCGCGATCTCGGACGACCATGCAGGCCGTCCGAGTCGCTCGGCGACCTGCAGTGCGCGTTCGTGCCCGGCGAGCGCCTCGACGAGCGCAAGCGATACCGGAATCGTTGCGGTGACACCGGTCGTCGTGACGACCTTGCCATCGGCAACGTAACGCTTGCCGTCGACCCACCGCGTATCGGCAAACTTCTTGCGGAGATCGCTCATCGAGTACCAGTGCCCCGTCGCGCGGCGGCCTTCCAGCAGCCCCGCGCGTGCAACGACCCAGACGCCGTCGCACACGCCGATGATCGTGGCGCCCTTCTTCGCCTGCCCGGCCACCCATGCAAGCAGCGTCGGATCGCTGTCGCGATGCACGGCCGGCACGATCACATAGTCCGCACCCCGGGGCACACGCTCGTCGAACTGAGCAGTGGTTTCGTCCGGAATGACGTTCATCGGTGCCGGGAACATCCGGATCGGGCCCGGTTTCGTCGCAAGTGCGACGAGATCCGCCGCGCCCGATTCGGCGACGATGCCATAGGGGACGACGTAATCGGTCAGCTCGGTAAAATCGTTTTCGCCGACGACGGCGACGATCGGGCGCGTGCGCCCGAATCGCGGCTGATAGGCGGGCAGTCGGTCCGCGCGTGCCGCTGCGGGCGCCGGCGCTGCGCTCGCCGGCCCCGCATGGGCCATGTTCGCGATACCCGATGCAAACGGCGCGAGCAGCAACATCATCCAGTACAGCATGACTTTTCGCATTGAAGCGTCTCCGGTGAATGAAACTCACCCAGTAATCAGGCAGGGCGTCCGTGTCGGTCGTCGCGACGCCGCTCCTGCCGGCAATACGACGTTGAATGTCACGCCGTCGTCGCGCTGCGCGTCGCTGACCTTCAACGTGATCGTCGGAAGGAGCCTGCCGAACGCCTCGTGCAGGTCGACTTGAACATTGACGTGCCGCGATCAGCGCCGACGTGTCCGAGCAACGCGACCGCATCGCGCATTGCCGATAGCGGTACGCGATCCGACTCTGCAAACGCGACAGTGCCCGTGCGGGTGGGGCGGGAGGCCGGCGACACGTTCAATCGCCGCGGATGCCTCGTGCCATGCAGCGAATTCATCACGAGATCTTTTCTTCCGGACTTCGGACTTCGGACTTCGGACTTCGGACTTCGGACTTCGGACTTCGGACTTCGGACTTCGGACTTCACGGCAAAAAAGAATCGATAATTGATTCGATTTTTATTAAAAATATTCCGATCATTTCGCCATTCTAATCGAATAAAATAAAAGAATATCACATCATCGCCAACGCGAAGCGCAAGATGGCTCGCAACCGCCGCCGATCAGATAATCAGCACTTCGATAACGAAAATGCCGTGTTCCGCCTGCGATTCATCAGGCGCGGGCCGATGAGTTCAGCAATTTCGACGGGATCTCCCACGCCGGCATAGCCTGCTTCTCAGTCGGTACTCATGGTCACGGGAAAGCGCGCGCAGTTGACACACATCAAACAGGGGCACTGCCATTTGACGACATCTTCAACATCAATGGCGCGACTGACAGAGAAAATAAAAAACCGCTCGTATTTATAAACCAACCCGCACTTTCCCCGGCCCGAAAGTCGTCTCCTCTCGGCATCCAGCTCAGTCGCCCAGATGCCTGTTACTTTTGCGATCCTAATCAATATCGATAAATCGCTTTCCCGTGTTTCGACTTGAGACTCCATGCGCGACGTATCGCGTTCCCCAATAGAAAAAGCCCGGCCCGCATCGAAGCGGGCCGGGCCGTGACGGGATCCGTGCTGCTCGTTACAGCGCGCCGCCTTGCGCCGACGCCGAACCCTTCACGCCGACCGATGCGCCACCCTGCACCGAGTTCGTCGCGCCTTCGAGCGCCTCGCCGGCCTTCGCCTTCGCGCCACCCGCGACGTCGCCCGCGGTCGACATCGCGCCTTGTGCATGGCTCTTCGCCGAGCCCGCGACGTGCTTCACGTGCGACTTCGTCGCGTGCACGGCCGATGCCGCCGCATCCTTCGTCGCACCGGCCGCCGAACCGACCGCCTGCGTCGCGCCGCCCACTGCCGTGCTGGCTGCCGAGCCCACGCCGCCGACCGTCTTGCCGACGCCGTTCAGCGCGCCGCCGACGACATTGCCCGCGCCCGAACCCGAACCCGCCGCATTCGCGCCGGCGCCAGCCTGCACGCCCACGCCGCCGCCGAGCAGCGGCGTCTGGACCTGGGCGCCGATGCCTGCGGAACCCTGGGCACCGGTCTGAGCCGTCTGTGCAAATGCAGCCGACGTCGCCAGCGCCGTCAGAGCGGCACCCAGCAGAATCGTACGAATCTTGTTCATGGTCATTCTCCCCAAAGACGTTGTTGCTGCGGGCCGCCTTCGTGCGGCTTGTCGCATGCCTCGCCGCGACATGCGGCAGGTGGGGCTAATGTAGCGGCGCCGGCGCGCAAAACGATCGATTTGCGGGGACTGTTACTTCCGTTGCAAATGCTGACGATTGACTCACACTGTTTGACAATCGGGGGCTTGCGGCGAGGCGAACGCCGTATTTGACGACGGACGGGCTTGAATCGCGAATCGCGGCGACCGGCTGCTTCACGCCGGCGATTCGCCCGATCGACAGGTATCCGGGAAGGCGATCGACGCAACGGCCGGCCGACGAGCCGGCCGCTTTTATCTGCATTCCAAAGGATGCGCGTTGCCCGGCCGTCGATGCGGCCTGATCATGACGCACGACCCCGGCCGCCGCCGGCAAGCGGACCGGGGGCGCACGCACGCCACCCGATTACGGCCGGAACGTATCGCCGAGCACGACGCCTTCGCGACGCGGATCGGTACCGCCCTGCAACGCCGGCGACTGGCCGACCATTACGCGCATCACCGTGTTGACGCCACTCGCCTGAGCGGACGTCGACACCTTGTGCCCGAGCGCGAGCAGCCCCGTGATCAGCGGATCGTTCGCGCCGTTGTTCGCCGTGTTGACGTTCGGGTGCTCGCCGCCGATCGTGGTCGTCGGGCTGTTGCTCGCGCCGAAATCGACGAGCCCTGCCGACTGCTGCGCGTCGAGCCCCCAGTCGAGCGCGCCGACCAGCGTCTTGACCACGTATTGCGGAATCGTGCCGCCGCCCGGCGAACCGGTCGCCATCACGAAGTCGCCGCGCGAGCCGTCGGCGGCCTGCCCGAACACGATCGTCGGCGCCATCGAGCTGCGCGGCCGCTTGCCCGGCTGCAGCCGGTTGGCCACCGGATTGCCGGACGTGTCGAGCGGGTTCGCGGAAAAGTCGGTCAACTGGTTGTTCAGCAGGAAGCCGTTGGTCATGTGGAACGAGCCCATGCTCGACTCGACCGTCGTCGTCGCGCTCAGCACGTTGCCGTCGCCGTCCACGATCGTGAACTGGTTCGTGCCGTGCTCGATCAGCGTCGTGTCGACGCCGAGCGGCACCGCACCGAGATTGCCGGGCTGCGCGGTGCCCATGCTTTTGGTCGGGTCGATCAGCGCCGCGCGCGATTTCAGGTACGGCTTGTTCAGCAGCGTGTCCCACGTGCCGCCCGGCAGCGGCACGAAGTCGGTATCGGCCACATACTTGTCGCGGTCGGCATAGGCGAGCCGTTCGGCCTCGGTGACGAGGTGGACGCCCGCGACCGTCGGCTTGCCGCCTTCGAGATCGATCGCCGTCGGCTTCAGCGACTTCAGGTCGTAATTCTCGAGAATGCCGAGCGCCGATGCGACCGCGATGCCGCCCGACGACGGCGGCGGCATCCCGCACACCCAGTAACTGCGATAAGTCGTGCACACCGGTTCGCGACGCTTCGCCTGATAGGCGGCGAGATCCGCGACGGTCGTCTTGCCCGGCGTGAGCGTCGAGCCGTCCGCGCCCTTCGTCGCCGCGATCTTCGCGACGATGTCCTGCGCGATCTGCCCCGTGTACAGCGCGTTCGCGCCCGACTGCGCCATCAGCGACAGCGTGCGCGCGTAGGCGGGATTCTTCAGTACGGTGCCGAGCGTCTTCGGTGAACCGTCGGCGTTCAGGAAATACGCGGCCGCTTCGGGGTCCCGCTTCAGGTTCGCGGCGTTCGCCGCGATCGCGTCGGCCAGCCGGCCGCCGATCGGGAACCCGTTGGTCGCCAGCGTGATCGCGTCGCCGAACAGGCTCTGCCACGGCAAGCGGCCGTGATCCTGTTGCAGCGCCTCGATGAGCCGCGGCACGCCGATCGTGCCGATCGAACGGCCGCTCGCGCGCGCGTTCGGCAGCGGCGCCGAATGATCGGTGGCGTCATCGACATAGCGCAGGTAGTTCTCCGTCGCGGCGGCCGGCGCGGTTTCGCGGCCGTCGTATGCCTGCAGCGTCTTGCCGCGCGCATCGTAATAGAGCAGCACGCCGCCCGACCCGAGGCCCGTGGCCTCGGGGACAGTCAGACCGAGCACGGCCTGCACGGCGACCGCCGCGTCGGCGGCCGTGCCGCCCTTCTTCAGCACCGCGCAACCGGCCGCGCTCGCGTACGCGTTCGACGTGGCCACCAGGTAGGTTTTCGCATAGACGGGCTTCATTCCGGTGCGATAGCCCGACGATGCTTCCGGCAGCGACGGGTCGCCCGGTTGGTTCGAGCCCACCACGACGGTCGCGCCGTTATTGTCGACCGCGAGGCAGCTCGCATCGGTGGAAGGTGTCGTCGTGTGGGCCGCCTCGTTCTCGACGTCACCGCCGCAGGCGGTCAGCAGGGCAGCCGCGAGCAACGCGGACGCATACGGAAAAATCGCTGTTCTGTTCATGGTCTGCCGATGTTCTTGTCGGTCGTTGCGATGGACATCCTGCCGCCTGCAACCCCCTCGGTGCACGGGCGACGCGTTCGATAGTCCCATGAACAAAATTTTTTCCGCAATAAGGAAATCACGTCATGCAACCGGACGTCGTGTGCGCGACGTCACCGAACCGGCATGCGGGGTTGCTTGCTGCATTGCATCGCATTCCGATACGCCGATGCGGCTCGCATTGCGACCGTTACCTTGTCGCCCGACGACGCGTGGCGGCCGGTCGCCCGACACGTGCGAACCCGTGCTCCATCGCGTCGATCGCCTCGGAAAAGAACGCGAGAAACATCGTCATCGCGACCGTCGCGCTCGTGTCCGCCCGCTGGTAGATGCAACTGAACGAGCGCGCGCCCGCATCGGCCAGCGGCGTCCAGGCGAGCCGACCGGCGGCCACGTCGTCCGCGACGTTTTCCGCGATCAGGAAACCGACGCCGGCTCCTGCGGCCACGAGGCGCCGCACCATCGACACCGAACCGGTTTCGACCAGCGGCCGTGGGCTGCGCGGCTGCCGCGCATCGATCTGGTCGAACATCGCGCGCAACTCCGTGTCGGGCGTCATCAGGATCAGCGGATGCGCGAAGCAGTCGCGCATCCGCACCTTGCCGCCCGTCGACGCCAGCGGATGGCCGGGCGCCGTGACGACACCCAGCGGCTGCGCGAACGCGCGCACCTCGACGACGCCCGCCGCGCTGCGCCGGCGCAGCGCATAACCGATGTCGACCTCGCCCGTCTCGACCCAGCGCACGATGCTCTCGCCGTTTCCCGAGCGCACGCTGTACGTGACGCCCGGGTAACGCTGCATCGCGGCGAGAATCGCGTCGGGCACGAGCCTTTCCGCCGTCGAGGCAGGCACCGCGAGATTCACGTGCCCGCGCCGCAGCGCGCGCAGATCCTCGACCTGCGTCAGCGCGTTGTCGAAATCGCGCTGGCCGCGCCGCACGGCCGCGATCACGATCTCGCCGGCGAGCGTCAGCTGCATGCCGCGCGGCAGCCGGTCGAACAGCGGCACGCCGACCTGCGCTTCGAGATTGCGGATCTGCTGGTGAACCGCCGCGGCGGTCAGGTGCAGCGCATCGGCCGCCTTGCGAATCGAGCCGCGCCGCGCGACTTCGTCGAAACAACGGAATGTCTGCGATATCGAACGCATGAAGGCACCGTTAGATTTTTCCGAACAGGCCGTCAAGAATAATCCGATTTTACTGACTGGACGAATCGTCTAGATTCCGCTGCATTCCCGTAGCCGATTCGAATGGAGACCGCAGTGACGACCGTCGACCAGATTACCCAGCGCCGCCGCGGCGTCGGCCTCATCGCCCACGACCCCGCGCTGTCCGCAGGCGGCTATACGCTCATCGCGCCACAGACGGCCGACGGCAACGTCTATCTCGTCGGCATCGACGGCGAGGTCGTCCACCAGTGGAAATTGCCCGTGCGTCCCGGCCGCCACGCGGTCATCCTCGCGAACGGCAATCTGGGCTACAACGGCAATCATCCGCACTCCGAATCGCGCTACGCACCGTGGTCGATGTGGCACGGCGGCGATTTCTACGAGGTCACGCCGCAAGGCGACATCGTGTGGCGCTACGAGGATCCCGCGCATCACCACGATGCGCAGTGGCTGCCGAACGGCAACCTGCTGTACGCCGCGTGCGAACCGGTCGACGCGGCATTCGCGCGGCGCGTGCCGGGCGGCACCGCGCACGGTGACGACGAGGTGATGTACGCGGACGTGATCCGCGAAGTGAACCGCGCCGGCCGCATCGTCTGGGAATGGCATGCACGCGACCATCTGCGGCCGGAGGATTTTCCGATCGCGACAGGTTTCGGTCGCTATCACTGGCCGCTCGTCAACGGTCTCGCGATCGATGCGAACGGCCGCGTGCTGATGAGCCTGCGCACGACGTCGGGGATCGTCGGCGTGAACCGCGCAACCGGCCGCATCGACCTGCGGATCGGGCCCGACGTCGTATCGCACCAGCATGCGCCGGCGCCGCTGCCGAACGGCCATATCCTCGCGTTCGACAACGGCAATTTCCGCCATGGTGCGCACGTCGCGTTCTCGCGCGTCGTGGAAATCGATCCGGCGACGCAGCGGGTCGTGTGGTCGTATGCGGACGACGTCGCGAACCTGTTCTACACGCCGTTCATGGGCAACGCGCAACGCTTGCCGAACGGCAACACGCACATCACCGAATCGTCGACGGGCCGGCTGTTCGAAGTGACGCCGGCCGGCGAGGTCGTCTGGGAATACGTGATCCCGTGGTTCGCCGAATACCCGGACGAAGCGGCGCGCAAGACCGGCCCCGGCCAGTTGAACAGCGTGTTCCAGACGTTCCGCTACAGCGCCGCGCAATTGCCCTGGCTACGGACTTGAGCTTCCGTTCACCGCCGGTTTCCGGCCATCGCCGACGTTCGCTTCCGAGGGGCCTGCCGTGTCGCACGATTCGATCTCCCCGCCCGTCGATGCCCGGCTGCCCGCGTGGCAGCTCGCGCTGTTCGGGCTGCAGCACGTGCTGTCGATGGCCGCGTCGCCGATCACGGCCGTGTTCCTGATCGCGAAAACGCTCGCGCTGCCGGCCGACCTGACGGTTCAGCTGATCGGCGCGACGTTCTTCGCGTGCGGTATCGGCACGCTCGTGCAATCGCTCGGCGCCGGCCCGATCGGTGCACGCATGCCGTTCGTGATGGTGCCCGGCGGCGCACCGACGATGCTGTTCGCGGGCATCGCCGCGCAATCGGGCCTGCCGACCGCGGCAGGCGCGGCGCTGCTCGCCAGCGCGTTCTACTGGGTGCTGCTGCCCGTCTTCACGCGCTGCCTGCGGCTCTTTCCGCGCATCGTCGTCGGCGCGATGTTGTTGCTCGTATCGATCAACCTGATCCGGATCTACGCGGCGATCGTCGTCGGCCAGCCCGGTTCCGCCGACTTCGCGCAGCCGCGCTCACTCGGGCTCGCGCTGGCGACGATCGTCGCCACCGTCGTCGTCGCCGGCGCATTCCGCGGCACGGCCGGACGCCTCGCGGTGCTGATCGGGCTGATGGCCGGCGCGACGCTCGGCTGGGCGCTCGGTGCGATGCCGGCGCTCGGCGACGTCTGGCACGGCCCGCTGTTCACGCATCCGGCGTGGCTGCCGTTCGGGATGCCGCGTTTCGACGCGCTGGCTGCGCTACCGCTGCTGATTTTCACCGCGATCTCGATGGCCGAGGCCACCGCACAGACGGTCGCCGTCGGCGAAACGTGCGGCAAGGCGATCTCGCTCCAGCGCGACGTGCCGAAGACGATACGCGGCGACGCGCTCGCATCGCTGGCCGGCGCGCTGTTCGGCACGCCGCTGATCGTGACGAGCGCCGAGAACATCGGCGTCGTGCAGACGACCGGCGTACGCTCGCGCTACGTGACGGCGGCCGCCGGCGCGATCCTGATCGCCATCGCGCTGTTCGCACCGCTCGCGCGGCTCGCGTATGCGATTCCGGCCGCCGTGGTCGGCGGCACCGCGCTGGTCGTATTCGCGATGATCGGCGTGATGGGCATTCGGCTGCTCGCCAGCGTCGACCTGCACGCGCGCGCGAACCAGTACACGCTCGCGGCCGCCCTGGTGGTCGGCCTCGCGCCGATCCTGGTGCCGAACCTGTATCGCCATTTCGGCGCGCCTGTGCAGATCGTGCTCGGCAACGGCATGGCGGCCGGCACGCTCGCGGCCATCGCGACGCAACTGGCATTCGCCGCGCTCGCACGGCTGAGCGGTCAAGCGCACGCGGCGGCAGTTGCGGCGCCTTCGCGCGACGCGTGAAGGCAGCGGCCCGCTCACGCGGCGCGACGCTCGACGCTGCCGCTGCCTGCCGCCGCTCATGCTCGTCTGCCCGACGACGAATAACGACGGCGTCGACGACACGCCGGCTGGGTCGCGCCGGCCGAGCGGACATCGAGACGATTGCCGGCGTCACCGCGTCCGGCTATAAAGCGGGGATGGACACGGATCGCTGGATTCACGACCCCGTCGGCGCGTTTCGCGTCTGGCAGGAAACCGCCGCGACCGGCGCCGGCCGCCGGCCGTTCGCGCCGCGTTCGGTCGTGCAGCATGTCGCGATGTTCGAGCGATTCCTGCGCCACCTGAACGCACAGCGCGTATCGCTCGCCACGTTCGGGCCCGACCACGTCGCGGCCTTCCTCGCGGAACTCGACCGCACCTGCGTGCCCGGCACGTCGACACGCGTGCGTTATGCGAAGCTGATCGACCGACTGGGCCGGCATCTGGTCGACGCCGGTGTGCGGACGATCCATCCGGCCGGCCGATCGACACGCGATCTCGCATGGCCGGACGGCGAGCCCGAGCCGTGCTACCTGCCGCCCGATGCCGACGCGGCGCTGCAACGCCACGTGCAGCCTCGCGCGGACGACACGCCGGCCGACTGCCGGAATCGCGCGATCGTCGCGCTGCTGCTCGCGAGCGGCATCACGTCGGCCGAAATTCGCGCGATGACAAGCGACGCGCCCGATCTCGACGCGCGACCTGCGGTGTTGTCGGTGCCGCGCGATCGCGCGCGGCCGGCGCGCCGGATCGAGCTCGCCGCGTTCGGGGTGGCGCCGCTCGCCGCATGGCGGGCGCGCTCGGAGCCGCGGCCGTCGGCGCTGCTGTTTCCCGCGCCGCGCGGGGGCGCAATGAACGACATGTTCCTGCTGCTCGTCGTGCGCGAGGCGCTGAACGCGATCGGCTTTCACGCAGCGGACATGAGCCCGCGCGTGCTGCGCAATACGTATGCGCGCCGCCAGCTGCTCGCGGGCCACGCGCATGCCGACGTCACCGCGATGCTCGGTCTCGCCAGCATGCGAACGGTCACGCGCATTCGACAAACGCTGTCGCCCGATGCGGCCGCGGATCGCGCTGCCCACGAGCGCTGAGCGGGTACCGCCGGCGCGAACCGTACGCCTCCCGGTTCGCTACTCGCCAGGCTTCGACTGGACCAGCCGCAGAATTCGCGTGTCGTACGGCGCTTGCATCACTTCCGCGATACGGATGTCGGACGCGGCCGGATGCAGCGGATTCAACAGGAAGTTATGGGCATGCGGCACGACGACGCTTGGCACGCGCAGCAGCGCGCTCGGCTGCGTGTGCAGCCACTCGGTGCCGGCGCTGCGGGTCCAGTCGACGTTCGTTCGCCAGTCCTCCGGCGCATCGCCTTCGGCGATTTCGGCAACGTCCACCGAATCGGGTGCTTCGATACGCAGCAACTGGTATCCGCTCGGCAATTGCGCGACGGTGGCGATTTCGAAATGAACCAGCGTCTCGAGCAACGCGAGCGCCGGATGCTCGGCGAGATACACGACGGGCTGCCCGGCGAAATGCCAGCGCCCGCCGGCCCGCAATCCGCCGATGCCCTTCAGATCGGCGTAATTGCTGATCCGCCACAGTGTCGTCAAGCGAAGTACCCCTCGTCGATCTGCGTGAGGGCCTCTTCGACGAGCCGCGCACCATGCTCGGTGCTCGCCATGTCGAGCGACGTGCGGCCGCCGAAGCGCTGGAGCCCGTTGCGCAGCCACGCCATCGCCTTGTCCTGGTCGCCGAACGTGGCCGACGCCTGCGCGACGATGCGCGCGAGGCGGATCGCCTTGTCCGACTCTTCCGGCGACAGACGTTCGTGCGCCTGGCGACGATGGCTCAGCGTGCGGCGCGGAATGATGAACGCCAGTTCGTCCGATTTCAGCCCGCGCTCGGACAGGCGGTCGATCACCGATACGTCGACGCGCGCGCTCGCCAGCTCGGCCAGATCGGCGCCCGACCGGACGCGGATCGCCAGCAACTGCTCGAGAATCGTGAATTCGGCCTGACGCGGATGAGCGACGCCCGAAGGATGAAAAGCGATGGTGCTCATGACCCGACCTCTCTTTGGCAATTTGCCCAATCATTATAGGCGTTTTGCCGGACGCTTGCGGGCGGTTGAGCGAGGGTCTTGCCAGGCTGGTGGACCCGTATTGGGGGATACGCGAATCGGAGATTCGCCCTGATGATGGGGCCCCAAAATTCAGTATATAAAATCGTCGACCATAATGACGCGAAGTTGTCACGTAACAATTTTCCAATGGTGCTATGCGAGTTGCACGAGCCGCCTCTTTCCCCGTCCGATTCGTCGCCGTCCCGCGCCAACACGCCGAACTCTGCCGATTACACGTCGACCGACTGCTCTAGCCAGCCGGCCTCTCCCGTCGGGTATCGGTGCGATTCATCCGACAACACCGATCCACCACAAAAAGCGCATCACCCGCCGTACCGGCCCCTGTTCCTCGCGCGTCGATATCCGCTGTCCAAACTCGTGTCGCCCAAATTCCTCGTCTCGATGCGGGGCATACCGCACTGCCTATGCCTACCCGTCCCTTCCACCACCGCAAATTACTTCGCATACCTGATCATAAAATCGAAAGCAGAAAGTAAGGCGCACACCATCACCGAAAGTCAGCTGTAACACCGAGCCCAGATCGAATCGATACGCAAGCCGCCTCATCTCCCGCCTTCTGCATCGCGCACTTATCGGGACATGATCGCTTCTCGTAGCGATCCCCGCACCGACCCGTTCCCCCTCGTCGCGCGCTACGAATCGCCCCCGTGTCCGCTCCGAGCGCTTCCGTACACTCGAAATCGCGCCATGCGGCGCCGGCGGCGTGCATCTTGCGTACGGCCGCGCCTGACGGGAGCCTTGCATGTTGTCGATCGACGGAATGGGTTTGGGGTTGAACTGGCAGCGTTTCCTGTCGCAAACGCTGGACCCTGACCTCGCACCGAAACCGCCGCGCAATGCGGACGGTACGTCCAACGACGGCCCGAACAACGGTCCGGCCAACCCGGTCACCCCGACCACCACGCCGCCGATCCCCGTGCAGGCCGATCTCGGCACCGATCCGTCCAAGCCGACCAACCCCGAAATCGCGTCGGCCACCGCCCTGCTCCAGAGCATGGCCGATCAATATCGCGTGGCGCCGCCCGAGATCACGGTCGACAACGACACGACGCGCGCCGTCCAGGGTGTGATCCAGGACGCTCAGACCCGGTACGACAACGCTCAGCAAGCGCTGCAAGGCGCGCAGGGCGTGCTGCGGATGACGAACCGCGACCCCGACGCGACGCCCGACGAGCGCAAGGCCGCGCGCGACAACTACACGAAGGCGCGCGATGCGGCCGACACCGCGCAACGCGAACTCGACGTGACGACCGACGCCGGCTACCGGATCCTGTACGGCGAGCAGGCGAAAGCCGACCAGTACAGCGCCGACCCGACGAACGACAAAATCGAGGGGCCCGCGCAACAGCAGGCCGATGCGAAGCTCGCGGCGCTGCAAAAGCTGTTCCCCGACCAGACGAAGGCGAATCCGAACTTCGTCCCGCAGCAGGGCGATTGCAAGACGCCCGCCCAGGTCCAGGCTTACGACGACTGGCAATCGGCGACCTCGAGCGCGGTAACGGCTCAGGCGAAGTACTGGGCAGACGTCAGCAATGCGAATCTCGCCTATAAGCAGTTCCAGTCGTACATGGCCGATCCCGCCTACAAGGACGCGATCGATACCGGCGTCGGCAAGCTGAACGATGCGCTCGCGCCGCTGCAGTTGCAGGTGGATCTGCCCGATCCGCCGCCAGCCGATGCGAACGGCAACGTCGACATGAATGCCGTGCAGGCCAATATCGCGCAGGCCGCGAAGATCGCCAATTACTCGAACGCGGCCTATGCGGCGTCGCTCGACGCGCAGCAGGTCACGACGCTGCAGCAGAAGTACGACGCCGACAGCGCGTGCCTGATCGGCTCGACGCCCGGCGCGGCGAAAGACGACAAGGCCGCGCTCGATCGCGCGACCACGCAGGCGAACACGAGCGGCAGCTACATGCAGATGCTCGGCGCGCAGTTGACCGTCGACGACTTGCAAGGCAAGTACGACACCGCGAAATCGGCGTCCGACGACTGGCATACCGCGAATCCGCACTCGCTCGATCCGCATCCGACCGTCGACACCGACCTCGCCGCCGCGTCCGATGCACTCGCACAGGCGAAACAGAAGGCCAGCCTCGCGCACGACGGGTTCGTCGTCGCGTACGGTCAGACACTCGCGCAGCAGTACGACGACGCCGGCGCGCAGATCGACGCGCAGCTCAAGCCAAAGGTGCCGTTCGTGCTGCAGAACCCGACGCCGACGCTGTCGACGAATCCGCCGCCGTCTGCAACGCCGCCGGCACCGTCGGCGCAACCGTCGCCGTCGCTGAGCACGTCGCTGCCGAGCACATCGAGCACGCCGGCACCATCGACGACGCAGACGCCGACATCGTCGTTGAGCACGTCGGCGCCGCCCGGCGCGCTGTCGACGTCGCTGCCGCCCACGACGCTGTTCACGAATCCGTCGTTCGTGCTGCAGCCGCCCGGCTCGAACACGTCCTTGCCGACCACCGCGACCGGCCAGACCGCGCTCGACGCGAAAAAGCTCCATGTCGTCGCGGGCGCGCTGCGCGCGGCCGACGGCCGGCTGTCCAACACGTTCAACGATGCGGCCGCGAAATTCCAGCTCGCGAACGCGAAGACGCAGCAAGGCGTGCTGAAGGGCAAGCTCGCCGACATACAGAAAACCTACGACGACTGGTACGCGAACAATCCGACGCCGGTGCGCATGCGCGAGGTGAACGGCGACGAGATTCCGATGCGCACGCCGCTGCGTCCGAATCCGTACCAGGACCAGCTCGACCAGGCGCGCAACGACCTGCAACAAGCCGACGCGACCGTCAACAAACTGCAGTTGCTGACCGAGATGTCGCATCAGCAGGTGCTGCTCGACCAGTTCGATGCGAACCTCGCCGAGAACCTGCGCAATCCGCAAAGCCAGCACGACAAGGACGCGTATTCGAACGCGCTCGACGGCTTCTTCCGCGCGCACCAGGGCGAGCTGTCGCAATCGCTGCTCGATCAGGCCGGGGCGAGTACGAACAAGGCCGCGACGATCCATTTCGGCAAGCTGACCGACAACGAGCAGCGCAACCTGATCGGCACCGCGATCGGACTGCCGCCCGACGTGCAGCCATCGTCGGACACGGGCACGCCCACCGCACCCGTCAACGACGACACGGTGCGCTACACCGACAAGGACAAGCTCGACACGATCGACAAGGTGCGCGGCGAAATCCTGAAGATCGGCGGCGGCAGCGACACGCAGGTCACCGTCCTGCCGCTGATCTACTCGGACAAGACGGCCGGAATGGTGACGAGCGCGCTCTTCAAGGTCACCGACAGCAAGGGCCACGTCCAGTACGTCGACGACACGTCCGCGCATTACGACGACATCGGCGACTACCTCGACAACAACCAGCTTGCGTCGAGCGGCACGCTCGATCTCGTGACCGGCTACGACGACAACGGCCACGCGCAGTACCAGCAGAAGGCCGCGCATCACGACGACTGGTTCGACAGCGCGCTGAACACGCTGACCGGCGGCAAGGTGAACCTGGGGATGATGGGTCTCGGGCTGCTGATGGAAGGCGCCGGCGTGCTGCTCGACGCGACCGGCGTCGGCGCGTTCGCCGGCGGCGCGCTGAACTTCGCGGGCGCGGTGATGATGGACACGGCGATCGGTTCGAGCATGGCGAAATCCGCGCTCGATATCGGCTCGCGCTGGGAACACAACCAGAGCATCAATCCGTTCACCGACGCCGGCGCGCGCGGCGACTGGCTCAACCTCGTACCGATGGGCGCGGCCGGCGCGGCGAAGTTCGCGGGCTCGGAAGTGTTCGGCAAGACGATCACCGCCCTCACCGGCTCGGCGAAGGCCGCGAAAGTGACCACCGCGATCGTGCGCGGCACGTCGCTCGCCACCGGCGTCGGCGCCGCGGGCGAAAGCTTCGTCGAAGCCGGTATCGACTTCGCGCACGGGGACAGCGAGCACGGCTGGGATGCGCTCAAGTCCGGCTTCACGAACGTCGCGCTGATGGGCGCGGGCGGCGTGCGGGACCGCGTGGTCAACGCGACGGTTCGCGTCACGGGCCGGCCGGTGATCGCCCGCTCGGCGGGCGGCGAACGCATCTCGATCGACGGCCAGCAGCTGCAGAAAATCCTGACCAGGAACGAGCCGTCGCAACTTGCGTTCGGCGCGACGCGCGCGTCGCTCGACGGCGTCGACGTCAAGGTCGCGAAGGACGGCACGCTGATGGCGGGCGACAAGGTGCTCACCTACGACAACATGCCCGTGCGCGTGCTCGACTCGCTCAACAACAAGGACCTGAACAACCTGCCGCGCGGGACGTCGGTGATCCTCGGCGAGAACGGCGAACTGAGCATCGTCAAGCTGACCGGCAAGACCTGGACCGAAGGCACGAAGATCGAATCGGTCACGGAAACGGGCGACCGGCTGTCGTTCGGCAGCGACGGCGAAATCAATGCGCCGTCGAAGCTCGTCGCGAAAACGCCCGCCCCGGCGCGCAGCGACCCGCGACAGCCGGCAAGCGACGAGGCGCCGCCGGCCGACGGCGCGCCGCGAACCACGCCGGCCGACGAAGCCGCTGCGCGCGCCACCGAAGCGAACGACACGGCCGCCGCGACCACGACCGCCAGCGCACGCAACGCGCAGCGCACGAGCGAAGCACGGACCACGCGTGACGAGGACCAGCAGGAAACGCGCGCGTCCGATTCGCACGTCGCCGCGCAGAATCGCCGCAGCAGCGACCTGCGCGCGGAAAACGATCCGGCCGTCGCGCGGGCGCCCGGCGCACCGGGCGCAGGCGCGCTCGAAGCGCCGGCCAGCGTCGCGCCGCGCACGCCGGTCCGCGTGATCGACCTGACCGACGCCGATCCGGCCTCCCGGCCCGCGACGCTCGACCCGGCCGGCGTGTCGGTGCCGCGCGGCCCGTCGGTCGACGCGCTCGACTACGGCGCACACACGCTCTTCATCGTGCGGAACGGCGAGGACCCGGCAGCGGCCACGCCCGAGGCGGCGCGGCCGCGCGCGGTAAGCGCGCTGCCCGCCGACGTCGCGGAACCGATCGTCGTCATCGCCGATGCGGCCGACGCGCACGTCGCGCCCGAACTCGCGAATCGCTGGCAGCGGCCGGTATTCGCGGCCGCGCCGGACGCGCTGCACCCGGACGGCACGCTGCGCGCCGACGCGCCGCTCACGCGCTACCTGCCCGCTCCCGATGCAGCGACGGCAGGCGGCCGTGTCGTCGGCACGAGCGCGCAGGCGGCGCACGCCGATGCGGCGGGCGTCGTCGAAACCGAGCCGCCCGCGACGAATCCGGAAGCGCCCGCCGCGCGCCGCGCGCCCCCGCCCGCGAACGACGACACCGTCGTCGTACTCGCAACGGCCCGGCGCAACGCCGCCGATCCCGACACGCACGCCGCCCTGCCGCAGCCGCCCGCTCGCACGGCGCGTGCGCTGGACGGCGCATTCAGTGCACCGAACCGCATCGTAGTGCTCGTCAAGCCGGCCGAACGATCCGCGTCGCAAGCGGCGAACGACGCGCGCGACGCATCCCGGCCGAAGCCGGCCCGCGATGCACGGGCCGACGCCCGCACGCTACCGGCCGCTGCGCACCCGGAAACCACCGAAGCGCCGCCGGGCCCGGCGCTTGCCGGCCCGAGCCTGTTCACGCGGCTGCAAATGCGTTTCGGCGGCGCGCCGCTGCCGGACGCGGTCCACGCGCTCGCGCAGCAATCGGACACGCTCACGCAGCAGTTGCGGATGCTGAGCGATGCCGGCTGGCGCGTGAGCCTCGGCAAGCGCGGCGGCGGCAGCCGGATCGATCCGAAGCGGCGCCGCGTGACGATCGACGGCGGACTGCACGATTCGGGCAGCATCACGTACACGCTCGCGCACGAGGCCAAGCATGCGGTCGAGGCGATCGACGGCACGCTGGATTCGCTCGACTACAGCGGCCGCAGCCGCTTCACGCGCAAGGCGCTCGAAGCCGAAGCGCGCGCGCAGATCAACGCGTTCGAGGCGCGCTACGAGATCGATCTCGCAGGCGGCGGCGACATCGCGGCGAACACGACGCTGCCCGACGCGCTCCAGCACGAGGCCGACCGCTGGACGCCGTCGAGCGACTATGCGGGCACGGTCGCACGGCTTGCCGACGCGTTCGCCGATGCGCCGGTGTCGGGCCGCCGCGGCGAGACGTACCAGACCTTCTACGACGGCATCTGGGACAAGCAGAAACGCGGCGGCGGCGCCCCGCGCCGGATGCCGGCGCCGCACACGACCGAATCGTCCGGCGGCGCACACCTGCCGCGCACGCTCGAGGAACAGGTGCAATGGAGCCTCGCGCACGCGGAGCCGATCTCGCCGTTCGCCGAACGCGGGCGCAACGAGCCGCGACAGATGACGCTGCGCTTCCTGGACGAACGCACGTCGTCGGGAATCGAAGAACCGGTGACGATCATCCGCGGCCGAACCGATGCCACTGGCCAGTTGCTCGACGCACAGGGCCGCCCCGCACGGCACGTCGACTTTTCGATCGCGCACTTCCTCGCCGGCACGTCGACCAGCGCCGGCAGCGGCTACGCGCTGGTCCTGGCCGCCGACAACGGCCACGCCGCCGCGGCATGGCTCACGAACACCTGGCAACGGCCGGTCTACGTGCCGGACGGCGGTACCATCCGCGCGTTCGACGCGGCCATGGGCGACCCGGGCAGCATGCGCGCGCAGGCGCGATTCGATTACGCACCCACATGGACCCGCTATGCGCCGTCGCCGCGCGAGCGAATCGACTACGGCGAACTCTCCGTCGACGCGAACGGCCTGCACGTCGCAGGCGACCCGTCACGGCGGCTGGACCCGCAAGCGCTGATCGGTCCGTTCCTGGGGGCCGGTATCGAGAAGAGCGTGTTCGAACTCGGCAAGCGCAACGCGATCGGCCTGTACGACGTCGACCCCGCGCGGCCGCGCGACGGCCAGCTCGCGAATCATTACGACGCGCTCGATACCGAACGCAACGGACTCGACCTGCTGCGCCGCTACGGCATGCGCACGTTGACCATCGACGGCCCGTTCTCGGTCGGCAACCGGATCGGGATCCTCTACCATCCGCTCGCCGAGCTCAGCAGCCGCGCCGTCTCGCTCGGCGCGTTGCCTTCACGTGTCACGCACGAATCGACGCGACAGCTCGCGGAAATGCGCGAGATCGTCGAGCGCGATGGTCTGGTGTTCGATTTCCAGGGGCTGTTCGACGCGCGCGGCGACTTCTACTTCAGCGACCCGGCCACCGTATTCCGCACGGACGACCGCGAGGAAATCGACGCCACGCTCGAGGAAATCGACAACGTCATCGCGCCGCTCGAACGCGGCATCGACAACGGCAGCATCGCGCTCGCGCATCCCGCGATCGCCGAATCGCTGCCGGAAGGCGCATTCGTCCAGAAGCCGTCGCTCTTCACGCGCATCCGGATGTGGTTCGGCGGCGCGCCGCTACCCGATGCCGCCTATGCGCTCGCCGGCCAGTCGAGCCTGCTCGCCGACCAGATGCGGCTGCTGAAGTCGGATGGCTGGCAGATCGTGTGGGGCCGCGCGGGACGCGGCAGCCGCACCGACGTCGACCAGCGCCGGATCGTGATCGACGGCGGCCTGCGCGGCACCGGCACGCTCGTCTATACGCTCGCGCACGAAGCCGGCCACGCGGCCGACGTGTCGAACGACCGGCTCGGCCTCGACACCAGCAGCCCGGAAGCGTACGTGCAAAGCACGCTGCTCGCCGAAGCGCGCGCGCAAGCCAACGCGTTCGCGGTGCGCAAGCAGATCCTCGAATCGACCGGCGTCGACATTGCCGAGCACGCGGTGCTTCCCGATGCGATCGCGCGCGAAGCCGATCATGTGATGCCGGGCGACGAAGCCGGCCTCGCGCGCCTCGCCGACGCATTCGGCAATGCTCCCGTATCGGGCCGCGACGGCGAACGCTACGGTGCGTTCTATGGCCGCACATGGGATCGGCAGCAGCAATCGGGCAACGCAGCGCTGCGCATGCCCGCACCGCACACGACCGAATCGTCCGGCGGCAGCGGCGGCGCACGATTGCCGCGCACGCTCGACGAACAGGCGCAATGGAGCCTCGCGCACGCGGACCGTGCATCGCCGTTTCCGCGCCGCTGGTTCGGCGGCGGCTCGCCGAAGCTGTCCTTCTCGCGCAACGGTCCGGTGTCCTATGCGAACGGCGAGCCGCTGACGCTCGTCCACGCGCGGACCGATGCGGCCGGCGGCCTGCTCAACGCACGCGGCCGCCCCGCCACGCCCGTCGACTATTCGATCGATCATCGCCACGCGTTCACGCCCGCACGGGCCGGCGCACCCATCGTCCTCGCGGGCGAAGGCGGCGCGGCACACGCCGCGTGGCTCGCGAACCTCTGGCAACGCACGATCTACGTGCCCGACAGCGGCACGGTCCGCACGCTCGGCGAGCCGCGCAGCGACGGCACGCAGCGCATGCAGTTCGGCGGCCCGAGCGCATGGACGCGCTACACGCCGTCTCCGCGCGAACGGATCGATGCGGGCGCGCTCGCCGTCGACGAGCACGGGCTGCACGTCGCCGGCGATCCGTCGCGGCGCGTCGATCCCGACGCGCTGCTCGGCCCGTTCCTCGGCGCGGGCACCGCGAAGGCGGTATTCGAACTCGGCAAGCGCAATGCGATCGGCGTGTTCGACGCCAGCGGCGACAAGGCGCGCACGATGCTCGCCCACGAAAAGCGCGGGCTCGACCAGTTGACGCAGCTCGGCATGCGCACGGTCACGGTCGACGGGCCATTCACGTACCACGGGCGCGTCGCGGTGCTGTACAGCCCGCTGGCCGAGCTCGGCAGCCTCGACGTGATGCACGGCATCCTGCCGAAACGCGTGACGCGCGAATCGATGCGGCAGCTCGCCGCGATGCGCGAGCTTGCCGCGCGGCACGGCCTGTCGTTCGATTTCGAAGGTTTGTTCGATGCGAGCGGCGAGTTCTACTTCAGCGACCCTTCCGTCCTGATTCCGCATCCGGACCCGGCGACCAACCGCACGCCCGGAATGATCGATGCCGTCATCCAGCCGCTCGAACGCGGCATCGCCAATGGCCACGTCGAACTCGCTCACCCGCTGATCGGCGAGTCGCTGCCGGACGGCGCATTCGTCCAGAAGCCGTCGCTCTTCACGCGCATCCGGATGTGGTTCGGCGGTGCGCCGCTGCCCGATGCCGCCTATGCGCTGGCCGACCAGTCGAGCCTGCTCGCCGACCAACTTCGGCTGCTGAACCCCGGCCGCTGGGAGATCGTGCAAGGCCGCGCGGGCGCGGGCAGCAAGGTCGATGCCGAACGGCGCCGGATCGTGATCGACGGCGGCCTGCGCAACACCGGCACGATCGTCTACGTGCTCGCACACGAGGTCGGGCACGCGGTCGACGTGGCGACGAACCGGCTCGACCTCGACACCAGCAGCCCCGATGCGTACGCGGAAAGCGCGCTGCGCGCCGAGGCGCGCGCGCAGGCCAACGCATTCGTGGTGCGCAAGCAGATCCTCGCATCGACCGGCATCGACATCGCCGAGCACGCGGTGCTGCCCGACGCGATCGCGCGCGAAGCCGATCATGTGATGCCGGGCGACGCAGCCGGCCTCGCGCGCCTCGCCGACGCGTTCGGTAACGCACAGACGTCGCTGCCCGGCAACCCCGTCTACCGTGCGCTGTATCGCGCGCAAGCCGAGCAGGCGCTGCGCGACGGCGACGCCAGGCGAACCGGTGCGGCACCGCGGACGATGCCGTCGATGATGATGTGGCCGGTGCCGGACCCGTCGTCGTTCCTGCCGGCCGCCCCCGCGCTCACGCCCGAAGCGCGCGCGGCCGACTGGTTGGGTGCGCACGGCAAACGCGACCTGAAGCGGATCGACGGCACACAGTTGGCCGACATCCGCGACCTCGCGCAATACGCGGGCCCCAACGCCCACGTGCTGATCGCGAAGCATGCCGACCGGCCGGCGGACGACGGCACGCATCCGCAACCCGAGTTCGTCGCGAGCCTGACCACCGATGCCCACGGCCAGCCCGGTCAGGTCGAATCGGCCGACCCCGGCGGCACGCCGTCGCACGACTTGCGCGACGCGCTCTATCCGGGCACACGCCCACGCAAGCGCAGCGGCAGCGAAACGCCGCATGAAGCACGCGCGAAATTCGACTTCTACCTGTCGCCTGTGTCGCTCGACGAGCTGCGGCAATTCGGCGGCGCGGCGAAGATCGAAGCCGTCGACTCGAAGCGCGTGTGGAATGCCGAGCCTTCCGGCGACGCGCCTGCGCAGGAGGTCGTCGAGCAGATCGGCGAACTCGCCGATGCACCGCAATTCAAGCGTCCCAAGGCGGCCGCAAAGGCCGCGGACGACAGCGCGACGATCTTCGCGGTAGACAGGAAGAGTGGCAAGGTGCTCGGCTATGCCGTGCCCAAGCAAGGTGGGAGCGGCTGGTCCTATCACGAGAAAACCTCGGTCGGCGACGCGTCGATCGGAGAGCAGGATCTCGGCACCGCCTTCCGGCGCCGCGCACGCGGCCTGCCCGACGGCCGGCGGGGCGTCGTGTTCGTGCCGACCTCGCTACCGGAATCGGTGGTGTCCCGCTATGGCGGCTTCGAGCCGGCCGAGCGGGTGTTGCCGATCGCCGAGCAAAAGCCGCCGTCGATGAAAACGAGCGACCGCGTACAGCGCCGGCTCGGCAAGATTCAGTCGAGAGGCAAGCCGCCCGCCGGCGCGACGCCGCTCGCCAACCGGTGGGTCGCGCCGAACCTGCTGCCGAAATCGGCCGACGACGTGCACGATTTCAGCGGCGCGAACACGCTGCATCTGCGGCGCGTGATCGATCTCGGCCAGGTCGGCCCCGAATACTTCATTTACGTCTACGGCACGGAAGGCGCGCTGATCGACACGCTGCACCAGCCGGACGGCATCCTCGCGACCCGCGACGGCACGCTGCAATGGTTCGACGATGCCGCGCATTTCGCCGACAAGAGCAAGCCAGGCGTCGACCTCGACAAGACGAAGATCGGCGGCGGTCCGGACGGCTCGGGCCGGCACTTTCTCGTGACGCGGCTCGACCCGGCGGAATTCGATGCGCGCACGCGGCCGACGCAGGTCGCGGCCTATGCGCTGAAACAAGCGGAACTCGACAAGCAGTTGCGGAAGGCCGCGGCGGAATCGTCCGCGCCGTTCGGAGTACTGGAGAACCGCATCGCGGCCGAACTGACAACCGCGAAGAACCAGCAGGCCATACTTGCCGGCGATCCGGCGTCCAGCACTGCGTCCGCCGGCCCGTCCGCGAAGCCGAAAAAGCCCGCGCGCGGCAAGGGCAAGAAAGGCAAGCAGAACGCGCCTGCGGCGCCCGCCCCGGCCGCGTCGCCCGCGCCGCAGGCCGCGCCGGCCGGCAAACCGTTCAGCATCAAGACCTATCAGCCCGGCCTGACGAGCGCGACGGTCGCCGAATGGATCCTTCGCTTCGGCAAGGCGAAGGTCGACCACTGGTTCCCCGAGCACGAGCGCGTGAAGGCGTTCGCGGGCCGCACCGGCGAGCCGCTCGATCTCGGCACGACACGCCAGGTCATGATGGCCGACAGCGTGATGATGAAGGCGCTCGGCATCCCGTTGCGGCTCGCGCGCGATGCGTCGAGCATGCCGTGGCGCGGCCCGCTGTCGCGGCCCGACCATGCGGCGAACGTGGTGTCGCGCCATGCGAAGCGCGCGATCACCTATCTGTCGATCGCACGGGCCGCGGACCGGCATGCGCTGCAGGCCTATGGCCGCGCGAAACCCGAGATCCAGGATCGCCTCGCGCTGATGGCGCGCGGCTTCACGTTGCGCGACGATCCCGCCGAGATGCTCGCACTCGTGAAACGCTACGGCGGTGCGATGCCGGTGGTGTCGGTCGCGGTCGATCCGTATTCGCTGGCCGCCGCGCTCGGCCGCAAACACGACCCCGCCTTCATCCGCCGCGTGCGCGAACTCGGCAAGCTCGACAACGCGCAGTTCGACGAAGCGAACGCGCGAATCGACATCGACGGCACGGGCCGCCACCTCGAACTCGACGACCTCGGCCACTTGTACAAATGGCTCGACGCGGCGTCCGAAGGCGGCTTCGTGCTGCGTCTCGAAACCGCGCCGTCGCGCGCGCTCGTGTCGGCCGAGGACCAGCGCACGCTGGCGGGCACCAACGATGCGTACCACGACTACGTGCGCACGTTCGACGCGCTCGAAACGTGGGCGCGGCAGCACACCGGCGCGCCCGCGCCGCATGTGATGGTGACGTTCCACGGCTGGGACGCCGTGCTCGAACCGGCGCCGGGCGACGGCCACCTGAAGCTCGTCGAGGCCGTGCTCGAGCGCAAGGAGCTCGACTGGGTTCATCTCGGGCTGTCGTATGCGACGCACGGCTCGGACTTCGTCGCGAACCAGGACCTGACCGCCGCACTCGCCCGCAAGCTCGTCGAATACAAGCTGCATGCGCCCGACAAGCTCGCACGCCTGCACGGTGCCGACGCGCTCACGCGCGTGTTCGAACGGGTCGGCGCGCAGACTCTCGCGAACCAGCATCAGGTGCTGTTCGCCGAAGTCGAACGCGTCGGTCTCGCGAATGGGCTGAAGCCCGACCAGCTCGCGCAATTGCGCGCCGATCTGTACGAAGGGAACACGACCGCGCTGATGGACCGCGCACGGCAGGCAACGATCACTTATGCGAAGGAGAACTACTGGAATACCGCCGATCCCGCCAACCGGGCCGAAGCGCGCGCGCGCGATGCCGGCAAGCGCTGGCTGAGCCTGTACGGCAAGCCCGATACCGCACGCAAGATCGACGCGCATGCGAACCCGAATGCATCGAGCACCGCGTTCTGGCGCGCGGTGGCCGCCGATCCGAAACTCGCGATCGACGAAACCAAGCCCGTCATCGTGAACCGCGACATCGCCGCGCAGCCGAGCCACCAGCGCGGCAACCCGCAGGAGGCCGCGCTCGCGCAGCTCAACGCGCTGCGCGTTCACCGGCCGTCGTTCGGCAAGCGCGACTTGGCGTGGTCGCTGGGCTTCGGCGGCACGGTGGCCGGCGCCAGCTCGCTCGTGGCGCTGAACGTGTTCAACGGCATGACCGTGATGAGCTCGGATGCGCTGACCCACGCGAACACCGCGCTGTTCGTCGGCGCGCGCGCGGGCCGCGTATTCGGTGCGATGCACCAGGGCGCGGTGCAGAGCCTGCAGAGCGGCGACCCGCGCGCGGTGCACGACGTGCTCGACCGCCTGCAGCGCTCGCTCGCACAGCAGCTGACCGCGCCGGTGCACGGCTACAACCCGGCACGGCTCGAACAGCTCGACCTGCTCACGAACGAAACGCGCGTGAAGGCGAGCCACCTCGTCGAAATGCATCGGCAGGGGCTCATCGGCTTCGACGATGCGGCCGCGCAGATCAAGGAATTGTCGGTCGATCTGCTCGCGAACATGCAGGGCATGGTCGGCGGCACGTCGCTCACACAGCTGCATCACGGCAATTCCCGCCGGTTCCTCGGTCTCGTCGGGCGCGGCAGCGCGATCGTCGGCTATTCCGGGACGATCGCCGTCGGCGTGCACGGGCTCATGACCGCGCCGACCGTCGCGGGTGCGCTGACGACCGCGAGCGCGGGGCTCGCCGCGACGTATTCGGGCCTCGTCTATGCGGTCAGCGCGCACCGCGTGAACGCGGACAAGCGCAGCCGCGTCGTACGCTTGATCGATTCGACGTCGGATTTCGTCGGCGTCGCGAGCGGTATCGCAGGCACGATCGCGCAATACGACAAAGGGCACTACGGGCTCGCGGCAACGGCCGCGACGTCGACGGCAATGCTGCTCGGCGCGCGCCTGAACACCCATTTCCCGAACGCGACGCGCTGGGTCAAGAAATACCCGACCGCACTGATCCTCGTGCCGATCGGGATCTGGGGTTTCACGCAATTGCAGAGCCTGTTCTTCGGCCCGCCGTCGGGTGGCTCGGGATCGTCGCCGCACAAGCCGCAGTCGACGCCGGCACCGCCGCCGCCGTCACACCAGCCGCCGCAGCCGACCGCCGGCACGCCGACGGTCGGCCTCGCGCCGGGCACGACCGCAACGCAGCCGCCCGGGACCGGCACGACGGGCAATACGGTGCCCGCGCAGCCCTCCGCGCCGCCGTCGCAGGCCGCGCAGCCGTACATCGTCGTGGCAGGAGATTCGCTGTGGGTGATCGCCGACGCGCATCGCCAGTCGCTGCTGGACGCGGCGCACGTGCCGCCGGACGACCGCAAGGCGATGACGCGCGACCAGCAGGATGCGCGCGCGCTGAACGAGATCTTGCAGTTGAATCCGGGCCTGGCGTCGGCGCCGAACATGCTGCGTGTCGGGCAGTCGATCAACGTCGGCTGATGCGCGCCAGCCCGCCGCTCAGCCGGTCCACGCGGACGACCGGATCACGCTGCAGAAGTTGCCCGCACGGAAATGCGGATCCTTGTCCGCGAGCACGTCGGCCTTCACGTTGCCGAACGTCGTGTCGGGCTTGTGCTTGATGCCGTCGTAGAACGCCTGAATGATGTCCTCCTTGAAATGCGGCGTGCGCGGATGCGCGCGCACGACCGCTTCCCGCTCGATATCGCTGTATTCCGGGTAAGTGAGGCCCAGCACGTCCATCTCGACGCCCGCCGTGACCAGCGCGACGACCGGATGCATGTGCTGCGGGATGCCAGGTGTGGTGTGCAAAGCGATCGCGGTCCACACGATATCGATGTCCTGTTGCGAAATCCCGTTGCCCTTCAGAAAGTCGCGCGCGGCATTCGCGCCGTCCACTTCGAAGCGCTCGCATGCGCTGCTGTGCCGGTGCGTGAGTCCCATGTCATGGAACATGCAGCCGCAATAAAGCAGCTCGGGGTCGTACTCGAGCCCGCGCCGCCGGCCCGCCAGCGCTGCGAAATAGAACACTCGGCTCGAATGGTGAAACAGCAGATCGGACTCGGTATCGCGCACGAGCTCGGTGATCTCGCGCGTCAGACGCGTATCGGGAAGGGTGATGCCGGCAACGTTCACAGTCATGATCGACCTCCATGGAAGACATCCTCGATTTTCCGGATTCCGGTCGATGTCTCCTATGGACGTATCACGCCCGATCCTGCCATTTCGCGCGACGAACGGACACGGCGCCTGCACGGCGAAAGAAGCACCCCTATACTGCTGCGCATCGCGTTCGATACCACATGCAATCGATCATGCCGAAGGTCGTGGGTATTTTCGCCGTTACGGGCGTTCAACTGCTCGACGTCTCCGCGCCGCTCGACGTGTTCGCGCAAGCAAACACCGAGTGCGGCAAGCCGTTCTATACGTTGCGGGTCATCGCGAGCGGGCCCGGGCCGATTTGCAGTTCGTCCGGCGCACGGGTGTTGCCCGACTGGATCGCGCCTGATGTCCCGGAACGCCTCGACACGCTGCTGGTCGCCGGCGCGCCGCACGCCGGCCGGATCGTATTGCGCACCGACGTCCTCGCGTGGCTGCGCTCGGCGGCCGTGCAAAGCAGGCGCTACGGCTCGATCTGCACCGGCGCGTTCCTCCTCGCGGCCACCGGCCTGTTGAAAGGGCGCCACCTGACCACGCACTGGGCCGCCGCCGATGCACTCGCCAAAGCGTATCCGTCCGTCACCGTCGACGCCGACGCACTATACGTACGCGACGGCAAGCTGCGCACCGGCGCCGGCGTCACGGCGGGGCTCGATCTCGCACTCGCACTGGTCGAGGAGGATCTCGGCCGCGAGATCGCGCGGCGCGTCGCCGCGCAACTGGTGATGTTCTTCAAGCGCCCGGGCGGGCAGCTCCAGTTCAGCCGCAACGGCGAGGCACGCCCCGCCGGGCGTTCCGTTCTGCAGGAAGTCCAGCGCTGGATCGCCGCCCACCCGGAACTCGAGCATTCGGTGGCCGGGATGGCGAAGCATGCGGGCATGAGCCCGCGCCATTTCGCGCGACTGTTCCGCGCGGAAGTCGGCATGACGCCGGCAGCATGGGTCGAGGCGACCCGCATCTCGGCCGCGCGCCAGCTACTCGAGAACGGCCACGACACGCCGAAGCAGGTCGCCGCGAAATGCGGCTTCGCGAACGTCGATACGCTCAGGCGAGCGTTCACCCGGCACGTCGGCATTACCCCCGCCGAATACCGGAAGCGGCAGGCGACCCTGACTGCGTGATGCGGAACGCGCAATGCCGGCAGGTTCGCCGAAATAATTCGGAATGCGATTCAACCGTTCATTCCACTGCTGCTTCACCGATCGACCCTATCGCTCCCAGAAGGCCACGCGCCTGCTCCCTCGCGCCGGCAATCTTCAGATTAAATCCCATGTCGCGCGAATCGTTTACCCAGTTGCAATAATGATTCGCCGCAACGCGTATTTCCGACCGGTAACGCGATCGTTACGATGCAATCAACCCGCTGAACGTCACGAGCGAAGCGCGAAATCAACAGAACCGGAGGTCACCATGAAGTCGTTCATCACCGCTGTCGTCGCCGCAACTGCCCTGTCCGCATCGTATGGCGCATTCGCCCAATCGAACCCGTCGGGCCAGCTGACGCGCGCCCAGGTGCGTGCGGAACTCGTCCAGCTCGAACGGGCCGGCTACAAGCCCGAAGTGTCCGATCAGTATTACCCGCGTGCGCTGCAGACCGCCTAGGCCCGCGTGACGAACGCCGATGAAGCCGGCTACGGCGCGCAAGCAGCCGCGGGCACGCGTGCCGGCCGCGCGATCGCGGTCAAGCAGGAAGGCCGCGACTCGATCTATTTCGGCCAGTAAGCCGGATACGCGCCGGCATATTTCCTGCGTATTCCGATACGCACGCCGTACACGCGACACCCCGCTCCCGTTCATCGGGGCGGGGTGTTCGTTTTCCGGCCGTCCGCTGCCTTTGTCGGCCGCGTGCCGCGCGGCGCCGTTCACGCAAGCATCCGGTGTTTGCGCATAGAATGGCCGCGTGGTCGGTGTCGGCCAGCGCACATGCGAGCGGTACCTCGACGCCCGCTGGTCGGCCCGATATCGCACTCGGCGCATTTTTCGAAAAGGAGCGGTTTCATGTCTCAAACATCCGGTTCCATGATCACGTTTCGCCGCCCGGACGGCCAGGAACTGCAGGGCTATCTCGCCACGCCGGCACGGACCGAAGGCGCGCCCGCGGTCGTCGTCATCCAGGAATGGTGGGGGCTGAACGACCAGATCCGCGGCGTCGCGGATCGCCTCGCGCGCTGCGGCTACTTCGCGCTCGTGCCCGACCTGTATCGCGGCAAGTCGACGGTCGAGGAGGAGGAAGCGCACCACCTGATGACCGGCCTCGATTTCGGCGACGCCGCGTCGCAGGACATTCCGGGCGCGGTCGCGTACCTGAAGACGAAGGCGCCGCGCGTCGCGGTGACGGGCTTCTGCATGGGCGGCGCCCTCACGCTGCTGTCGCTGCAACATGCCGAAGCGGATGCCGGCGTCACGTGGTACGGCTTTCCGCCGCTCGACTACCTCGACCCGGCCAAGCTCAAGGTGCCGCTGATGGGCCACTGGGGCACGCAGGATGCGTTCTTCAAGATCGACCAGGTCGACGCACTGGAAAAGAAGCTCACCGATGCGAAGGTCGGCTTCGAATTCCATCGCTATCTCGCACACCATGCGTTCGCGAACGAAACGGCCGTAGGCCCCGGCCGCATCGCCGGCACGCAGTTCGATCCGGTGTGGTCGCAAATGGCGTGGGATCGCACGCTCACGTTCTTCGGCCGGACGCTTTGGACGAAGCCGGCGTAACGTAACGCCGCTCCCCGCGCGGCGACGGTACAAAAGAACACGCCACGGATTTGCGTCCGTGGCGTGTTCGTTTTCACAACCGTTCGGTTCGATGAACGGACGCGGCTCTGCCGCTCCTGCCGTGCGTCGCGCTTACCCGTTCGTCACAGTTGCCGACGCAGGCGCCGGAGCGGCCGCCTTGTCGTAATCGACCGGCGCATCCGGCGCGCGCGGCGCTTCGCCGGCGCGCTGGATCCAGCCGCCGCCGAGTGCGCGGTACAGGTCGACCAGGTTCGTCCAGCGTGCCAGACGCGCGCTGATCAGCGACTGCTGCGCCGAGTACAGATCCGTCTGCGCGGTCAGCACCGACAGGTAGCTGTCCACACCGTTCTTGTAGCGCAGGTCCGACAGGTCGAAGCGACGCTGCTGCGCGTGCTCGTTGCGCTCGAGCGCCGCGATCTGCTGGTCGTACGTGCCGCGTGCGGCCAGCCCGTCCGACACTTCGCGGAATGCCGACTGGATCGCCTTCTCGTAGTTCGCGATCTCGATGCGCTTCTGCACGTTCGCGAGATCGAGATTGGCGATGTTCGAGCCACCCTCGAAGATCGGCAGCGCGATGTTCGGCGCGAACGACCACGCCGCCGTGCCGGCCTTGAACAGGCCGCCCAGCGTCGGGCTCGCGGTGCCGAACGCGGCCGTCAGCGAGATCTTCGGGAAGAACGCCGCGCGGGCCGCGCCGATGTTCGCGTTCGCGGCCAGCAGCGTCTGCTCGGCCTGCATCACGTCCGGACGACGCGTGAGCAGATCCGACGGCAG
>NZ_LOVM01000054.1:0-2569 GCF_001523445.1 Burkholderia sp. ABCPW 11 | reverse complement strand
CTGCTCAGTCCGGTGGACAGCGAATTGATGCCGGTCGAAGTCGAGGTCGAGAGCGACGTGATCGAGCTGTTAGCCGACGACAGACCCGTCGAGGTCGAAGTCGACAACGACGTGATCGAGCTATTAGCCGACGACAGACCCGTCGAGGTCGAAGTCGACAACGACGACACCGAGCTGTTCGTACTGCTCAGTCCGGTGGACAGCGAATTGATACCGGTCGACGTAGAGGTCGACAGCGACGTGATCGAGCTGTTGGCCGACGAGAGGCCCGTCGACGCCGACGTCGACAGGCTCGTGATGCTCGACGTCGTCGTGCTCGCAACCGAATAGAGCTGGCTGCCGTTGATCGCGTCGGTGCTGGTTGCGGTGACGAGACCTGCCGCGACGTTCTGGATGCGGCGTTCCGAGCCCGACCGCCCGACGCTGACCACACCGCCCGCCGAATTGGCGCCGGCGAAGTTGCCGAACGTCTGACCGCCGATCGTGGCGCTGCTGACGGTGGTGGTGCCGCCGGACGTCGCCGTTGCTGCGCCGGTCGTCAGCGCGTTGTTGCCGAGGGCGACCGAGTTTGCGACGCTTGCGTTCGAATTCGAACCGAGTGCCGTGCCATAGTTTTCAGACGCCCTGGCTGCCGCGCCGATGGCTACCGCGCCGGCGGCGCCGCTGGCCGTCGAGCCGTTACCGAGTGCGAGTGCGTCCGCACCGCTTGCGATCGATTTAGCGGAAAAGCTGCCGCTGTTACCGAACGCGATTGCGCCGGTGCCGTTCGCGGTTGCCGCATTACCGATGGCAACTGAGCCGCTGATACCGGTCGCCGACGCCGAGCCGCCGATGGCGACGGAGCCGTAGGTTGCCGTGCTGCTGTTGCCGAGCGCGACAGCACCATCGCCGCTCGCGGAGTTGTTGTTGCCGAGCGCGATGGCGCCGGAACCGTTCGACGTGTCGTTCGCGCCGATTGCAAGCGCGCCCGTGCCGGTCGCGCTGTTCGGATCGCCGATCGCAACAGCACCATTGCCGCTTGCGCTTTGGCCTCGGCCGATAGCCACGGCACCGCCGGCCGCGGTGGCGCTATTTGCTGTTGTACCGCCCGACCCAATCGCAACATTCTGACCAGTTGCGCCAGACACGATGCCGTCGCCTTGCGCTATGCCGTATGCGCCATTGACCGTTGCACCCCGACCCATGGCAATGCCGGAGGTAGCAGTCGGAGCAACGGTCGACTGCCCACCAATGGCGATTGAGTCCCCTGCAGCAGCACGCGCTCCGGCGATTCCATTTGAGCCGATGGCGCTTGCACCCGCCCCTGTCGCTTGAGCTCCTGCATTTGGTCCTGACGAGTTACCGCCGATGGCGGTCGCATTAACCGCCGAAGCCTGTGAATTTGCCCCAACCGCCACGGCCCCCTGAGCGGTAGCCGCCGCCAACGTCCCCATCGCAATGGCATCAGTGTCCGTTGCCAAGGAACTTACCCCAATAGCAGTAGAACCTTGGCCCGTTGCTTTACTATAGAGGCCGTTCGCGACACTACCTACACCGCTGGCTGTCGTACCCCAGCCGACTGCAGATGCACTCAGTCCAGTGGCGGATGCCCCGCACCCCACCGCAAAGGAATTCATACCAAATGCTTGGGTGTACACACTACTCTGCGTACCACTCGGAGCATATGTCACATTACCGAATGTCTGCTCCGTGCTACGGTACGGAATAATTCCGCCATTCGCCCCGGCATTCGTTGCATCTCCCCATGACGTAGCCGTAGATTGAGGTCCAAACCCGAATAGGCCACCGAGGTAATTCGCCCCGACCCCATATACTCCTGCATATGAACCTGGGCCAGAGGTTAGCATTGAACAGTCGCCGTCGCCGACAAATGCCACTCCTAAATCACCGGCCCGCGCCCCGCCTCCACCCGAAGACCCAGCGTAGCTAGCGTTCCCGTTGACGCTACCCACGCCAACGTCGGTTCCAACGATGCCGGCCCAGGCATTTGAACCTAGCAAGTATGTAACCGTCGCGACGGTAATCGCGTCGAATCGACAAATCCTGCGATTCCGCGTTATCGAAGTCTTCGACGGCCCCGACGTAACACTCCTCGCAATTTCAGACGCAACAACAAAGCGCCCGAACGCTCGACTCCACACTATCCGATATATTCTATTCATCTCGCACCCCGAATCAAATCCTCACCGACTGAATTATACAAGGCTAACGACGGCGGCGGGCTAACCGTTTCGTACATTTGCCAATGTTTAACATATTATCAACGGATGCTACGCGTGGTCGTCAATTTGATAAATTCCTTTTTAATCAATTACTTGCGGCTCCACCGGCCGAGCCGGCGCGTCAGATTGACGCATAAGGTGATGGTGCGTTACAAGTTATAGCCTCGCACTCCTGACGAGATTATTTTTCTAAGCCAACCTGAATTTCCCATGCCAAAGAGAAAATGGTTCTCCTGCCGCGCCCCTCTTGTAGGGGGTAGAACGACTGTCTGGACCGGCCAGAGTTTCATAGACACTCACGAGCCATTTAGCGCGTAGCGCCGCTCAAACTCAATCGGTGAAAGATC
>NZ_LOVM01000052.1:0-2282 GCF_001523445.1 Burkholderia sp. ABCPW 11 | reverse complement strand
GCGTTGTCCGTCAGCTCGAAGTCGAAGCCGGCGGCGGTGCCGAGTTCGGGAATCGACGGCGGGTTGAACGGAATCACCATCGCGTCCTTGTACTGCGAGTAGTGCGCGAAGGTCCGGCCGATCAGCGCCTGCACCTTCTGGTCCGAACGCTGGCGATGCTCGTACGGCTTCAGCTTCACGAACACGAGGCCCGCGTTCTGGCCGCGGCCCGCGAAGCTGAAGCCGTTGACCGTGAACACCGAGTCGACCACGTCCTTCTCGGCGGTCGTCAGGTACGTGTTGATATTGTCGAGCGTCTTGCCGGTCGTTTCCTGCGTGGAGCCGGACGGAGTCTGCACGATCATGAACATGTAGCCCTGGTCCTCGTCGGGCAGGAACGACTTCGGCAGGCGCACGAACATCACGCCGACCGCGATGAACACGGCGAGGTAGATCACGAGCCAGCGGCCCGAGCGCCGGATCACATGATTCACGCCGCCCGTGTAGCGATCGCGGCTGCGATCGAAGGTCCGGTTGAACCACCCGAAGAAACCCTTCTTCTCTTCGTGATGCCCCTTTTCGACCGGCTTCAGGATCGTCGCGCACAGTGCGGGTGTCAGAATCAACGCGACCAGCACCGACAGCACCATCGCCGACACGATCGTCAGCGAGAACTGGCGATAGATCGCGCCGACCGAGCCGCCGGAAAACGCCACCGGCACGAACACCGCCGACAGCACGAGCGCCACGCCGACGAGCGCGCCGGTGATCTGGCCCATCGCCTTGCGGGTCGCCTCCTTCGGCGACAGCCCCTCCTCGGCCATCACGCGCTCGACGTTCTCGACCACCACGATCGCATCGTCGACCAGCAGGCCGATCGCGAGCACGAGGCCGAACATCGACAGCGTGTTGATCGAGAAACCAACGAGGCCCATGATCGCGAACGTGCCGAGCAGCACGACCGGCACCGCGATCGTCGGGATGATCGTCGCCCGCAGGTTCTGCAGGAACAGATACATCACGAGGAACACGAGCACGATGCCCTCGATCAGCGTCTTGACCACCTCCTCGATCGACAGGCGCACGAACGGCGTCGTGTCGTACGGGTAGTGCACGACGAGACCATGCGGGAAGTACTTCGACAGCTCGTCGATCTTGGCCCGCAGCGCGGTCGCGGTCGCGAGCGCGTTCGCGCCGGTCGCGAGCTGGATGCCGAGGCCGGCCGTCGGCTGCCCCATGTACTTCGTGTCGAACGTGTAGTTCTCCGAACCCAGCGCCGCGCGGCCGACGTCCTTCAGGCGAACCTGCGAGCCGTCCTGGTTGACCTTCAGCAGGATGTTGCCGAACTGCTCGGGCGTGCGCAACAGCGTCGATTCGGTGATCGTCGCCTGCAGCACGGTACCCGGCTTCGCCGGCGTGCCGCCGATCTGGCCGCCCGCGATCTGCACGTTCTGCTGCGTGATCGCGGCCGTCACGTCGGTCGGCGTGAGGCTGTAGTTGGTCAGCTTGACGGGGTCGAGCCAGATCCGCATCGAGAACTGCGAACCGAGCAGCAGCGTCTGGCCGACGCCGTTGACGCGGCTCAGCGGATCGAGCACGTGCGACGCCACGTAGTTCGTCAGGTCCTCCTTCGACATCCGGCCGTCCTCGGAGTTGAATGCGAACCACATCAGCCAGTTGCTGCTCGACTTCGTGACCTGCATGCCGAGCTGCTGCACGACCTGCGGCAGAACCGGCGTCGCGAGCGACAGCTTGTTCTGCACCTGCACCTGGGCGACGTCCGGATTCGTGCCCGGCGAAAAGGTCAGCGTGATCGTCGCGTTGCCCGAATCGTCGCTCGTCGACGACATGTACAGGAAGTTGTCGAGCCCGCTCATCTGCTGCTCGATCACCTGCGTCACCGTGTCTTCCACCGTCTTCGCGGAAGCGCCCGGGTAGTTCGCCTGGATCTGGATCGTCGGCGGTGCGATCGTCGGATACTGCGCGATCGGCATCTTGAAGATCGATGCGACGCCGGCCAGCATCAGCACGATCGCGATCACCCACGCGAAGATCGGGCGATCGATAAAGAACTTGGCCATGAAACGGACTCCCTGTTATTGCGCGCTCGACGCGGCGGCCGAACTCGCTGCGGCATGGGCCGCGGTACTCGCCGGCGCGGCGCTTGCCGTCGTGGCGGATGCGGCGTCCGCCGCGGGAGCGAGCTGCGCGGGAACCGTCTTCACCGTCGCGCCCGGGCGCACCTTGTCGACGCCTTGCACGATCACGTGATCGCCCGCCTGCAGACCGCCTTCGACGATCCA
>NZ_LOVM01000051.1:0-1286 GCF_001523445.1 Burkholderia sp. ABCPW 11 | reverse complement strand
CAAATCACCGTGCCAACCGGCAGCGGGGTCGACGGCGTATACGTCCATGCGCCACTCGGGTCCGCCGTCACGGTTGCGTCCGGCGTGCCGTCGCCGTTGGTATCGATGTTGACCGTTGCGCCAGCTTCGGCTGTACCCGACAGCGATGTACCGTCCGTCGCGTTCACCGTCGGCAATGCAGGAGCCGTCGTATCGATCGTCAGGTTAAATGCCGTGCTTGGCGTGCTTACGTTGCCTGCGGCATCGGTTGCAGTGACGGTCAGGCTATGTGCGCCTTCACCCAGCGCCGTCGGCGGCGTGAACGTCCAGTTTCCGGACGGGTCCGCCGTCGTCGTGCCGAGCAACGTCGCGCCGTCATAGACGCTCACCGTGCTGCCTGCTTCCGCCGTACCGGCAAGCGTCGGCGTCGTGTCATCCGTCGTTGCGCCAATCGTCAGCACGCCGGCGATCGAACCGACGTCATCCGTGACGCTAACAACGACCGGGGCCGCCGGCGCCGTCGTATCCCCCGACACCGTTACCGAGGCAGACGGCCCCGTATTGCCTGCTGCATCGGTGACCGTCACGCCAATCACCGTGCCAACTGGCAGCGGGGTCGACGGCGTATACGTCCATGCGCCGCTCGGGTCGGCCGTCACAGTGGCGTCCGGCGTGCCGTCGCCGTTGGTATCGATGTTGACCGTTGCGCCAGCTTCGGCTGTACCCGACAGCGATGTACCGTCCGTCGCGTTCACCGTCGGCAATGCAGGCGCCGTCGTATCGATCGTCAGGTTGAATGCCGTGCTTGGCGTGCTTACGTTGCCTGCGGCATCGGTTGCGGTGACGGTCAGGCTATGTGCGCCTTCACCCAGCGCCGTCGGCGGCGTGAACGTCCAGTTTCCGGACGGGTCCGCTGTCGTGGTACCCAGCAGCGTCGTACCGTCGTAGACGCTCACCGTGCTGCCCGCTTCCGCCGTGCCAGCAAGAGTAGGCGTTGCGTCATCAGTAGCACCACCAGAAGTAATCGCTCCAACAACCGAGCCCACGTCGTCCGTCACGGTGCCGATGATCGGTGCCGCAGGCGCCGTCGTATCGCCCGTCACCGTCACCGAGGCGGACGGCCCCGTATTGCCTGCTGCATCGGTGACCGTCACGCCAATCACCGTGCCAACCGGCAGCGGGGTCGACGGCGTATACGTCCATGCGCCACTCGGGTCCGCCGTCACGGTTGCGTCCGGCGTGCCGTCGCCGTTGGTATCGATGTTGACCGTTGCGCCAGCTTCGGCTGTACCCGACAGCGATGTACC
>NZ_LOVM01000050.1:0-16591 GCF_001523445.1 Burkholderia sp. ABCPW 11 | reverse complement strand
CTGTCGAGCACGACCAGTTCGGTGACGTCGCTGTCGACGTCGAGTTCGACGGCAACGAGTTCGCTGTCGACGGCGATCTCGGCGAGCAAGACGCACTACTACAGCGTGAACGACAACGGCACGCAGCAAGGCAACTACAACAACGATGGCGCCACGGGCGTGAACGCGCTGGCGGCGGGCACGGGTGCGACGGCCGCGGGTGCGGCGGGCGTGGCGGTCGGCAACAACTCGAACGCGGCAGCAGCCGACACCGTGGCGATCGGTTCGGGCGCGACGGCCGCGAACGCGGGCGCGGTGGCGCTGGGTAGCGGTTCGGTGACGGCCGCGGCCAACCCGACGGCGACCGGCACGATCGGCGGCGTCACCTACAGCTACGCGGGCGCGACGCCGACGAGCGTGGTGAGCGTGGGTGCGCCGGGCGCTGAGCGTCAGATCACGAACGTGGCGGCAGGCCGTGTGGATGCGACGAGCACCGATGCGATCAACGGTTCGCAGCTCTTCGCGACCAACCAGGCCGTGAACTCGCTGTCGACGTCGACCTCGACCGGCATCAGTTCGCTGTCCACCTCGACGTCCACGGCGGTGAGTTCGCTGTCCACTGGCCTGTCGAGCACCAACAGCACGGTGACCTCGCTGTCGACATCGACTTCGACCGCAGTGAGCTCGTTGTCCACCGGCCTGTCGAGCACGAACAGCAGCGTGACGTCGCTGTCCACGTCCACGTCCACGGGCATCAGTTCCCTGTCCACGGGCATCAGCTCGCTGTCCACCGGCCTGTCGAGCACGAACAGTTCGGTGACGTCGCTGTCCACGTCCAGCTCAACGGGCATCAGCTCGCTGTCCACCGGTCTGTCGAGCACCAACAGTTCGCTGACGTCGTTGTCGACATCGATCAGCACCATCGGGACCGGCACCGCGTCGCTGTCCACGTCGACCTCGACCACCGCCAGCTCGTTGTCGACCGGCCTGTCGAGCACCAACAGCACGGTTGCGTCGCTGTCGACCTCGACTTCCACGACCGCGAGTTCGCTCTCGACGGGGTTGTCGACGACCAACAGCAACGTGTCGTCGTTGTCCACGTCGACTTCGACCGCGGTGACTTCGCTGTCCACGGCCATCAACAACTCGAAGCCTCACTACGTCAGCATCAACGACAACGGCACACAGCAGGGCAACTACAACAACGACGGTGCCAGCGGCGTGAACGCGGTGGCCATCGGCACCGGCGCGATGGCGAGCGGCACGAGCAGCTCGGCACTGGGCGACGGAGCCACGGCCGCGGGCAACGGCGCGACGGCACTCGGTGCGAAATCCGTGGCGTCCGGCAGTGGTGCGGTGGCGCTGGGTCTGGGCTCGTCGGCCAGCGCGCCGAACTCGGTGGCGCTTGGTGCAGGTTCGATCGCGAACGAGGCCAACACGGTATCGGTCGGCTCTCAAGGTAGCGAACGGCGCATCACCAACGTCGCGCCTGGCGTGAATCCGACCGACGCCGTCAACGTATCGCAGTTGCAGGGTGTGCAGCAAAGCATCACGAGTATCGCCCGCAAGGCGTATGGCGGTGTGGCGGCAGCTACCGCGCTGTCGATGATCCCGGATGTCGACGCCGGCAAGTCGCTCGCGGTGGGCATCGGCGGAGCGAGCTTCCAGGGTTACGGGGCAACGGCGATTGGCTTTACCGCGCGCATCACGAACAACCTGAAGCTGCGCGGCGGGGTCGGGGCGAGCAGTGCCGGGTATTCGTTTGGCGGCGGTATCAGCTACCAGTGGTAACCCAAGGTCCGGCGGCGGCACGGTTGACGTGTCGCCCGCCGGCAAACAACGATGACAGCGGGAGCAAGAAAGATGACAAGGAAAATGGCGGCAACGCTCGTTGCGACGATGGTGCTCGCGGCGTGCTCGACATCGCAGGGGCCGACGTGGAACGGGTATTCGGTGGGGCTGCCCAATGGACAGCGCGCGTTCCGGGTCGATTGTCACGGCATCTTCGAGGGGCAGGGCACCTGCTATTCGAAGGCGGCGGAGATATGCGGCAATCAACAGGTGCGTCCGATCGAGCAGGTGGCTCCGCTCGCGGATACCGATACCACGCGTGACGTGCGCGTGCTGACGTTCCAGTGCGGGGCGGTTCCGCAACCCGCGCAGCCGGCGCCGCAGCCCGCTCCGGTGCCTCCGCCCCCGCCGCCCCCGCCGGCGCCGAAGCACGTCACGCTGGCCGGCGATGCGACCTTCGACACCGACAAGGCGACGCTGCGTCCCGACGCGCGCGCCAAGCTCGATGCGCTGATCGACCAGGCGCGCGGCATGACGTTCAACACGGTCACGGTGAACGGCTACACCGATTCGAGAGGATCGGCCGCTCACAACATGGGGTTGTCGGAGCGACGTGCGCAGTCCGTGGTGCAGTACTTGCGCGATCACGGTTTGCAGGCGAAGCGGTTCGAGACGCGCGGCTTTGGCGCGAGCGATCCGGTGGCGACCAACGCGACGGCGGCCGGCAGGGCACAGAACCGCCGTGTGGACATCACGCTGGAGTAAGCGCGAACCTCCAGCGCGATGGTGTCGTCCGCAAGTGGTACGCGGACGTTCGGCGGACCGCTGCCCCCCGAGGCGGTCCGTTCTTTTTTTCCTCGGCGCGGCGCGTTGCGCCGCGCTCGCCTAGACCTCGGAACAGGATGAAGATCGGAATCTCCGTGCTGACCCATGCCGGACAGAGCATATGGGAGAACGGGCTCGGCCAGAACGTGTGCTACTTCGTGCAATTGCTGCAGACGCTGCCATTCGTCACCGGCATCGTGCTGCTCAACTGCGGCGACCAGCCGCGCGTCGCGGCGGAAGCCGAGACACTTGCCGCCGGACTGCCGCTCGTCTCGCCGCGCGATCTGACCGAGCCGCCCGACGTGATATTCGAAATGGGTGGCGGTCTCGACGTCGAGTGGCTCGACTACGCGCGCGCTCGCGGATCGAAGGTCGTGTTCTTCTGCTGCGGCCAGCCGTACGTGGGCATGGTCGAGCCGAGCGTATTCGCGCGCGGCGGCTATTTCACCAAGGCCACGCGGTGCGACGAGATCTGGATTCTCGGCAAGGACCGCGTGCTCGCGCCCATGCTGCGCACGCTGCATCGCTGCCCGGTGTTCGAAGTGCCGTTTCTGTGGGACAGCACGTTTATCGAGCAGCGCGCGGCCGCCATGGGCGCCGCCGGCCTTCGCTTCGGCTACGAACCTCGGCCGACGCGCGGCGATGGCACGCCGCGCGGGTTGCGCGTGGCCGTGTTCGAGCCGAACATCTCCGTCGTGAAGTGCTGCGTGGTGCCAATGCTCGTATGCGACCTGACATTCCGCACCGATGCGGCAACCGTCGCCCGCCTGCATGTACTGAACAGTGTGCAGATGCAGGCGCATCCGTCGTTTGCGTTCCTGCTGCGTTCGCTCGACCTGAATCGTCGCGAGCGCGTGCGGCTCGACGGCCGCCACGACTTCGTGGGCTTCATGAGCCAGCATGCGGACACGGTCGTCTCGCACCAGTGGCAGAACGAGCAGAACATCGTGTACCTCGATGCGTTGCATTGCGGGTATCCGCTCGTGCACAACTCGCCGTGGCTGCGTGACGTGGGCTATTACTACCCGGACTCGGATATCGACGCGGGCGCGTCGCAACTCGGTCACGTCGCGCGGCATCACGATGCCGACCACGACAGCTACGTGCGGCGCGCACGCGGCTTCCTCGCCACGCTTTCGCCGCGCAGCGCCGCGAACGGTTCGCACTATGCGCGGCAATTGCTTGCATTGACGTCGAATGCCGGCTCGCGGAGGGTGCCATGCTGAACGGCCGACGCCTCAAGGTTGGCGTGACGATATTCCTGCGCCGCGGCTTCCAGTCGATCTGGGAAAACGGCATCTTCCAGAACTGCTATTTCCTCGCGACGCTGCTGGCGAACTCGCCGCTCGTGGAAGCCGCGTATCTCGTCAACGGCGGAGACGGCGATCCGGCCGAGGCACAGGACTTCCTCGCCCTCGCACCGGTTCCGGTGATCGACCTGGCGACGGCGCAACGCTCGCTCGACGTGATCATCGAACTGAGCGCGCAACTGGATCCGGAATGGGGAAGGGCGTTCAGTGCGCGCGGCGGAAAGATCGTCGGCATGCGGGTGGCCAACGATTACGTGATCGACATCGAACGCATGATGTTCGACCGCCCGTCCGGCATGCTGATATCCGGTACGCCCTATGACGCGCTCTGGACCCTGCCGGCCTTCATGCGCACCTGCGGGACCTATTACGGCAGCGCGTTGCGTGCGCCTGTCGCCGCGATGCAGCACCTGTGGAGCCCGGCATTGCTCGAGCATGGCGCGCGTACGCCCGAAGGCGGCCGCGCTTTCGGGTACGAGCCGGGACGCGAACGCTGGCGCGTCGCGATCCTCGAGCCGAACATCTGCATGGTCAAGACCTCGCACATTCCAATGCTCGCGGCCGATCTGGCGCACCGGCAGCAGCCCGGCATGATCGAGTACCTGCGCGTTTTCAACACGATGGAACTCAAGAACGATGCGCAGTTCGTCGGCTTCGCCCGCAGCCTCGATCTCGTCACACAGGGGCGGGCCACGTTCGAGCCGCGCCTGCCGGTCTACGAGATTCTCACGCGGCAGGCCGATGCGATCGTCTCGCACCACTGGGAAAACGCGCAGAACTACCTGTACTACGAGGCGCTGCACGGCGGTTACCCGCTCGTGCACAACTCGACGCTAATGGGCGGTTGCGGGTATCGCTATGACGATTTCGATTGCGAAGGCGCGGCGCTAGCATTGCGCGAGGCGTTCGCTGTCCATGACGCCCAGCTGGCCGACTACCGCAGTGCGGCCCGCGCTTTTCTCGCGACGCTCGACCCGCTGGCATCGGCGAATGTCGAGCGCTATGGCGCCGCCATCGCGGCCCTCTGGCAATGAATACACCAACACCTGCGCACACATGGCCGGGCTTTGCCTGCCCGGCCTGTATCGCACCTGACATTCGGGAGAAAACATGAACGGTCCATCCCCGCGCGGGTTGCGCATCGGCATCACGATCGGCCTGCGGGATGCCGCCGAAAGCCTGTGGATCAACGGCATCAAACAGAACGCGCTGTACCTGTGCAGGTTGTTCCAGCACTCGCCGCTGCGGCACCGGGTGGTGCTGGTCAATACGACCGACGTAGCGATCACGTCGGCGTTGCCGTGGGACTTGACGCGCTTTCCCGTGCGCAGCTTCGCAGATGCGAAGGACGATCTCGACGTGCTCATCGAACTGGGCGGCCAGATCGATGCCCACCAGACCGAGTACCTGAAGGCGCGCGGCACGAAGCTCGTGAGCTACTGCTGTGGTCCCGAATACGTGCAGATGATGGAGGCGATGATCTTCTCGCGCAGGATGTGCGACTCGGTCTTCATCAATCAGCGCTACGACGAGGTGTGGGTGATTCCGCAGGTCATGGAAACGAGCGCGGACTTCTTTGCCGTGCTGCGGCGATGCCGGGCCCGCGAGGTGCCGTTCGTGTGGGATCCGATGTGCCTGGAGATGCGTTCGCGCGAGCTGCCGTTCGCCGGCGAATATCGCCCGCAGCGTGGGCCGATGCGCGTGTCGGTGATGGAAGCCAACATCGACGTGCTGAAGTTCTGCCTGTACCCGCTGCTCATCGTCGAGAGTGCCTACCGCAGCGCACCGCAGAAGATCGGCTACGTGCACATCACGAACGCGGCGCACCTCGCCCGTACGAGCCCGGAGTTCATCGGCATCGCACATTACCTCGACCTCGTACGCGACGGCCGCGTGAGCTTCGTGGATCGGCATGACACGCCGCAGTTTCTGTCGGAACACACCGACGTCGTCGTGTCCCATCAGTGGGGACTCGCGCTCAACTACTTCTATTTCGATGTGTGCTGGAACGGCTACGCGCTGGTACACAACGCACATCTGTGCAATGAGGTGGGCTACTTCTATCCGGGTAACGACGTGAGCGAGGGCGCGCGTCAGCTCGCGCAGGCGCTCGCGCATCACAACGACGACTGGGAGGCGTACCGCGTGCGCCAGCGCCAGGCGATTCGTCCGTTTCTTGCCACCCACGAACCGCTGATTGCCCGCTACGACGAACTGCTCGGCGGGCTCTTCGCCACGGGGTCGGCGCGGACGGGGGTAACACTGACCAACTGACGGGGATAAACACACGATGAGGAATGCTGCAAAAACAACTGAACGCCGACGCCATGGCGTGGCGATCCGAACCGCGGGCATCGTATTGGCGCTGGCCGCGCAGATGCAGGCCGCACACGCCGTCTCGGACGAAGTCATTGCAACCGTCAATGGCGTGCCGTTGCATCGCACTGCCATCGACGAAGTACTGAAGACGGCCGGCCAACAGGACACGCCCGCGGCTCGGCAGCAGATTCTGAACGGTCTGGTGGCGCGGGAGCTGATCCGTCAGGCGGCGGAGCGCGACGGACTCGGCAACACCGAGGCTGTGCGACAAGCCGTGCAAAAGGCAAAGGTCGATACGGAGAACCGGCTCTACGCGGCACAACATCTGCAGACGCGGCCCGTTACCGATGCCGACGTGCGCGAACGCTATGAGGCCATCGCGAAGGAGGCCGGATCGGACGAATACCAGGTCAGCGTGATGACGCTCGCGGACGAACCCGCGGCGCGGTTTGCGCTGATGCGCGTTCGCGCGGGTGAGCCGTTTGCGAAGGTTGCGGCGCAAACGGGCGTCGCGGCGCAGGGTGACGGCATGCCCCGTTGGGTGAGCTTCCGTACGCCCGCGGTGGAGGGGCATACGCAGGGATTGCCGCTGCCGGTGGCCCAGGCGCTCGCGACGCTGAAGGCGGGTGAGGTGACGCCGGAGCCGATCGCGGCAGCGGGTCGCTACGTCATCGCGCGTCTGGACGCGCGGCGACCGTTGACGATCCCGTCGTACGACACGGTACGCGAGTCGCTTCGTACCACGCTCGAGGCTCAGCAACGCGACGACGCGGTCACGGCGCTGGTCGACAAGCTGGCGGCCAAGGCGGTGATTCGCCCGCCGCATGTGGCGGCGTCCATGGCGCAGTGAGGTGCACCGAGCACGGCGGGCGAGACGGACGCCGCACGGCATCAGTTGGCAGTAGCAGGTATCACAGAGAACGGTAGGGCAATGCAGCAGGCGGCGCCGGCATGTTGTCGGCGCCATCAATCATCGACAGGGAGAACGGATATGACGCTCGCGCAATGTGTGGTGTGGCTGGTCGTCGGGGCCATTGCGGGATGGATTGCAGGACTGATCGTCAAGGGGAGCGGGTTCGGATTTGTGGTTGACATCCTCGTCGGTATTGCCGGCGCGTTCATTGGTGGGTGGCTGGCATCGGTTTTCGGCATCAGTGTCGGCAGCGGCTTTGTAGCTTCGGTGATCGTGGCGATCGGAGGGGCCGTGGTTCTGCTGTTCGTGCTGCGCCTGTTGCGTTGGGCGTAAATGCACACGATGGTGGCGCCAATGCGAAGGGAGCTCGCTCGGACGCGTCGAGGTGCGCTGACGGTCAATGTGACGCTAGGTTTCCTGACGGCATGGGAAGCCTCGCTGGCCGTCGAGGAACTGGCATCTCGCGTGCCGATTCATCATGCGGCTTCGCCGATCGCGCGCGCCGTGTGCGCGAGTGCGTTGGCCGCAGGCGTGCTCTTCGTCGGCCCGCCTCTCGCGCGACGCCTTCTGCACCGCTGGCCGGCTCTGGACGAACTTGGCAGCCCGCCGGATCGGCTGTGGTGCGTCCGTCTTGCAGGACTGTTACTTGGACTTGTAGCGGCGCTGGCCGCCTAGGTGGCCGATCGGCACACCGTCCGTCTATTGCTTGGAGAGAAAACTCGATGACCTGGCTGAACAAGGTGGAAGCGATGATCGCGCGCGGCGAGCTGATCGCCGCGTGGCGACTGCTCGACGCGCATCGCGTCATGGATTCGAAGCGGCCGCGGGAACTGGTGATCGCCAGCCGCCTGTGGTGTTTGCGAGGCCGCCTCGAGGAGGCAAGGTACCTGCTCGACCGCGCGCTGGAGTTTGACGCAGCGAACGTCGACGCGCTGATCGAGCGCGGCCGCCTTGCCATTCGCCTCGGCGATGATACCGGCGCGAACGGCTGGTTTCAGCGTGCATGGGACAAGGGCGCGCGCGGCGACGACTGGATGGTGGACTGGATCGACGTGCTGCTGCGGCTCGGTCACCACGACGACGCTCGGGAGATCGCGATGGTTCGCTGCGAGCGCGCCCCCGAAGACGCGCATACCTGGTTCCGCCTAGGCCTTGCGCATCAGCAGACTCGTCATCACCTGCAGGCTCTGGACGCCTATCGCCACGCGATGCGGCTCGATCCTCGCCTGCCGATGCTGCGTAACAACATGGGCGCCGCGCACCTCGAGCTGCGGCAATACGCTGAAGCAAGGGAACTGCTGGAAGCGGTACTCGCCGAGGATCCCGACCACGCACTCGCCTGGACCAATCTGGCGACCGCGCTGTTGCGGACGGGCGAGATCGACGACAGTCTCGTCGCGGCCGAACGCGCCTGTGCGCTTGCGCCGAACTACGTTACCGCGCTGCAGACCTATTCGTATGTGCTGCGCGAGCTGCAGGCGTTTCCGGCTGCGCTCGAAGTCGCCGAGCGAGCGCTCGCACTGGATCCGCAGAACGCGTCGCTCGTCTGGACGAAGGCCATGCTGCAACTCATGCTGGGCGACTACGAAGAGGGTTGGCGCAGTCACGAGGCGCGCTGGAATGGTTCACTCGAACTACGTGATGTCGTGCCGAACCTGCCTGCGCCGAGGTGGAACGGCGAGCCGCTGGCCGGCAAGACGCTCTTTGTATGGGGAGAGCAGGGCCACGGTGACGTACTGCAATTCGCCCGTTTCGTGCCGGCCATCGCTGCGCGCGTCGAGCAGGAGGGCGGCACGCTCGTCTACTGTTGCGTCGACAGCCTGCACGCGCTGCTCGTGCGTAGTCTGGGCGATTGCGTGCCGACGATCGTACCCCATGACCAACGGCCGCTTCCGTCGTTCGATTTCCATCTGCCGCTTGCCAGTATTCCATTCATGCTCGGCCTCGGTCTCGCCGAGCTGCCGGGTCCGGTGCCGTATCTGAAAGCCGATCCGGAGCAAACCCGTGCGTGGGATACACGCCTGAATCACGACGGCCGACTGCGCGTGGGACTCGTATGGACGGGCAGCCACAGCCATCAGCGCAACGCTATGCGCTCGGTCGATCCGCTCGCTTATGCCCATGCATTTGCCGGCGTCGAGGACGTGACGTTCGTCAATCTGCAGCTCGATGCGGCGGCCGACGTGCAGCGCATGCGCGACGCCGGTCTTGAGCTGGTCGACCACACCGAGGAACTGACGTCGTTCGACGATACGGCCGCGCTCGTCGGCAGTCTCGATCTGGTCGTCACGGTGTGTACGTCCGTTGCCCATCTCGCAGGCGGTCTCGGTGTGCCCGTCTGGCTGCTGCTGGATGTGAACCCGCACTGGCCATGGATGAGCGAGCGCACCGACAGCCCGTGGTATCCGACGGCACGGCTTTACCGCCAGCCGGCGTATGGACAGTGGTCCCCGGTTCTCGACGCGCTTGCGGGCGACCTCGCCGAGCATGCGCGCGAGCACACCGAGATCGCCGACCGGACTGCCGCGTGACGCACTCATGGAAGACGAGCTGTCCGGTCCTGCCGGAACGCAACCGGATGCGTCTCGCTTTCCCGGACCGCACGTGGAGCAGCGCCATGCACGGCTAAGCGACTGGCCGTTCTACCTGAGCCACAGCCAACTGACCCGGCTGCGTCAGTTGCGGGAGGCATGGGGCGACGACGTCGTGATCCAGATCTACGCCGGATGTGTGCGCATCCGCGGCGAGTGTGGCGACTGGCGGTTCACTGACGACAGCGAACTGCGTGCGGAGATCGCGCGGCGCCTGCAACCGTCAACTGCGTCCGGGCAGCCGGTGCGCGTGCGAAGGGGCGGGAAGCGAGCGCGGATGTAACTGATATTTGAACGGCTGTCGATATGACGGCCAGAAGCACTACGGGGGTGTGCATTGAAACGGATCAATCTTGCGCAGGCGCTGGAACTGTGCGCTGACGCTACTGTACTGGAACGGATCGCGGACCGAATGGGACTGCCACCACACGTCGTCGCACACGTGTTGCGCTGCGCCGGCCCGGTGTTGATTGCTGCGCTCGCGGCGCGCGCCGCACATGGGTGCGAGGATACGCAGGCTGTGTTTGACGCGCTGATGTCGTACGACAGCAATGCACGTATTGGCAGCGAGTGTGCGCATCTCGTCGAGACAACCGCCGGACTCAAGGATTTCGAGCACCAGGGCCACGTGCTCGCGACTCACGCGACCGACATACCGGTGGCGGTATTGAGCGATCACATCGCGGTGTGCACCGGCGTGCCGACGCAGCCGGCAAGTGTGCTCTGTTCCATGGCAGCAGCGATGCTTGCAGGGCTCGTCAAGCATCACGTATTGCTGGAGCAGGGCGACGTCACGCAACTTCCCGGCTTGCTGGCAAGCCAGCTTCCGTCTGTCGCTAGCGGCATGGAGGACGGAGTCGCAACCCTCTTCGGGTACCCGAATGTTCATGCGTTGACCGACACGATCGCGGTGCGGCTCGCTGCGGTTACGGCGGATTTCCACCCGCGGCAAGTGTCCCCCCGGCACTCGGACGATAGGCCGAGTGCCGATACGATCGCCTCGGCGCATGTGCGGGCGGATGAGAACCCCCTGGCCGCGAACCATTCACGCGTGCCCGACGCGCCGGCTTCCGACGGCCCCGCTGGCGGGACGATGCCGGACCACGCGTCCGATGCCGTCGCCGGCATCCGTCCGCTGCGGACCGACCTGGGCGCCGTCCCCGCGCCCGCCGTAGATGCCGAAGTCGAGATCGCGCAGCGTACGACGCAGCCGGGCACGCCTGATTACGCCCGTTTCGCGGCCGGGAAAGTTTATGCGAACGACGTGCACTACATCGGCTCGATGGCGACGCCTGCGTATGCCGCGGCTTCGAATCCGGACGTGTCTCGCCAGACGTCACGGGTCGTGCGCCGTGCGCGGTGGTGGGTGCCGGTGCTGATACTTGTCGTCGCGCTCGTTACGCTTGCCGTCTGGGCGAAGCGCGATAGAGTGGCCGAGGTCATATCCATGCTGACGCCGGCTACGTCGGTTTCATCCGCGCCCCTTGGGGCGACCGGCGCGGCAGGTCGGTCGGCGGACGCGGGTGATGCATCGGTCAATCGCGCGGCTGCGCGAGTCGGCGATTCGGCCGTGGCTTCCGGTGCGGTCACGCCGGTGGCCGCGAACGCTACCGCAGCCGCCGAACCCGCGGCCCAGGCGCACGCCACGGACACCGAAGCGCTTGCGGCCGACACGTGGCTCGTCACGCACACGAACGCCTCGGGAGCGCCTGCCGTCCAGGCCTTGCTCGACAGCGACGATCAGCGTCGAGCGGTGGTAGACCCGCTGCTGGCGCGCTTCGGCAAGGGGCACTTTTCGGCATGGCTCAGGGCCGGCGGGAAGGGGGCCGCTGTCTGGCTCGACCACCTCGACGCGCTTTTGCCGTTCATCGCAGTGCCGGGCGCCGAACTCACCGTCGAGCGCCATCGCGTGATGCTCGGCGGTCTGGCGCCGGATAACGCGGAGGGCTGGCGTCAGCGTTTGCAGCAGACGCTCGGGCCGGCGTTCGACGTGCAGGTGTTCGACCAGGCCGCAGCGCTCTCGCGTTCCACCGATTCCTTTCTGCACGCCATGGCCGCGCTGCTTCAGGCCGACTCGATGTGCAACCCGGGGCAGGTAGCCGGTGCACTGAACCGGCAGGTCGTCGATTTCGCCGCCGGCGACGACAAGCTGCCACCGTCCGCGACCGAGAACCTGTCGACATCCGCCCAGCTGATGAAGACATGTGCGGCACGCAATCAGGCGCCGCGGCTCGCGATCGTTGCCCATGCGGACCGTGCGGACGACGGCGAGGGGCTGCTCGCGTTGACACAGCGGCGCGCCGATGCCATCCGCGGTTTCCTCGTGAAGGCAGGCGTGCCGGCTGCATCCCTGGTTGCGCAGGGAGTCGGCGACGACCGCCCGGTGGCCGGCACACTGACTGCCGCTGGCCGATTTGCGAACCGGCGCGTCGAGTTCGTGCCGCTTTGAGCGTGGGGAGGCTTGTATGCGAAGCGATACTGCAATCGATGTGCCCGGCGACTTCACGATACCGGGCGCGATGTCGGTCAAGACATTGCATGAGGCACTCTCGCATGTGCAACGGACCTTCCTTACGCAACTCGTCGAGCATGCATTGAGTGACGATGCCTTCCTGGTCGCATTACTGGTCGTGCCATTGCTCGATTTCGGCCAGGGGCGGCCCATTCCCGACATCGACTTGCGTGCGGTCTGCGGCTTTACGGTCAGACGATGGACCGACGCGATCGATGAACTCGTGCACCTCGGTGCCCTGCAGCGCTCGCGGCCCCGCCTGCCGGCACGGCGTATGCCTGCCTTCAGGCTGGGCAGTCAGTTCAGGCCGCGTTATGTTCGAGGCGTTCGCGATGGATTGCGCGATGACACGCACTTCTGATGCACCCGGGCAGGCAGGCACTGTGAACGAGCTCTTCGAGGAAGCGGTCGCGACACATGGCCGCGAGTCGTTGTCCGACGCGGAACGGCTGTACCGGATGGCGCTGCGGCTCGACCCAGGTCATCCGGAAGCGCTGAACAATCTCGGTGCGCTGCGCGAACGTGCGGGCGACGCGATCGAAGCGGAACGCTGCTACCGCGCTGCGCTGCAACGCGCACCGGACTACGTCGACGCGCGTTACAACCTGGCGCTGCTTCTCCATGGAAACCGGCAGTTCGCGGAGGCCGAGGATTGCTATCGACACGTGATCGCGGCGATGCCCGGACACGCCGCGGCTCACGTCTATCTCGCCGGTCTGTTGCAGGAAACGGATCGTGCGGCCGAGGCCGAATGGTCTTACCGGCACGCGATGTCGCTCGACCCTGACGACGCTCTCGCGCATCATGGCCTCGGGCTGCTTTTCGTGGCGACCGGCCGGGCTTCGGAGGGCGAGGCCTGCCTTCGCGACGCATTGCATCTCGACCCGGATCTGAGAGACGCAGCCGGCGCATTGGGCGCGCTACTGCATCGCCAGCAGCGCTATACCGAAGCCGAAGCGTTCTACCGGCGCGTACTTGAGCTCGATCCGGGGTCGGTCGAGGCGCTGAATAACCTCGGGCGGCTGCTGCACGACGCGGGCCGTCTGATCGAGGCCGAACAGTACTTGCGGGAAGGGCTGGCCGCCGCGCCGGAGCGCGCGCCCACCGCGTTCAATCTGAGCCTGGTGCTGCTTGCGATGGGCCGCTATGAAGAGGGCTGGGCGCTGTACGAGGCGCGATACGTCGAATCGACGCACTGGGGTGACGACGCACACTGTCACGTGCGGCCCGCACTGGGGTTCCCGGAATGGCGCGGTCAGCCGCTGGCGGGCAAATCGATGGTGGTGTGGGCCGAGCAGGGGCTGGGCGATTGCGTGCAGTTTGCCCGTTACCTTTCCGTCTTGAAGGCAAAAGGGGCATCGAGACTGACGCTCGTCTGCCCGCGCACTCTGTGTCGATTGCTGCAAACGCTCGAGGGCGTCGACGTATGCGTGCCGAACGATGACGCATCGCATCTGGCCGAACACGACTACGCCTGCATGCTGATGAGCTTGCCGTTGCACACGGGAACGACGCTCGCGACGCTGCCTGCGGACGTGCCTTATCTGCGCGTATCGTATGCGCAAGCGGCACGGTGGCGTCGTCGCATCTCAGCGGACGGGTTCCGGGTAGGTCTCGTGTGGGCGGGCGATCCTCGGCCGGACATGCCGGGCGCCAGCGCGATCGATCGCCGGCGTTCGCTCAGCGCCGCAGCCCTGTTGCCGCTACTGGACGTGCGCGGTGCGACCTTTGTGAGTCTCCAGAAGGGCGAGGCGGCACGCAGTCAGATGGCTGGCATTCCGGCTGGACTGCGCCCGCTCGATCCGATGGCGGAGGTGGAAGACTTTGCCGACACCGCGGCCATCATTTCCACGCTCGACGTCGTCATCACCGCCGACACGTCCGTTGCCCATGTCGCCGGCGCGCTCGGCAAGCCCGTCTGGATTCTGTGCCGCTTCGATGGCTGCTGGCGATGGCTCGACGGTCGCGACGATTCACCGTGGTACCCGTCGGCGCGGCTCTTCCGTCAGGAGACGCCAGGCGACTGGACCCGCGTGATCGACCGCGTGCGTACCGCCCTGCAACGGCAGGTGCTGGCATGACAACTTTTCTCCACTATCACCGGGGCCGTGCTGGCTGTTGCACAGACATCGGCATGGCGCGCCCGGCCCATCAGGATCCGCATGACATGGATATCTCTTACGACACCGATGCGCTGTTTCGCGGCGCACTGCTCGGACTCGTCTGCGGCGCTGCTGCCGTGCCGTTCGCGGGTTACGCGATCGAGTCGCTCACGCAGTTGCCTGCCGATGGGTGGAGGCCTGTCGCGGGCGGGATTGCCTTGGTGACCTCGGTGCTGATCGTGCCGTCCGTCGTGGCGCTGATCAGGGCGAAGCGCTCGCCCATGAGGACCTACGATGCAAGCCGGTTGCAGGCGGTCCTTCAGGGGCGGCTCGTGGGTGTCGCGCTCGGAGTGTTGTTCGGCATCTCGTTTCTCGCGAGATGAGGCGGCAGCCATGGCATGCCGTCTTCCGTTTCCCACCAACTGGACAACCCGAACAATTTCCTGATAGGCGCGCCGTCAAATGTCATTTCCCCATCGCCCCGTCGCGTTCATACTCGCAGCCTCGAATCATGGAACGATGATCGTCAATCGCAACGACTACAACGTAGACGCCTCCGGAGGCGTCTACGGTGTCGGACAGCAGATCCTGCAACAGTCGAGCTATGACGCGAGTGAAGTCGCCTTCGCGCTCGCGCTGCTTAGCCGCCGGCAGCAGTATTTCGGCGATGGTGTCGTGGCGATCGATGGCGGAGCCAACATCGGCGTGCATACGATCGAATGGGCTCGTCACATGCACGGCTGGGGACGCGTGCTCAGTTTTGAAGCGCAGGAGATTGTCTACTATGCACTGGCGGGCAACATCGCTCTCAACAATTGCCTGAATGCACGCGCGAAGCTTGCCGCTCTGGGCGAGCACAACGGCGAATTGATCGTTCCACAACCGGACTATTTCGCGCACGCCAGCTTCGGCAGTCTCGAATTACGCCAGCGAGGGAACACCGAAGATATCGGGCAGCGCATTTCGTACGACCCGTCAAAGGGAACGCGCGTGCCCATGATCAGTATCGATTCGCTTGGACTCGAACGCGTCGATTTCTTCAAGCTCGACGTCGAAGGGATGGAAGTCGACGTGCTGCGCGGAGCGCGATACACGCTGCAGACGCTCAAGCCGATACTGGCGATCGAAATTATCAAATCCGATCAGGCAGCCATCAAAGGCATGCTCAACGAATACGGATACCGCTATTTCCCGGCATCGATGAATCTCATCGCTGCCCACGTCGATGATCCCGTGCTGCAACACCTAAGCTATCAGGACGGGGTGACCTATCTGAATTGAGGTGGATGTGGTCTGCGTGCCCGTGCCGAACGACGACGCATGCCGACTTCAGGCAGTCCTTCAGGGGCGGATCGTGGTGGGCGCGCTCGGCGTGTTGTCCGGCATCTCGTTTCTGGCGAGATGAGGCAGGCAGCTATGGCGTCCTGTCCTCCGTATCCCGCCAAAGCGATCCGAGCGATCTCACTGCCCACGGCGCATGCGCGCCGTGAAGCATTTGCCCGGCGCAATGCCGCGCTCGACTATGTGTTCCACGACGCCGAAGTCTGACGGTACCCACTGGCAGAGGCCCATGCAGCAAGGCTTCGCTCCTCGCGAGTCGCTTCGCGAACCCCAATCGCCTGATCGTCGCCGTCCGCAACATTTGAACAACCCGGCGCACAATCGGGGGCGTGCAGCTGGAATCGAACAACGTCTGACCGAGCACGTCGAAGCGTTGTTGTAAGGGCGACAGCGATCACGACGCGAACGTCTTGCGTGCCGCGGCAACGGCGTGCTGCGCGCCATCCGCATCGGCTTGGGCGAACTCGCCGATCACGTTGTCCAGGTTGGACGGGCCGACGTTTTTGGGCAGCGATCTCGCGTAATGCGATGTCTGTATGTTCCAGGCAGTTGTTTTTGTTGCATTCCGCTGTGAAGAGTCTCTATACTGGAGCCGTCTTCGCAGCATTTTGCGATGCCGATCATGGTCCGCAGCATAGCGGAACAGGGAATCCATTTCGAAATCGCCATGTGCCGTCACGCGGCACGATTCGGCGCTCCTTCCGTTTGAAAAAGAAGATGTGACCGCCACCATGCGGTCGCGGTCTTCATTCGCGCTACGCGCGGTTCGTGCGAGTCTCCGACGTTCGTCATTCGATGACGAAACGCTTTAATTCGGGAATTTTCATATTTTGGACCGGCCAGAGTTTCATAGACACTCACGAGCCATTTAGCGCGTAGCGCCGCTCAAACTCAATCGGTGAAAGATC